>NZ_JBXARL010000002.1:0-434120 GCF_058808215.1 Aminobacter sp. GW821-FHT11F06 | reverse complement strand
AAGGCGGTGGTGACCACAAGGGTGGTGGCAACGATCACCAGGGTGGCGGCGACAACAAGGGTGGCGGCAACGATCACCAAGGCGGTGGTGACCACAAGGGTGGTGGCAACGATCACCAGGGTGGCGGCGACAACAAGGGTGGCGGCAACGATCACCTAGGCGGTGGCGATCCCAAGGGCGGCGGCAACGATCACCAGGGTGGTGGCGACCACAAGGGTGGCGGCGACAACAAGGGTGGTGGCAACGATCACCAAGGTGGTGGCGACCACAAAGGTGGTGGTAGCGATCATGGCGGCGGTGACCACGGGCACAACGGCAAATAGCCAGCTGCCGCCGGCTAGGGATCAAGCAGCCTCGCCTGTTTGAGCCGGCAATATGAAAGTGAGCTTTGGGGGGAATGCTGGCCGGGCGTCCGGTCACCCGAGGCAAATCCAAGAGCTTCGGCGGACGCCCGGTCCCTCAGCTCTGTTCCAGATGGCTACGGAACCATCGTCATCAGCGGCTTGCTGTCAGGCAAAACGTCCCTTCTGAAAAACTGAAAACACAGCCCGCGCGGGCGTTGACATCGCCTTGGTCGTTTTGCAGAGTGAAACCGGTTTCACTTTTGGGAAATGTGCCGCTTGAAGTTCGACCTGTCGATCCTTGCGAAGCATATCCCCTTCCTGCTGGAGGGGGCTTGGCTGACGCTGCAGGCCTGCACGCTTGCCGTCATCGGCTCGCTTGTGCTCGGCCTGGCCGTTGGCGCTATGCGGACATCGGCCTCGCCGCTGCTCAACAGGCTGGCGGCGATCTATGTCGACATCTTCCGCAACATCCCCTTCATCGTGCAGCTGTTTTTCTTCTATTTCGGCCTGCCCGAGATCGGCATCTACATCGATGCCTTCACCACCGGCGTGGTTGCCCTGTCGGTCGCCGGCGGCGCCTTCACCTCCGATGTCATCCGCTCGGGCATCCTGGCCATCGACCCTGGTATCATCGAGGCAGCGCAGGTCAGCGGTCTCAGGAAAAGCACCATCTTCCGCCGGATCATTCTGCCGATCGCGCTCCGCGCCTCGGTGAGGCCGTTGGGTTCGGTCTTCATCAACCTGATTCTGACGTCGTCGATCCTGTCGACAATCACGCTTAACGAGCTGACCGGCTCGGCCAAGATCGTCGCCTCCAACACCTTCAGGCCGTTCGAGGTCTACTTCGTGCTGTTGGTCGCCTACGCCGCGCTGACCTATTCCGTCTCGATCCTCATCGGCATGCTCCACCGCTACCTCAACCGTCACCAGTCTGAGGGAGCGGTCTGATGCGCTACGGGGATTTCACGCCGTTCGACATTATCTTGCTCCTGCAGGGTCTTGGCGTGTCGGTGGCGCTGTTTGTCTCGACGACGCTGATCGGGCTCATCATCGGTTCGCTCTGGGCGGTGATCCGCTTCTATCGCGTGCCGGTGCTGATGCAACTCGTCACCTTTTTTGCCGAACTGCTCAAGAACTCGCCAGTGCTGGTGCAGCTGTTTTTGGTGTTCTTCGGCCTGCCTGCCTTCCTCAAGATCAACGTCACGCCGACCGAAGCCGCCGTCATCACTTTGTCCGGCAACAGTGCCGCCTTCATCTATGTCATTGCCGTCTCGGCGATCGAGTCGGTCGGGCGCGACCAGATCGAGGCCGCGCGCGTCTTTGGCCTGACGCGTTGGCAGACCCTGCGCCGGGTGATCGCACCGCAAGCTGCCGCCTTCGCCATCGGCCCGCTCACCGGCCTCCTTGTCAACCAGCTGCAGGTCACCTCGCTGATCTCGGTGATCGGCGTCATGGACCTGACCAAGGTCGGCAACATACTCAACCTGCGCACGCTCAAGCCGTTCATCGTCTGGACCGCCGTCGGCGCGCTCTACTACCTGACCGCAAAGCTGGTCGCCTACGCCGGAGGCCGCTTCGAAAAGCGACTCAGGGCGCACACGGCATGGAGAGGTCTCTGATGATCAGCGTATCGGGCCTGCGCAAATCCTTCGGCGCGGCGACAGTGCTCAACGGCGTCGATCTCGAAATCCGCCAGGGCGAGGTCGTCTCGGTGCTGGGCTCCAGCGGTTCGGGCAAGTCGACGCTCATCCGCTGCATCAACGGCCTGGAGAAGATCGACGCAGGCAAGATCACTGTCGACGGCTTCGACGTTTCCAAGCCGCGCGAGCTTTCGGAAGCGCGCAAGCGCTCGGGCACCGTCTTCCAACTGTTCAACCTCTACCCGCACATGACCGCCGTGCAGAACGTCGCGCTTGCCCCGGTCGAAGTGCTCAAGGTGCCGCGCAAGCAGGCCGAGGCCGAGGCGCGCGAACTGCTGCAGTCGGTCGGGCTGACCGATCGCGCCGACGCCTATCCCTCCCAGCTCTCCGGCGGCCAGCGCCAGCGCGTCGGCATCTGCCGGGCGCTTGCGATGAAGCCGAGCTATCTCCTGCTCGACGAAGTGACGAGCGCGCTCGATCCCGAGATGACGTCTGAGGTGCTGTCGATCTTGGCGGCACTCGCCAAGACCGGCACCACCATGGTCTTCGTCACCCACGAGATCGAATTCGCGCGCTCCATTTCCTCGCGCATCGCCTTCCTCGACAAGGGTGTGCTTATCGCCGACCTGCCGACCGAAGAGTTCTTCTCCGCCAAGGGCATGGCCCTGCCGCGCGTGGCTCAATTTCTCTCCAAGATGCGTAAAGACTGAAAATGATCCTGCTTGCCAATTCCGAGGCCTGGCCCGGCTTCTCCAAAAGCGTCGAACTGCTGAAGGGCGGTAGCCATGGCCTGGACGCCATGGTCGCCGGCATCGGCGAGGTCGAGCGCGAAGTGAAAGTCCGCAGCGTCGGCTTCGGCGGCTGGCCCAACATGCTTGGGCGCATGGAGTTCGACGCCGGCGTCATGGACGGCACCACGCGTGAAGTCGGCTCGGTCGGCGCAGTTCCCGACACGATTCCTGTGGCGGCGCTCGCCCATGAAGTGATGAAGCGTCTGCCGCATGTCATGTTGACCGGCGACGGCGCCCGCCGCTTCGCCACCGAGATCGGCTTCCCTCACGACGAGACGCTGTATGAAGAGAGCAAGCGTGTCTGGTGGCAGCGGCTCGAACAGGAGCTGTCGCCTGAGGACCTGGCGAAATTCCCCGACATCGCGCTTGCCCCGCTCAGCCGCACCATCACCGATCCGGAGCGCGTTCGCGACACCACGGTGTTCCTGTCGCAGGACAGTCAGGGCGGGCTCAATGTCGTGACCTCGACCTCGGGCTGGGCGTGGAAATATCCCGGCCGTTTGGGCGACTCGCCCATCCCTGGCGCGGGTTTCTACGCCGACAGCCGCTTTGGTGCCGCCGCCTGCACCCATACAGGCGAGATGACCATGCGCTGCGGCACGGCGCGCACCATCGTGCTTGCCATGCGGCTGGGCTATTCGCTCGAAGCGGCCATTGCGCTTGCCATCGAGGAACTGCGCGAGCTGAAAAGCGGCTTCCTTGCCGGTGTCGTCATCCATGCGCTCGACGCCAAGGGCAACCACAAGGTCGTCAGCCTGAATTGCGAAGAGCAGATCAAATACTGGTTTTGGGACACCGACATGCCAGAGCCGGAACACCGCTTCGCCGAACCGTTCACATCCTAGAAACCCGAGGGAGGGAAAAATGAAGAACCTGATGACGAAACTCGCCGGCATGGCCCTGGCCGTGGGCCTTGCCGCCACCGGTGCTGCCCAGGCCGGCAAAATCGACGAGATCCGCGAGCGCGGCACCGTGCGCATCGGCGTGTCGCTCGGCGGCGAGCCGATCGGCTTCCGCGACGCCCAGAACAACCCGGTCGGCTATGACGTCGACGTCGCCACCATGCTGGCTGAAAAGCTCGGCGTGCCGGTCGAATTCGTCGACGTGTCGGGCGACGCCCGCATCTCGATGCTGGTGTCGGGCCAGATCGACATCGCGGTCGCCAACACCTCGGCGACGCTCGAGCGCGCCAAGTCGGTCGACTTCTCGATCCCCTACAACCGTGCGGGCCTGCGCATCATCGTCCAGAAGGACTCCGGCATCGCCAAGCTTGAGGACCTTGCCGGCAAGAAGATCGTCGTCGGCCGCGGCTCGACGGGCGAGACCTTCATCAAGAATGCGGCACCTCAGGCCGAGCTCGTCTACACCGACAACTTCTCGCCGGAAGGCGTGTTGCTGCTGCAGCAGAAGCGCGTCGACGCGGCCATCGAGGATTCCTCGCTGCTCGACTACCTCGCCACCAAGAACGAGAACCTGGTGACGCTGCCGGGCCTGCACTCCAACGACCCGATCGGCATCGCGGTCGCCAAGGGCGACGAGGGTTTCGTCCGCTGGATCGACATGTTCGTGTCCGACTACATCCAGAGCGGCGCCTACCAGACCAACTACAAGAAGTGGTGGGGCGAGACCGCCAACCCGCCGGCGCTGACCCCGCTTTGGTAATTGCGGGGGCGTTGAGCTGCCCCTCATCCCCTACCGGACCTTCTCCCCGTAAGAACGGGGAGAAGGAGGCTGGCCGCAGCACCAGCGCCAATGAAGACTGCCGCAACGCTGACGCCCCCTCTCCCCGTTCTTACGGGGAGAGGGTAAGGGTGAGGGGCTTGAAGAAAGCTCTCCTGCTATCCGTCCTATGACGTCGCGCGTGGCACGAAGAAGGTCGGCACAGTCACCTCTGCCTGCCCATCGCCGAACTGCTCGGGCGTCGCAAGGAAACGCAGGATCTCGCCGACATAGGTCTTCTTGTCGTAGCCGATCGAGGAGATCGGGTAGGCCTCGAAATCGGTCAGCGACAGATTGTCGAAGCCGTAGAGCCGGAAGCGCTCTGGCCTGTTGCCGGGAAAGGCATCGCGGTGAACATCCATGATACCCATCGCCATGGCATCGGACGTGCAGAACACCGCGTCAGTTCTAGGCCATTCCGGCGACTGCGCGACGCGGCGCCCGCTCTGGTAGGAGTAATCGCCGCGCAGTTCCGCAACCAGGCGGATGCCGCGCCGCGCCATCTCGGCCTTGTAGTTGGCGATGCGCGACCGCTCGACGGGAGAGGATACGCGCCCGGTCACGAGCGCCGCTGTCGCAATGCCCTTGCTGGCGGCGTCGGCGACAGCCTCGGCGATGCCGATCGCCTCGTTGGGCACCACTGAGGGGGATGTGCCGTCATGCATGCCATTGAGCATCAAAACGTCGTCGCTGCGGAACATTTTCCGCACGCTTTCGGCGTCGGCGAAGTCGGAAAACACCAGTGCCGCATCGACATGATAGGCGACGCCATTGCGCAGGAATTCCTCGATCCGCTCGACCGAGCCGACACGCAAGAAGATGACCTGCTTGCCGATCGACTGTATGTCGCTGATCAGAAGGTCGAACAGGTCGAGGTCGGAAAAATCATGGATGTGGTTGACGATCACCGCGATCAGGTTGACCGTCTTGGTGGTCAGGCTGCGGGCCAGAAGATTGGGCTTGAAGCCGAGCTTGTCTGCTGCTTCAAGCACTCGCGCGCGCTTGTCGGCGGAAACAGGACGGCTTTCGCTCGACAGCGCCCGCGAGGCGATCGCACGCGACACGCCGGCCAGCTCCGCGACATCGGCGATGGTCGGCTGGGTGCGTCGTTTGCGCGAACTGTCCATAAGGGCCTTTGCGAGTCTTGAAATTCGGGCGCTGTGGCCAGACGTCCCGCGGCAATCATCTATTCGGGAACTGATTTCATGCTTACCTGCTTCGACATTGGCGGTTCAACGATAAAAAGCGCCCGTGCCCGCTCGGCCGGCGAAATCGAGATCATCGACAGGGTAACAACGCCGCTTGATGATTTTGCCGCCTTCGCTGCCGTCATCGCCGAGCGTGTCGCGCTCGACCGCGGCCGCACCAAGGGCGTTTCGATTTCGATCGCAGGCGTAGTCGATCCCGCGTCCGGCAGCCTGAAATGCGTCAATATCCCCTGCATCGACGGCCGCATCATTGCCGCCGATCTCGAAGCTGAAATCGGCCTGCCGGTGTGGATCGCCAACGATGCCGATTGTTTCGCCATGGCCGAGGCAACGAGCGGGGCAGGGCGCGGCCATCGCAACGTGTTCGGCATCATCCTGGGCACCGGCGTCGGTGGCGGCCTTGTCATCGATGGGCATGTCGTCAGGGGTGCTGGCGGTTATGCCGGCGAATGGGGCCATGGCCAGGCGCTTGCTACAAGAGTTGGCAAGCCGCCGGTCGATGTTCCGCATTTTGCCTGCGCCTGCGGCCAGGCCGGCTGCGTCGACACCATTGGCGGTGCGCGCGGCATGGAGAAGCTGCACCATTTGCTGTGCGGCGAGGTGCTGTCGAGCACCGAGATCATCGACCGCTGGCGCCAAGGCGAAGCCCGCGCATGCAGGACCATGGACATCTATCTCGAACTTGTCGGCGTGCCGCTGGCGCTGACGCTCAACATCATTGGCTCATCCGTCGTTCCGGTCGGTGGCGGCCTGTCCAACGTGCCTGAACTGATTGCCGCCCTCGACAACGAGGTGCGCGGCCGTACGCTCCGGCGTTCACAAAGCCCGCTGCTGGTCAAGGCGGCCTTGACCACCGAGCCCGGCCTCATCGGCGCCGCTGCCCTAGGTTGCCAGGAGTTGACCCATGCCTGAGATCTTGCTCGAAGTCTGCGTCGACAGCCCGCAAAGCCTGGCCGCAGCGATCGAAGGTGGTGCCGACCGCATCGAACTTTGCGCGGCACTTGAAACCGGCGGCCTCACGCCATCGTCCGGCCTGATGGCGCTTGCCGCCAAGGCGCCGATCCCGGTCTATGCGATGATCCGCACGCGGCCCGGGGACTTCGTCTTCGACGATGCCGATATGATGGCTCTGCTCGCCGATATCGATGCGGTGCGCGCGGCGGGACTGGAAGGTGTCGTGCTCGGCGCCAACAGGCCGGACGGCACGCTGGATCGTGACTTGCTTTCGCGCCTGTCAGCCCACGCAAAGGGGCTCGGCAAGACGCTTCACCGCGCTTTCGACCTTGCCGGCCCGGATTTTGCGGCGGCTGTCGAACTGGCCGTCGAACTCGGCTTTGAGCGCATCCTGACGTCAGGTGGCGAGACGTCCGCACTGAAGGGCCTCGACAGGCTGGCGGAATGTTTCGAGCAGGCGCGTGGTCGCATCGCGATCATGCCAGGGTCGGGCGTCAATCTCGACACGCTTGGCGCGATCCAGGCACGGCTGCCTTTGCGTGAGATTCATTCATCCTGTTCGGCTGCCGCCGATGCGACGAATCTGAAAGCGCTGCAACTCGGCTTTGTCGCGCCACGGCCCAAGCACACCGATGCCGACATCGTCAGGAAAATGAAGGCCGCACTCGGTTAAGCCTTCTCGGCCAGTTCCTTCGACGAGAATTCGTACAGCGTCTTGTCGGTCGTGTCGTCGACGCCGACCAGGCTGACCTCGTGGCCCCAGAGGCGCTGGATGTAGCGCACCGTTTCGTTGCGTGTCTCTTCCTGCAATGTCGCGCCATGGTGCACGGTGTGCTTGATGCGCAGCTTGCGGTCGCCCTTGAGGTCGGCGTCGACCGCCTGGATATCGGGCTGGATCACCCCGACGTCGTAATTGTCGGCGAGCCGCGAGCGCACCCGCTCATAGCCGCGCTCGTCGTGGATCGCCGTCACCTCGTAATACGGGTCGGAGGCTTCTTCCTGCAGCGAAAACAGGCGCATGTCGCGGATCAGCGCCGGGCTCAGGAACTGCCGGATGAAGGACTCGTCGCGGTGGGTTGCCCATGCGTCGAGCAGCGTGCCGCACCAGTCGCCATTGCCGGCGAAATCGGGGAACCAGTCGCGGTCTTCGGCCGTCGGTTCCGTGCAGATACGCTGGATGTCGCGCATCATGTTGAAGCCGAGTGTGTAGGGGTTGATGCCGCTATAGCGTGGGTCGTCGAAGCTGGGCTGGAACACCACGTTGGAGTGGTTCTGCAGCACTTCCAGCATCGTGCCTTCGCTGATCTTGCCCTTGTCGAACAGCCTGTTCATGATCGTGTAGTGGACGAAGGTGGCGCAGCCCTCGTTCATCACCTTGGTCTGCCGCTGCGGGTAGAAATATTGCGCAATGACGCGCACGATCCGCAGGATCTCCCTTTGCCAAGCCTTGAGCACGGGGCTGTATTTCTCCAGGAAATACAGCAGATTTTCCTCCGGATATTCGATGGCTGATTGCCGTTCCGCAATGTCGGTCTCGGCCTCGCGCGGCACTCCGGCCTCGGCCGATTGAGGCAAGGTCCGCCACAAGTCGCTGAAGGTGCGTTCCTCATGTTCGAGCCGTTCGCGGATGCGCGCCTGTTCGCGTTCGACCGAAAGGCGCGGCCGTCGGCGATAGCGGAACACCGCCTGCGGCATCAGCGCGTGCGCGGCATCGAGCACGGCCTCCACGGCGGCGGGGCCATACCTCTCCTCGCAGCGCGCGATGTAGCTCTTGGCGAACTCCATATAGGCGAGGATGGCGCCTGCATCGGTCCATTGCTGGAACAGATAGTTGTTCTTGAAGAAGTGGTTGTGGCCGAACGAGGCGTGCGCGATCACCAGCGTCTGCAACGCCATGGTGTTTTCTTCCATGAGATAGGTGATGCAGGGGTTGGAGTTGATCACCAGCTCGTAGGCGAGCCCCATGCGCCCTTTGCGATAGAGGTTCGACTCATGGACGAAATGTTTGCCGAAGGACCAGTGCTGGTACATCAATGGCATGCCGATCGATGAATAGGCATCAAGCATCTGCTCGGACGAAATCACCTCGATCTGGTTGGGGTAGAAAGAGAGGCGAAGCTCGTCGACGGCGATCTCCTTGATCGCGTCATAGGCGCGCGCGAGGTCATCGAAGTTCCAGTCGGAACTCGTAAACAGCAGCGACGATGTTTTCGAACGCTTTTCCACCTTGCACCCTCAACCGCGTTTTGCTGGCGCCGGCGCCTTGGCGAACAGCTCATGAAAGACGGGATAGATGTCGGATGGCTTGGCGATGCGCGTCATCTCGAAGTTCGGCCAGGCGGCACTCACCTCGCGATAGGCATTCCATAGTGACGTGCCGTTGTCGGCATGGCGGAACATCTCGCTTTCGCGCTCGTCGATGATCTCGACATAGGCGTAGTACTGGCACAGCCGCATCAGCGTGTTGTCGAGTATCGACACGCAGCGCTCGGAATCGTTGGGGATGTTGTCGCCGTCCGAAGCCTGTGCCGCGTAGATGTTCCAGTCCTTGGCGGGATAGCGCTCGCGGATGACGCGCAGCATTTCGTCGAGTGCGGTGGAAACGACAGTGCCGCCGCTTTGGGTGCTGTAGAAGAACGTGTCCTCGTCGACCTCCGAAGCCTCATGGGTATGGCGGATGAAGACGATATCGGTCTTTTCGTAGCGCCGCTTGAGAAACAGGTGCAGCAGCACGAAGAAGCGCTTGGCGAGGTCCTTCTCGCGCTCGCCCATCGAGCCTGAAACGTCCATCAGGCAAAACATCACCGCATTGGCATTAGGCACCGGCTGCGGTTCGAAACGGTTGAAGCGGATGTCGATGGGATCGATATAGGGGATCAGCTTGCGGCGGCGTGCGAGCGTCGCGTGTTCTTCACGCAGCGCTGCGATGCGTTGCTGAGTGGCGGCACTTGGCCGCCTTTCACCCTCCAGCTTGAGGAGCTCGGCTGCGATGGCGTCGATCTCGGATTGTTTCGGCCTTCTCAGCGCGATGCGCCGGCCGAAGCTGTTGAACATGGTGCGTCCGACGCTGATGCTGGTCGGGTTGCCGCTCATGGTGTAGCCGGCCCGGCGTGGCCGGAATGTCACCACTTCCTTGAGGTTGAGCTTCACCAGGTCGGGCAGCTCGAGATCCTCGAAGAACAGGTCGAGCACTTCCTCGCGTGACAGCGCGAACTGGAAATCGTCCTCGCCATCGCCCGACGATGACGGGTCCGAACCCTTGCCGCTTCCCGCCGCTGGCCTTGGGATGCGGTCGCCGGTGCCAAACGTCTTGTTGCCGGGAAGGACCTCCTCCCGGCGGCCCGAATGCGGTGCGCGTTGAAAGGTCGGCTCGCCGATGCCTTTGCGGGGGATGGGGATGATCTGGTCCTGGTCCGCAGTCCCGATCTTGCCGGACTTGATCCGCTCGTTGATCGCCCGTTTCAACTCTTCGCGGGCGCGCCTCAAAAAACGCTGCCTGTTGCCAAGGCTCTTGTCCTTGGGATTGAGGCGCCGATCGATGAAGTTCGGCATGTGGGTCCCCGTTCGCTCCCGCTCAGCCAGCCTTGTTGACCCGCATGTACCAATCGACAAGCCGCCGGACCTGGCGCTGCGTGTAGCCGCGCTCGGTCATGCGCTCGACGAATTCGGCATGCTGCTTTTCGGTGGTGCTGTCGCGCTTGGCACCGAAGCTGATCACCGGCAGCAGGTCCTCGACCTGGCCGAACATCCGCTTTTCGATCACCTCGCGCAGCTTCTCGTAACTCGTCCACGATGGGTTGCGGCCACTGTTCTTGGCGCGCGCCCTCAGCGTGAACTTCACCACCTCGTTGCGGAAGTCCTTGGGGTTGGCGATGCCAGCGGGCTTCTCGATCTGCGACAGCTCGGAGTCGAGGATGCCGCGGTTGAGGATCTGGCCGGTGTCGGGGTCCTTGTAGTCCTGGTCCTCGATCCAGGCGTCGGCATAGGCGATGTAGCGGTCGAACAGGTTCTGGCCGTATTCGCTGTAGGATTCGAGATAGGCCTTCTGGATCTCGTGGCCGATGAACTCGGCATAGCGGGTCGCAATCTCCGATTTGATGAAGTCGAGATAGGAGGCTTCGATCTCGCCCGGGAACTGCTCGCGCTTGATCGCCTGTTCGAGCACATACATCAGGTGCACGGGGTCGGCGGCGATCTCCTTGGTGTCGTAGTTGAACGTCTCCGACAGCACCTTGAAGGCAAAACGCGTGCTGACGCCGTTCATGCCTTCATCGACGCCGGCGGCGTCGCGATATTCCTGCATCGACTTGGCCTTGGGGTCGACGTCCTTGAGGTTCTCGCCGTCATAGACGCGCATCTTGGTGTAGAGCGGCGAGTTCTCGTGTTCGGCCAGCCGTGTCGACACGGTGAAGCGGCTCAATATGTCGAGCACCTCGGGCGCGCATGGATTGCTCACCAGCTCGCTTTCGCGCAGCAGCTTTTCGTAGATCTGCCGTTCTTCGGTGACGCGCAGGCAATAGGGCACCTTGACCACCAGGATGCGGTCGAGGAATGCCTCGTTGTTCCTGTTGCTCTTGAACTGCAGCCATTCCGACTCGTTGGAATGCGCAAGCACGATGCCCTGGTAGGGGAAAGCGCCGAAGCTTTCGGTGCCGTTATAATTGCTCTCCTGGGTCGCGGTGAGCAGCGGGTGCAGCACCTTGATCGGCGCCTTGAACATCTCGACGAATTCGAGAAGCCCTTGCGTCGTGCGGTTCAAACCGCCGCTGTAGGAATAGGCGTCGGGGTCGGACTGGCTGAAATGTTCAAGCTTGCGGATGTCGACCTTGCCGACAAGCGCCGACACGTCCTGGTTGTTTTCGTCGCCGGGTTCGGTCTTGGCGATGCAAATCTGGCGCAGCCGCGACGGCATCAATTTGACGACGGAGAACTTCGCAACATCGCCGCCGATTTCTTCGAGCCGCTTGGCAGCCCAGGGCGAAATCAGGCCGGTGAGCCGGCGCCGGGCAATGCCATATTTGTCTTCGAGAAGGTCGGCCATGCGTTCGGGATGGAACAGGCCGAGGGGTGATTCGAAAATCGGGCTGACCTGGCCGTTGATCTTGAGCGTGTAGATCGGCCGCTCTTCCATCAGCTTCTTCAGCCGCTCGGCGAGCGACGACTTGCCGCCGCCGACGGGGCCGAGCAGATAGAGGATCTGCTTGCGCTCTTCGAGCCCTTGCGCGGCATAACGGAAGTAGCCGACGATACGCTCGATCGTGTCTTCCATGCCGTAGAACTCGGCAAATGCCGGATATATCTTGATTGTTCGGTTGGCGAAGATGCGCCCGAGGCGGGCGTCGGCGCTGGTATCGACCAGCGCTGGGGCGCCAATGGCGTCCACCATTCGCTCTGCTGCAGTCGCGTACATCGCTGGCTGGTCGCGGCAAGCGAGCAGATATTGCTGGAGGCTCATCTCCTCGGTGGTCTGACTGCCGTAGATTTCCGAGAAGAGATTGAAGACGTCGGATTCACGTGTTTGCATGGCACCCTCACAATGCCGAAGTCAGTAAGGAGTGTATCACCACTTCGACTCTTTGCCTTCACCTCAACTTCCCTGAACAGCCAAAGTTCCGCACAGAATGTCGTGATCGTACATTTACTGTGAACGCGTGGATCGACAGCTCCATGCGTGCGTCGGCCGGCTGTCGCCAGCGGTCGTTTTCACGCGCGCCTTGCATCAACCTTCGGCTGTATTCTCGGCGACGGCGTCTCGCCGGCATCGGTCTGTGCGAATTGCGGATGCTGCGCTTTGCGCATCAGCTAAATCCGCCTTGCGGGACGCAGGGACATTCTCTGGGACATGATCTTGCGCTAGACCAGTAGCAGGTGAGCGCGGGGAGGGGACATGCCAGTTCAAGGCGAGGGTCGGATGGTAGGGCATCTGGCGACGGGTATTCTGGTCTTGGCGCTGATGCATTTTGCGCAGTCGATCTTCGTGCCGCTGGTCTTTTCGCTGTTTCTGATCGCGCTGGTCTGGCCGGTGCAGTTCGCGCTGCAGCGCCGGATGCCCAAGCTCCTGGCGCTGCTCATCACCGTCACCGTCACCATCGCAATCGTTCTCGCCGTCAGCTCTTCGGTAATCTGGGGTTTTGGCAGGCTCGGCCAGTGGCTGTTTGCCAATGCCGGACATTTTCAGGCCGTCTATACCGATTGGACCGATTGGCTGGAGGGACATGGCGTCGCCATAGCCGGGCCGCTCGCCGACCGCTTCGACGTGACCTGGCTGGTCGGCTTCACCCAAGGGATCGCCGGGCGGCTCAACAGCCTGGCCGGTTTCGCCGTCCTGGTCTTCATCCTCGTCATGCTCGGCCTGCTTGAGGTCGAGGACTTCAACCGGCGGCTCAAGTCACCAAACGCCCAGCCCCAGGGCGAACGCATATTGCTGGCCAATCGCGAGATCGGCGCCAAGCTGCGCCGGTTCATGGTGGTCCGCACCTTCGCCAGCATCCTCACCGGTCTTGTCGTCTGGGGCTTCGCGCTGGTTGCCGGGCTGGAGCTCGCCGGCGCGTGGGGCGCCATCGCCTTCGCGCTCAACTACATCCCGTTCCTCGGCCCATTCGTGGCGACGATGTTTCCCACCATGTTCGCCATCGCCCAGTTCGAATCCTGGCAGATGGCAGCCGTTGTCTTTCTCGGTCTCAACCTGATTCAGTTCATCATCGGCAGCTATCTCGAGCCTTTGCTCACCGGCGCATCGCTGGCGATCTCGCCTTTCGCGGTCATTTTCGCGGTGTTCTTCGGCAGCTTCCTGTGGGGTATTTCAGGTGCCTTCCTCGGCGTGCCGGTGCTGATCGCCTTCATCGTGTACACAGGCCAGTCGCCCTCGACGCGCTGGCTGGCGACGCTGTTGTCGGGAAAGCCTTCGAACGAAACAGGTCCCCCGACTTCTTAAAAATCTGCCCGCGTCAGATCGCGGCACTCGACGCCTCGGCCCGCATCCGGTTATGAACCTGGAGCGCATGGTCACGGAAATTTTTGCATGGAAGGATGGCTGTCATGAAGGCACGCATCAAATGGGTTGAAGATCGCACCTTCGTGGGTGAGTCCGGCAGCGGGCACAAGATCGTGCTCGGAACCGCCAAGGAACCTGGCGGCCAGACGCCCGGCCCAAGCCCGATGGAGCTGATGCTGATCGGTGCTGGCGGCTGCTCGGCCTATGATGTCGTCCATATCCTGGAAAAGGGCCGCGAGGCGATCGAGGACTGCACTGTCGAGCTCGATGCGGACCGCGCCGAGACCGACCCCAAGGTCTTCACCCGCATTCACATGCATTTCGTGGTCAAGGGCCGCGGCCTCGCGCCCGCCAAGGTCGAGCGCGCTGTCAGCCTGTCGATCGAGAAATACTGTTCGGCATCCGCCATGCTCGCCATGTCGGCCAAACTGACCCATGACTTCGAAGTCGTCGACACGGCATCTGCGTCGGCTTGAGTTCAACAGCCAGTCACCCCGTTGAGTCGATAGCGGGGTGGCTGGGCTTTTTAGGTGCGCAGTCGCCTTACTGCGCATGCACCATTTTTGTTGGCTTCTCCAAAAGGCTGAAATCCGCCCCGTCGCATGTCACTGCAGGGTTCGTCGGGCTGAACATCCCCAATGGGTTGTCCTTGAACAGCCAGGCATGCAAGTCGTAATGGACAAATTCTTTTGGGATGAGCGGTTCATGCCCTTCCATCGGGCCCTGGAAGGGGTGGCCAAATAGGCTTGGCCGCTCCTTGGCGGCGGCAAGCGGAACGAGCCACTCGGCGGCAACCAGGCGCAACTTCTTGCCGTCTGGCTCATAGATCAGCACGTTTGGCTTGTTTGGATCGGGCGGGCCCTGCAGCGTGACGTTGACGAAGTGAATCCCCATGGCGCCCTTTGGATAGTCCATGGCCCCCGCGATTTTCTCGCCGCTGTAGTGAACGCAGCCGACGGTCGAGAGATATAGGTCGCGCACGGCTACATACGGATCCTGGTACTTCTCCAGCGCCTTACGCGCAGCGTCGATTTCAGCCTTTTTGGGTTCTTCCGCCAGGGCTGGGGCGGCACCCCAAAAACCAGCCAGAGCAATGACAGCGCAGCTAACGAGACTTGCAGTCCTCATGGCAGTTCCTCCAACTTGTGTTTCGCATAAGCAATACAGACAAAATGGACGAGGCCTTGAATGTCGCTCTGTTCATTCCTCTTTGCAAACCGTTCGATCGGAGGCGAGGGTGGGAGGGCAGGCTACCTCGTACGGAGGTGCCAGGCTCTGGAGTATCCAAAAAAGTTCAATGAAACTGGAAGCTTGGCTGCTCTCAAAAAATGGCGGAGAGAGCGGGATTCGAACCCGCGTTACGGTCTCCCGTAAACACACTTTCCAGGCGTGCGCCTTCAACCACTCGGCCACCTCTCCGCATACGCGCCTTGCGCCGGCCGGTTTCGCCGGGCTGGTTGGGAGTGCGCGCATCTCCTGGGCGTTGGTTTGCGGCTCAAAAGAGCCGGCAATCGGGTGCGGTCAACCTGCCGCCGCCCATCCGCCTGCTGCCGAACACGATCTCGTGCATCCGGCTGCCGGGCTCATCTAGTCGATCCTGCGGCACTTGCCAAGCGCTGACGTGGCAAATCTTGCAGCGGGCGTCCGCCTTGCCGGCAAAATACGCAAAGCGCACCCGTCGTCGCGCCAACCATGGAAATCGAACAGCACATTCCATGGCTTCCTTGTCATGTGACGCTGCTTTGCCGCAGACTGGAATTGCGCGTGGCGCGCGCTGTTTGGGGGATTCGATGCCGGCGGAAATGCAAACGAACGCCAGGGGCGTCCTGGGCTGGCTGCCGGTGCTGTGGCTTTGCCTTGTCATGGCGCTCAGCGCGCGCGGCTTCGACATGAGCCTTGCCATCGTTCAAGGGTTTTCCCTGCCGGACACTGCCCTCTATTTGGTCTATGCCTCGATGATCGTGGCTGTGGTGACGATCCCTTGGGGTTTGTATCTGCTTGGTCTCGCCTACAACCGCTCGGAGCGTTTTCCGCGCCGTTTCCCCGTTTGGCAATTGGCCATCATCGCCTTCCTTCTCGCCAAGCAGGTCTATGTCCTGGTCGCCCCGGATTTCGTCTTCTCCATCGAAGGCCTTGCCTGGGATGGCGGCGAGATCGCAATCGGTCTGCTGATGATCGTCCTGGTCAACCGAACGAAGCAATCGCCGACGGGGTTCGTCAGCAGCGAACGTACGAGCGCCGGCCTGCTGGTTTCGCTCTTTGCGGCACTTCTCGGCGTCGTCGTCGGCGGGGCGGTCGGCGCGGCGGCTGGGCTTGCGGCCGGCAGTGGCATTTCCGAGGCGACCGACATGAGCTGCTTCGAAGGTGCCTGCGGTTATTTCGCGGTGCTGATCGGCCTCGCCGGCCTGCTGGTCGGTGCCATAGGCGGTGGCATCTTCGCTGTCTGGCGCGTAAATCACCGCAAGCCGAAGCCCGCCGTTTGAGCCATTCGCCTGTCAATTCAGCGTGTGTGCGATTGCACTGGCACGCCGCGCAGCCTATTTCTCGTGTCGAAACTGATATCCAGGACCGCTGATGATCCGCTTCGTGTTCCGTCTCGCCGCTGCGATCGCACTTTCGGTGGCCGTCATCATGGCGGTGCTCGATGCCACGCGCACTGTGGCCGTGTCGCGGCTGGTGATGACGCCGCTCGACACCAGTTGGTCGACGGCTTCGCCGAGCACGCTTGCCGCGACCGAGACTTTCGTCAGCGACAAAGCGAGCCCGGCTCTGTGGGACACGGTCATCATGCCGGTGCTCAACCTGCCGGGCTTCGCGATTTTCGCGGTCCTTGCTTTCCTGCTTTACGCCATAGGCCACAGGCGGCGTCCGGGCCGCTTCACTGCCGAAGTCTGAAACGGAGGCCGCAGTCGCGGCGCGTAACGATTTCGGCAAACGAGAAAGGGAGAATGCCATGTTTTTCCTGAGCGACATGCTGAACAAGAAGCTCAAGATGCCTGCACCCGGCGAGGCGCTGCCCGGCCGCGAGCGGCCGATTGCCACCGCCTCGAAACATTATGTGTCGAAGCGCCCGCTCAAGGGCCCGTATCCCGAAGGGTTCGACACCGCGATGTTTGGCCTCGGCTGCTTCTGGGGTGCCGAGCGGCTGTTCTGGCAGACGCCGGGCGTGTGGGTCACGGCTGTCGGTTACGCCGGCGGGCTCACGCCCAACCCGACCTATCAGGAGACCTGCACGGGGCTCACCGGCCATGCCGAGGTTGTGCTGGTGGTGTTCGATCCCAAGGAGGTTTCTTACGCCGAACTGCTGAAGATCTTCTGGGAGGCGCATGATCCGACGCAAGGCATGCGCCAGGGCAACGATGTCGGCACGACCTATCGTTCGGCGATCTACACATTTTCCGAGGCCCAGCAGGCGGAGGCCATCACCTCGCGCGATGCCTATCAGGCGGCGCTCAAGGGGGCGGGCCGCGAAAGGATCACCACCGAGATCGAGCCGGCGCCCGAGTTCTATTTCGCCGAAGAGGACCACCAGCAATATCTGGCCAAGAATCCCTATGGCTATTGTGGCCTCAAGGGCACTGGCGTTGCTTGCGCAATCCCCCAGCCGGCCGCCGTTTAGGCATTCGTTTCACGATCCATTTGCGACGCCTGTGCATTTTTCCAAAAGGTCAAGATTCCGCGTGAATTTTGTCTTGGCCCGTGCAAGATATGCCGATGCGCGGGGGGACTGGGCCCTTGCCATGTGCTGTGCGGCAGCCGGAGGAACGGCCCGCACCGCAATCGCAAAAAAAGACAACCGACAGGGTGTGGATCACATGAAACGTATCGTTCTCGGCCTTCTGGCGGCCACCGCCATGTGCCTTCCGGCGCTTGCCGCTGATGTTCAGCCGGCGTTGCTCTATGATCTCGGTGGAAAGTTCGACAAGTCATTCAACGAAGCGTCCTTCAACGGCGCCGAGAAGTTCAAGGCCGAGACCGGCATCCCTTACGTGGAGTTCGAAGTTTCGAACGCCTCGCAGCGCGACCAGGCGCTCCGCCGTTTCGCCGAGGACGGCCGCAATCCGATCGTCATGGCCGGCTTCGCCTGGTCCGAAGCGCTCGCCAAGGTGGCGGTCGACTATCCGGACCTGAAGTTCGCCATCATCGACATGGTCGTCGAAAAGCCCAATGTGAAGTCGATCGTGTTCAAGGAACATGAGGGCTCCTACCTCGTCGGCGTGATGGCAGCACTTGCCTCCAAGTCCAAGAAGGTCGGCTTTGTCGGCGGCATGGACGTTCCGCTGATCCGCAAGTTCGGCTGCGGTTATGTCGGCGGCGCCAAGGCTGCCGGTGCGACCGAAGTCATCCAGAACATGACCGGCGACACCCCGGCCGCCTGGAACGACCCGACCAAGGGCGGCGAAATCACCAAGACCCAGATCTCGCAGGGCGCGGATGTCATCTACGCCGCGGCCGGTGGCACCGGCGTCGGCGTGCTCCAGGCTGCTGCCGACGGCGGCAAGCTCGGCATCGGCGTCGACTCCAACCAGAACGGCCTGCAGCCGGGCAAGGTGCTGACCTCGATGCTCAAGCGCGTCGACGTCGCCGTCTACAACGCCTTCATGGATGCCAAGAACGACAAGTTCGAAGGCGGCATCAACAATCTCGGCCTCAAGGAAGGTGGCGTCGACTACGCCATGGACGACAACAACAAGGCGCTCGTCACCGACGAGATGAAGGCTGCCGTCGAAAAGGCCAAGGCCGACATCATCGCCGGCACCGTCCAGGTGCATGACTACACCTCGGACGACAAGTGCCCCTATTGATCGGTTAATCCGATCGAAATCCACGCCGCCGGGCATCGTCCGGCGGCGTGATCATTGTGGCCCTGTCTTTGGGACGGCAGTCGATGTTCACCGTGACCGGAATTGGCGGCTTCTTCTTTCGCGCCAAGGACCCCCAAGCGCTCGCTGCCTGGTACGAAAAGCACCTCGGCATCTCGGACATTTCGCGCGAGGTCTGGAAACAGCAGGCGGGGCCGACAATCCTTGCGCCCTTCAGCCAGGACACCGAGTATTTTGGCCGCCGGGAGCAGCAATGGTTGATCAATCTGCGTGTCGATGACCTCGACGCTGCGATGTCCGACCTGAAGGCAGCTGGTATCGCGGTGGAAACGCGAGCGGAATGGGACTCGGAGGTCGGCCGGTTTTGTCGGATCCTCGACCCCGAGGGCAATCCGATCGAGCTGTGGCAGCCATCCGACGCGGCCGGTCTGGCTTGACCTTGGCTCGAAAGCTGGATTCACCAGTGGGGGGGCTTGGTCACTGGGGTGTCGGGCGCCGACTGCTCTTCGAGCGCGAGAAAGCGCTCGGCCAGCGCGTCGAGCCTCTTTTGCATGCGGTCGATCACCTTCCACTGCTCGGCGATCTGGCCGGAAAGCTCCTCGATCGTGTGCTCCTGCTCGGCGGCGCGGATTTCAAGCGTCGTCAGCCGGTCCTGGGGCGTTGTCATGGGCTATCCTCTTCGGTCCGGACTTTCGGGTCGTTTCGCGACGCATCTGCCAATTGTCGGGGGCCGTTGGCCGAGCCGATTGGCAGGGCAGTATGGGCGTGCTAGCTCTTTCGGCAAGCCATAACAAGAACATAAGAAACCTGAGGTGGACGGTCGTATGGCGGAAATGGCTATCGAACTGATCGGCATCAACAAGAGCTTTGGTGCTGTCCGCGCCAACCGCGATATCGCGCTCGAAATCCCGCGCGGCACGATCCATGGCATCATCGGCGAGAACGGCGCGGGCAAGTCGACATTGATGTCGATCCTCTACGGCTTTTACCAGGCCGACAGTGGCGAAATCCGGGTCAACGGCAAGCCGACAGCGATCAAGACACCCAACGACGCCATCGCCGCCGGCATCGGCATGGTCCACCAGCACTTCATGCTGGTCGAGAATTTCTCGGTGCTGGAAAACATCATCCTCGGCGCCGAGGGCGAGGCCCTGCTCAAGAGATCGATCGCCAAGGCGCGTTCGGAGCTTCGCCGCCTGGAGGAGGAATACGGCCTCGAGGTCGATCCCGATGCCTTGATCGAAGAGCTGCCGGTCGGCCTGCAGCAGCGCGTCGAAATCCTCAAGGCGCTTTATCGCGGCGCCGAGATTCTGATCCTCGATGAGCCAACCGGCGTTTTGACGCCGGCCGAAGCGGACCACCTGTTCCGCATCCTCAAGCAGCTCAAGGACCAGGGCAAGACGGTGGTGCTGATCACCCACAAGCTGCGCGAGATCATGGCGATCACCGACAATGTTTCGGTCATGCGCCAGGGCACGATGGTGGCGACGCGCAAGACCAGCGAGACCACTGTCGAGGAACTGGCCGAGCTGATGGTCGGCCGCCGCGTGCTGTTGCGCGTCGAAAAAGGCGAGGCTTCGCCCGGCGACGTCAAGCTTCTGGTCAAGAACCTGACCGTCAAGGATTCGCGCGGCGTCACCATGGTCGACAATGTGTCGCTGGACGTGCGCGCCGGCGAGATCGTCGGCATCGCCGGTGTCGCCGGCAACGGCCAGTCCGAACTGATGGAAGCCGTCTCCGGTATTCGCAAGGCGGTTTCAGGCACCGTGATGCTCGATGGCAAGCCGATCGACCTCACCGGCCAGGCCGATCCTGGCGAGTTGCGCGATCGCGGTTTGGCCCATGTGCCGGAGGACCGGCATCATGTCGGGCTGGTGCTCGCCTTCGACGAAAGCGAGAACTCGATCCTCGGCTATCACGACAAGCCGCAATATCTCAAAGGCCCGTTCCTCAATCTCGATGCGATCCAGAAGGACGCGCTGCAAAAGATCGAGAAATACGACATTCGGCCGGCCAATCCCCGGCTCAAGACCGCCAATTTTTCCGGCGGCAACCAGCAAAAGATCGTGCTCGCCCGCGAAATCGAGCAGGACCCCGGCGTCTTGATCGTCGGCCAGCCGACCCGCGGCGTCGACGTCGGGGCCATCGAATTCATCCACAAGCGGCTGATCGCCATGCGCGACCAGGGCAAGGCGGTGCTCTTGATCTCGGTCGAGCTCGACGAGATCCGCTCGCTGTCCGACCGCATCCTGGTGATGTTCGCCGGCCGCATCGTCGGCGAGCGCGGACCAGAAACCAGCGAAGGCGAGCTTGGTCTGCTGATGGCCGGCGTCGAGCACAAGGAAGCCGCCGAATGAGCACGCCTTACGCAAAACTGCCGGCCTGGGCCGACTACGGGCTCATCCCCCTGATCAATCTGCTTGTCGCCTTCGCGGTGGCTGGTCTTGTCGTGCTGCTTGTCGGCGAAAACCCGCTGCGGGCTGCCGTCATTCTCGTCGAGGGCGCTTTCGGCAGCGGGCAGGGCCTCGCCTACACACTGTACTACGCCACCAACTTCATTTTCACCGGCCTTGCCGTTGCCGTCGCCTTCCATTGCGGCTTGTTCAACATTGGCGGCGAGGGCCAAGCCTACATCGCCGGCCTTGGCATCGCCATCGTAGTCCTTGCCTTCGACAGCACATTGCCATGGTGGGTGGTCTTTCCGCTGGCAATCGTGGCCTCGGCGCTCTTCGGCGCCCTGTGGGCGCTTATCCCGGCCTATCTCCAGGCCAAGCGCGGCTCGCACATCGTCATCACCACCATCATGTTCAACTTCATCGCCGCCAGCGTGATGGTCTACATGCTGGTCAATGTGCTGAAGCCGATGGGCTCGATGGCGCCGCAGACGCGCCAGTTCCTCGAAGGCGGGCAACTGCCCAAGCTCGGCTGGCTGCTGGCCGAATTCGGCCTCAAAGTCAGGCCATCGGCGCCGCTCAACATCTCGTTCCTGCTCGCGCTGGTCATGGCATTCCTCGTCTGGGTGCTGATCTGGCGCACCAAGCTCGGCTACGAGATCCGCACCTACGGCTTCAGTTCGAAGGCCGCGCGTTACGCCGGCATTTCGGAAACGCGCATCATCATCGTCACCATGCTGATCTCGGGCGCGCTCGCCGGCATGATGGCACTCAACCCGATCATGGGCGATCAGCACAATGTGCCCCTCGATTTCGTCAGCGGTGCCGGTTTCGTCGGTATCGCGGTTGCGCTGATGGGCCGCTCGCATCCAGTCGGCATCGTGCCCGCGGCGATCCTGTTTGGCATGCTCTATCAGGGCGGCGCTGAGCTTGCCTTCGAGATGCCGAACATCTCCCGCGACATGATCGTCATCATCCAGGGCCTGGTGATCCTGTTTGCCGGAGCGCTGGAGAACATGTTCCGCCCGACGATCCAGGGTATTTTCGCGAGCTTCAGTCCGCGATCGGTCGGCATCGCGGCGACCAAAGGGGAGCGTGCCTGAGATGGAATTCGTCGACACGCTCATCAACATCCTGAACTCGACGATCCGGGTTTCGGTGCCGTTGTTGCTCGCCTGCCTGGCTGGCCTCTATTCCGAACGCGCCGGCGTCTTCGACATCGGCCTCGAAGGCAAGATGCTGGCCGGCGCCTTTGCCGGGGCTGCGGCCGCGGCGGTCTTTGCCTCGGCCTGGATCGGCCTGCTCGTCGCGGTTCTTGTCTCGATTGGCATGTCACTCGTCCACGGCTTTGCTTCGATCACCCATCGCGGCAACCAGATAGTTTCGGGCGTGGCGATCAATTTCATCGCCGCCGGTTCGACCATCATCCTCGGCCAGGCCTGGTTCCAGCAGGGCGGCCGTACCCCTTCGCTGCCGCCAGAGGGTCGCTTCGGCGCCATAATCTTGCCAGGCGCTGATGCGTTGCGCGACGTGCCTGTCATCGGCCAGCTCTATTCCGGCCTGCTGTCGGGCCACTCGCTGCTGACCTACGTCGCCTTCCTCGCCGTGCCATTCACCTGGTGGGTGCTGTTTCGCACGCGCTTTGGCCTGCGCCTGCGCGCCGTCGGCGAAAACCCGGCTGCGGTCGATACCGCAGGCATCTCGGTCGCCTGGCTGCGCTATCGCGCCGTCATCTGCACCGGCGTGCTCACCGGCCTTGCCGGCTCCTACATGGCGCTCGCCCAGAACGCCGGCTTCGTCAAGGACATGACCGCCGGGCGTGGCTACATCGCGCTGGCCGCACTGATCTTCGCCAAGTGGAAGCCGGTGCCGGCAATGTTTGCCTGCCTTTTGTTCGGCTTCCTCGACGCGCTGTCGATACGCCTGCAGGGCACGCCTTTGCCGCTCATCGGCAAGGTGCCGGTGCAGCTGATGCAGGCATTGCCCTACATCCTCACCGTCATCCTGCTCGCCGGCTTCATCGGCAAGGCCATCCCGCCACGTGCCGGTGGCGTGCCTTACGTGAAGGAGCGCTGAGTATGATCGAATTTACCCCCACCCCTAACCCCTCCCCACAAGGGGGAGGGGTTAGGGGTGGGGGTATCCATTCAGTTAGGTGCCTCCATCATGAGCCATGACCTTTTCGAAGCTGCAACAGCCGCCATGGCCAAGGCTTATGCGCCTTATTCGAAATTCCCGGTGGGGGCCGCGATCCGCACCGAGGATGGTCGGGTCTTCTCGGGCTGCAACATCGAGGTGATCTCCTATCCGGAGGGCTGGTGCGCCGAGACCACAGCGCTCGGGCACTACATCATGGCCGGCGGCGGCAAGATTACCGAGATCGCCGTCATCGCCGAGAAAAAGGCCAAGGTCACGCCCTGCGGTGGTTGCCGCCAGCGCCTGGCCGAGTTTGCCGGGCCGGACACCAAGCTTTATCTCTGCGACAGCACGGGCGTCGTCGAAACCGTCAGGCTGAAGGACATCTTTCCGCTCGGCTTCGAAGCGGAGGCTCTCAAATGAAGGAAGCCGTCGACCGCCTCGTCGAGCAGCTTGACGGGTTGGCGCCAGCCACCGCCATGGTGCTGGGCTCCGGTCTCGGCGGCCTCGTCGATGAGGTCGAAAACGCCATCCGCATTCCTTATGCCGCGTTGCCGGGTTTCCCCAGAAGCGGCGTCACCGGCCATGCCGGCGAACTTGTGGCTGGCATCTTCGGTGGCCAGCCGGTGATCATGATGGCCGGCCGCGCCCATTATTACGAGCAGGGCGACGCGTCGGCCATGCGCCCCGCGCTCGAGACGCTGGCCGGTATCGGCATAACCCAGTTGGTGCTGACCAATGCCGCCGGCTCCGTCGATCCCGAGATGCTGCCCGGCTCGATCATGCTGATCGAGGATCACATCAATTTCTCCGGCACCAACCCGCTATTTGGCGAACCGACAGACCGTCGTTTCGTCGGCCTGACCGAGGCTTATGACGCACGGCTTCGCGAGGCGTTCGAGGCGGCTGCCACAGCAGCCGGCATCGAACTGCACAAGGGGGTCTACATGTGGTTCTCCGGCCCGTCCTTCGAGACCCCGGCCGAGATCCGCATGACGCGCATGTTCGGTGCCAATGCGGTCGGCATGTCGACGGTGCCTGAAGTGATCATCGCCCGTTTCCTTGGTCTCAAGGTGCTCGCCTGCTCGGTCATCACCAATTTGGCCGCCGGCATGACCGGTGCTGAGCTTTCGCATCGCGAGACCAAGGACATGGCGCCCATCGGCGGCGGCCGCTTGGCCACCGTGCTGCGCAAGATGTTCGAAAAGGGCATGCATGATGAGTGAGGTGTGGGTGGCGCAAACGGGGAACGAGGCGTTCCTTCGCGCCCCCCTCTGGCCTGCCGGCCATCTCCCCCTCAAGGGGGGAGATCAGCTATCACGCCGACTTTCGTCAATCGCCAATTCCGCAACAAAAGCGCCGAGCTCAAAGCTGCTGATCTCCCCCCTTGAGGGGGAGATGGCCGGCAGGCCAGAGGGGGGCAACGTCGAGCGCCAGCACCTCCTTGCGAGCGCCCTTTAGATGCTCCCCCAAGAAATCATTCGCCGCAAGCGCGACGGCAAACCACTTGCCTCCGATGAGATCGCCGCCTTCGTCAAGGGCATCGCCACTGGCACGGTCTCCGAAGGCCAGATCGCGGCCTTCGGCATGGCGGTGTTCTTCAACGGCATGAACCGCAACGAAGCGGTGGCACTGACACTTGCCATGCGCGATTCAGGCGACGTGCTCGATTGGTCCGACTTGCCGGGCCCGGTCACCGACAAGCACTCCACCGGCGGTGTCGGCGACAACGTCTCTTTGATGCTGGCGCCCATCGTTGCCGCCTGTGGCGCCTATGTCCCGATGATTTCGGGGCGCGGCCTTGGCCATACCGGCGGCACGCTCGACAAGATGGATTCGATCCCCGGCTATGCCAGCCAGCCGGACCTTGCGCTGTTTCGGCGTACGGTCCGCGAAACCGGCTGCGCCATCATCGGCCAGACCGCCGATCTCGCCCCCGCCGACAAGCGCTTCTACGGTATCCGCGACGTCACCGCGACCGTTGAATCCGTACCGCTGATCACCGCCTCCATCCTGTCCAAGAAGCTCGCCGCTGGGCTCCAGTCACTGGTGCTCGATGTCAAGATCGGCAATGGCGCCTTCATGGAAAGCGCGCGCGACGCCTCAGCGCTTGCCACAAGCCTGGTCGAGGTTGCCAATGGCGCGGGTCTCAAGACAACCGCGCTGATCACCGGCATGAACGAGCCACTGGCATCCGCCGCCGGCAACGCTGTCGAGGTCGCCAGCGCGGTCGATTTCCTCACCGGCCGCTTGCGCGATCCGCGCCTTGAACAGGTGACGCTGGCGCTTGCCGCCGAGATGCTGGTGTCGGCAGGAATCGCTTTGTCCAACCAGCAGGCATTGCGCCTTGCGCGCGCGGCGCTGGACGATGGCCGCGCCGCCGAAATCTTCGGCCGCATGGTCGCAGTCCTTGGTGGTCCGAAGGATTTCGTTTCGAACTCCGCGAAATATCTGCCGCGAGCAGATGTCGAGCTTGCGGTGAAAGCGTCCCGTAGCGGCTTTGTGTCAGGCATTTCAACACGTGACATTGGCCTTGCGGTCGTCGCCCTTGGCGGCGGACGCAAGCGGCCGGAAGACAAGGTCGACCATGCCGTCGGCATCACCGGGCTTGCGCCCGTTGGCGCGGAGGTGCGGGCGGGTGAACCGCTCGCACTTGTCCATGCCCGCAACGCTTCCGCTGCCGAAGCGGCCGCAGCCGTGGTGCGTGCTGCCTATAGCATCGGGGATGCGAAGCCGGTTGCGACCAAGGCCATCGTCAGGCGAATTTCACCGCGCGGCTAGAGCATGATCCCGAAAAGTGGATGCCGGTTTTCGGAGAAGATCATGCTCCAACAAGAAGATAGAGCCGCGCGGTGAGGGGGCATGAAGTGGCTACGCCGCGCGCTTCGGACCTAAGCAGAAGACCGCAAGCGCTGCGAGCAACGTAGCCACACCGCTATAGACAAAGGCGCTGGCAACACCGGAATTGTCGACCAAAAGCCCACCGAAAACGGCTCCCATTGCAATCGCCACCTGGAAGGTCGCGACCATCAGGCCGCCAGCACTTTCCGCCTGCTCGGGCGCGGCACGCACCATCCATGTCTGTACGCCGACCGGCACCGCGCCAAAGGCAAAGCCCCAGACCGCAACCGCGATTGTCGAGACTGCAGGCGATGCCCCGTCCAGCAAAAGCGCAAGCGCGGCAATCGCGATCAACAAGGGAGCGAGCGTCACGGCGGCCTTGAGGCTGCGTTCGGCCATGAAGCCGCCGGCGAAATTGCCGAAGAAGCCGCCTACACCGAAGGCGAGCAGCACTAGCGAGATGGACTCGATGCCGAATGCCGGCACCTGTTCGAGGAAGGCGCGGAAATAGGTGAAGCCGGCGAAGTGGCCGGAAGCAGTTAGAAGGATCACCAGCAGTCCGACCTTGATCATCGGGTTCTTCGAGACGTCCAGCAGGGCGCGGAAGCTGGCCACGCCCACCGGCGGCAGCTTGGGAAGGGTCGCAACCTGGACGATCAGCGTCACGACGCCGATTGCGGCCGCAAGCATGAAGGCGGTGCGCCAGCCCCAGACATCGCCGACATAGGCCCCGACAGGGGCCGCGCAGACGGTGGCGACGGATACGCCTGTCAGGATGATGGACATGGCGCGCGGGAAGACATCGCTGGGCACAAGCCGCATCGCGATGGCTGCCGACATGGACCAGAAGCCACCGAGCGCTATGCCCAACACGACGCGCGCGAACAAAAGGGAAGGCAGCGACCAGGCAACGGCGGCAAGTATGCTTGAAGCGATCAGCAAAAGCGTCAGGCCCAGCATGACGTGCCGGCGGTCGACGCGTTTGGTGGCGATTGCCATGGTGGGTGCCGCGATCGCAGCTACGATCGCGGTTGCCGTCACTGCCTGCCCGGCGGTGCCCTCGGTGATGCGGAGATCCTGTGCCAGCGGCGTCAGCAGGCTGGCCGGCAGGAACTCTGCCGTCACAAGTCCGAACACGCCGAGCGCAAGGGAGACGACAGCCCCCCATGCTGGATCGGATCGTTCCCGGGGTGTCGAGGCGTCGAGCGAAACGCCGTCCATTACGGCTGTCGCAGGTTCGATCATGGTCAGTCTCCGATTGAATGCAGTGCAAGGTGGGAGTGACCGCCTGGAGTTTCCATGCTAGAAACCCCGCCATGAATGATCATTCGTCCAAATTTCCAATTGCCGGTGATCCGCTGACCAACATCCTGCGCGGCTTGCGCCTCGACGGCGTCGAATACGGACGCTGGGAACTGAAAGAGCCGTGGAACATCGAATTCCCGGCCCAGGCCACGGCGCGTTTCTACTTCGTCAGCCAGAAGGCGTGCTGGCTTCGACAGCCTTCTGGTGAGTGGGTGGAGCTCAAATGCGGCGACGCTGTGCTCCTGCCGCGCGGCGTTGCACATGCGCTGGCAAGCGAGCCGGGCGCCAGATCGTCGCCGATCAATGGCTACGAGATCCACGAGATCTGCAAGAACGTCTTTTGCCTGTCGACCGAGGGCTGCCAGCCGGGCACTTTGCTCTTCTGCGGCAGCATGTATTTCAACCTCGATGGTCTCCACCCGCTGCTCGGCATGATGCCCGACGTCATGCGCACCACCGAGCTCGAGGCCCATGATCCAGGCATCACGCATCTGCTTGAAACCATGGCGCGCGAGGTCAAGCTCGAGCGCGTCGGCTCCGGCGGCATCGTCGCGCGCCTTGCCGATGTGCTCGCCGCCATCATCATCCGCTCATGGGTCGAGCGCGGTTGCGGTGATTCGAGTGGCTGGATCGCTGCCGTCAGGGACCCCAAGATCGGCAAGGTGCTGGCGGCCATCCATCTCGAACCGAGCCGAGACTGGACTGTCGAGGCGCTGGCCAGGATGATGGGCGCCTCACGCTCAGGCTTCGCCGAGCGCTTTGCTGCCATTGTCGGCGAAACACCGGCGAAATATGTCACCCAGGTCAGGATGCATCAGGCACGGCAGTGGCTTGTCCGCGACCGCCTGAGGATTTCGGTCGTTGCCTCGCGGCTGGGCTATGATTCGGAAGCCGCCTTCAGCCGAGCCTTCAAGCGCATCATCGGCCAACCGCCCGGTCATTTCAGGACGGTGGACCAGACGACCGGCACCTGAGCTCTATTGCACCAGAAGCAGGGCGCCGTTTTCGACCTGGTATTTCTTCAGCCGTGACAGGAAACTCATGCCGATCAGCGTGCCGTCGAGCGCCTTGTCTTCGAGCACGACCACCGGCACGTCGTCGACGCTGATCCGGCCGATCTGCAGTCTGTCGATGCGGGCGAGTGCGGCCCGTGCTGTACCGTTGGCTGTATTGACCTTCTGGGTGAAGTCGGTGGCCGAAACCTTGACGCCGGCCAGCCGCGCCGTCGACATGTTGATTGCAACCAAGGTGGCGCCGGTGTCGACCATGGCGTCGACCGCGCGCCCATTGACCTTGAAGCTGGCGCTGAAATGGCCGCGCATATCGGCGTCGATCGTCACGCGCCGTCCTGCCGTCGATACCGTGGCTGCGCTCGCCTCGATTGTCTGAGGCGGCGCGGCTGGATCGCTGTCCGCGCTCGTCCCCAGCAGTGCCTGCACTGCACCGCCGTGCTTCTCGTAAAGCGATGGCAGCGACGCGGATGCGCTGGCGAAAATGCCGAATATGATGATCTTACGCAACATGGTGACGCCTCGAATTCAGGCGTCACCCTAGGCAACTGATGGTGATCGCGCCTTTAACGGTGCAGCCCCATCGTCAAAGGCGGTAAATGGCTGGTTATTTGGTGCCGTACATGCGGTCGCCGGCATCGCCGAGACCGGGGATGATGTAGCCCTTTTCGTTGAGCTCGCGGTCGATCGAGGCGGTGAAGACCGGCACGTCAGGATGCGCCTTGGTGAAACGCTCGATGCCTTCGGGCGACGCCAACAGGCACAGGAAGCGCAAATTGGTGGCGCCGCGGCCCTTCAGCATGTCGATAGCCGCGATCGCCGAATTGGCCGTCGCCAGCATCGGGTCGACGACGATCACCAGCCGGTCGCCGAGGTCGCTCGGCGCCTTGAAGAAATACTCGACCGCCTCAAGCGTCTCGTGATCGCGATAAAGCCCGACATGGGCGACGCGCGCCGCCGGCACCAGATCAAGCAGGCCTTCGAGCAGGCCGTTGCCGGCGCGCAGCACCGAAGCGAACACCAGCTTCTTGCCTTCGAGCGTCGGCGCTTCCATCGTCTCGATCGGCGTTTCGATCATCTTGGTGGTCAGTTCGAGGTCGCGCGTCACCTCATAGCCGAGCAAAAGCGAGATCTCGCGCAGCAGGCGCCTGAAGCCGGCCGTGGAAGTTTCCTTGTCGCGCATGATGGTCAGCTTGTGCTGGACAAGCGGATGGTCGACGACGGTCACGGTCATGGCTTACGCTCCTGGAACTCGGATAATTGGCGGCATTCTATCGGCTGGTCCGCCGCCAACCAATGACTTGCCGCCTTGAACCACAGTTTTGTCGGCCGAAATTCAGCGTTTTTGGCCGTCGAGCCGCGCAAGAAGGGCTGCCTTGGTCTTTTTGTCGACAAAGGCAGCCTCGATCGCCGTCTTCGTGGTCGCCGCAAGCGCCTTGTCGTCCATGCCGAAATGCTCGGCCGCGATGTCGTATTCGCGCTTCAGCGTGGTCCAGAAATAGGGCGGATCATCGGAGTTGAGCGTCACCTTGCAGCCGGCGTCGCGCAGTTTGGGGAAGGGGTGGTCGCCAAAGCTGTCGAACACCTTGAGCGCGATGTTCGAGCCCGGGCAGATTTCGAGCACCACGCCTTCGTCGGCGATGCGCTTGACCAGGTCGGGGTTTTCGATGGCGCGCACGCCATGGCCGATACGCGAGGGGCGGATGTGGTCGAGTGCTGCTGCGACGCTCTCCCAGCCCATCAGCTCGCCGGCATGGATGGTGATGCCGAGGCCGGCCTCGCGCGCGATCTCGAAGGCCCTGACATAATCCTCGAATTCGCCCATGCGCTCGTCGCCGGCGACACCGAAGCCGGTCACCAGCGGATGGTTGCACTTGGCGGCGAAGCGCGCGGCGGCCTCGATTGATTCGACGCCGACATGGCGCACGCCGGTGACGATCATGCGTCCCTCGATGCCGGTCTTGGCCTTGGCCCGCGCCATGCCTTCGCCGAGCGCATTGGTGTAGGCCATGGGCGACAGTCCGGCCTTCTTGGCGTGGTCGGGCGAGGTGAACACCTCCGAATAGATCGCGCCATCGCGCGCAAGGCTTGTCAGATAGTGCTCGGAAAGCCTGGCATAGTCCTCTTCGGTGCGGAAAAGGTCGGCGGCAAAGTCATAAGCGGCGAGAAACGAAGTGAAATCGTTCCATACAAAGGAGCCGTCCTTGATAAAGGGCGAAACATCCTTGTTGTATTTTTGGGCCTGGCGGATGACGAGTTCGGGTGCAGCCGCACCTTCTATGTGGCAGTGCAGCTCGGCTTTCAAAGGCATTCTTTGTTCCTCGTCGTGTCGGCGCGGGCGCGGCCGAAAACCGCGCCTCAAACAATAGCGCCCGCTGGTGTGATCGGCTATGGTCCCGCCGGATTTGATTGGACAAGAAAATGTCAGAACAACGGACGACAGCTGTCGGCGGCATGGAAACTTCATACGGTTTCCGAAATGTCGGCGCGGGCGACAAGCAGGGCCTCGTCAACGAGGTCTTCCATAAGGTCGCCAACCGCTACGACATGATGAACGACCTGATGTCGGGCGGGCTGCACCGGGTGTGGAAAGATGCTATGGTTGCCTGGCTCAATCCGCCCAGGCGTCCGGGCTGGAAAGTGCTTGATGTTGCCGGTGGCACCGGCGACGTCGCCTTCCGCATCATCGATGCCTCGCATGGCAACGCGCACGCCACCGTGCTCGACATCAACGGCTCGATGCTCGGCGTCGGCCGCGAGCGGGCCGAAAAACGCGGCCTTGCCGACAAGACCGATTTTGTCGAAGCCAACGCGGAAGAACTGCCTTTCGCCGACGAGACCTTCGACGCCTATACGATCGCTTTCGGCATCCGCAACGTGCCGCGCATCGACGTGGCGCTGTCGGAAGCCTATCGCGTTCTCAAGCCGGGTGGACGCCTACTGGTCCTCGAATTCTCCGAGGTGGACATGCCGCTGCTCGACAAGGTTTATGAAGCCTGGTCGTTCAACGCCATCCCGCGCATCGGCCAAGCCGTCACTGGCGACGGCGAGCCCTATGCCTATCTCGTCGAATCGATCCGCAAGTTCCCCAACCAGCAGAACTTTGCCGCGATGATCACGCGCGCCGGCTTCGATCGCGTCACTTTCCGCAACTACACCGGCGGCATCGCAGCGCTTCATTCGGGCTGGAAGCTTTGAGAGACGGCGCGCGATGAGCAATATCGGGGCGTCTTTCCGGCTCGCGCGCGCGGGCTGGGTCTTGGTGCGCGAGGGCGTGGTCGCGGCTTTGCCGGGCGACCAGTTGACCGGCCTGCCGAAATTCGGCTGGCGTGTGGCCAAGCTGTTCACCCGCCGCCGTGCCCGAAAAAGCGTGCGCAGCGACCGCCTGGCCAATGCCGTTGCCCGGCTCGGGCCCTCCTACGTCAAGCTCGGCCAGTTCCTGGCGACGCGTCCTGACGTCGTTGGCGACGACATCGCGCTCGATCTCGCACTGCTTCAGGACAGCATGGCGACCTTCCCGATGTCGGAAGCTGTAGATGCCATCGAAGGCTCGCTCGGCCGCAAGGTTTCCGACCTCTACCTCAGTATCGGCGAGCCGGTGGCGGCGGCCTCCATCGCCCAGGTTCACCCGGCCGAGGTTGATACGCCAAATGGCCCGCGCAAGGTCGCCGTCAAGGTCATCCGCCCGGGCGTGCGCCGCCGCTTTTTCCAGGATCTCGAAAGCTATTTCCTCGCCGCCCGGCTGCAGGAGCGCTTTGTCCCGTCGAGCCGCCGGCTCCGTCCCGTCGAGATCACCGAGACGATGGCGCAGACCACCAAGATCGAGATGGATTTCAGGCTTGAGGCAGCCGCCTATTCCGAGCTTGGCGAAAACACCAAGGACGATCCCGGTTTCCGGGTGCCGGCAGTCGACTGGGAGCGCACCGGCCGTGACGTGCTCACCATGGAGTGGATCGACGGGGTCAAGCTCAACGACATCGACGGGCTTCGCGCCGGCGGCCACGATCTCAAGGCGATCGCCGCGACGCTCGTCCAGTCGTTCCTGCGCCACACGCTGCGCGACGGCTTCTTCCATGCCGACATGCACCCCGGCAACATGTTCGTCGACGCCAAGGGCGACATCGTCGCCGTCGACCTCGGCATTTCGGGCCGGCTCGGCAAGAAGGAGCAGCGCTTCCTCGCCGAGATCCTCTACGGCTTCATCACCCGCAACTACATGCGTGTCGCCGAAGTGCATTTTGAAGCGGGCTACGTGCCGCGCCACCACAATGTCGCGGCCTTTGCCCAGGCGATCCGCGCCATTGGCGAGCCGATCCATGGCCAGCCGGCCGAGACCATCTCGATGGCCAAGCTTCTGACACTGCTGTTTGAGGTCACCGAGCTGTTCGACATGCAGACGCGGCCCGAACTGGTGCTGCTGCAAAAGACAATGGTCGTGGTCGAGGGCGTTGCCCGCACGCTCGATCCGGCTTTCAACATGTGGAAGACCGCCGAGCCGGTGGTCAGCCACTGGATCGCAGGCAATCTTGGTCCGCAGGGCCTGCTGATCGACGCCCGCGACGGCCTTGGCGCGTTGATGTCGCTCATTCGACAGGCCCCCGATCTCGCTGCCCGCACCGAGCGCCTGTCGCGGCAGATCGACCTCATGGCGGAAAACGGGCTGCGTTTCGATGCCGAAACCGCCAGGGCTATTGGCAAGGCCGAAGCACGCTACACCCGCTCAGGCCGCGTCGCGATTTGGGTCATTGCGGCCACGCTTGTGTTCCTCGCCTGGCAGCTGCTATGAGGTGACATGACAGCGTTGCTAGCAATGCTGTCATTGCTGTCGAAGGCCATTGCCACTATATTGGGCACATGGCTAGGATCACCGTCCGGAACCTGGATGACTGGGTCATGCAAAGGCTGCGAGAACGCGGCGCGGCGCGTGGCGTATCGATGGAGCAGGAGGCGCGAGACGTGCTCGCCGCCTCCCTCGGGCTGCCAACCAGCGAAGGCTTCAATCGCCGGGGCGTGAAAGTGGATGACGGGTCCGAAGAAGACAAGAAGTGATCGGCAGAAGTTTTGCGAGGCACGACGATGGGCACTCTGACCATTCGCAATCTCGAAGAAGCCACAAAGCGGGAGCTACGCGGGCGCGCTGCCGCACGCGGTGTGTCGATGGAGCAGGAAGTGCGTGAGCGCCTTGCAAGCAGCGTTCCAAAACGGACGAAAAAGGCGACGATAGAGGAAATCCTCGCGCTGGGAGTGAAGCCGTCCGAGCCGTTTGATCTCAAAAAGCTCAGCGACGAGATGTGGGATGAAGGGCTCTTATGATCAGCCTGGCGGTCGATACATCGGTACTGATCGCAATTCTGAAGGCGGAACCTGAAAGCAGGCAGTTTGCATCCCTTTGCCACGCGGTCCCAAGTGTAGTCATCAGCACGGCGACAGTTCACGAGGCCTTTTGTGTTGTGGCAAGGAGCCGGATGGTTACGGGGTCCGTTCGCCTGGAGGCGCTTCTGTCGAAGCTTGAGCTGGAATTGATTGCCTTCGACGCACAACATCTTGCGGCCGCCAGAAGCGCCTATGCCCGCTATGGGCAAGGCTCTGGACATCCAGCTCAACTGAATATGGGCGACTGCTTCGCTTATGCCCTTGCCAAGACACGGAACCTGCCGCTGCTTTTCAAGGGCGACGATTTCATCCATACCGACATCCAGCCGGCGCTGAAGCCGGCCTGACGAGACGGCGGACCAGGCATGATCCTCAACGGCAAGCGTATCCTGCTCATCATCGGCGGCGGCATCGCGGCCTATAAGTCGCTCGACCTGATCCGGCGCCTGCGCGAGCGCGGCGCTTCGGTCCGTGCGGTCATGACGTCGGCCGCGCAGGAGTTCGTCACGCCCTTGTCGGTCGGCGCTCTGACCGCCGACCATGTGTTCTCCGATCTCTTCGACCGCCAGGACGAGCACGACATCGGGCACATCAGGCTGTCGCGCGAGGCCGATCTGTTGGTCGTGGCCCCTGCTACCGCAGACCTGATGGCCAAGCTCGCCAATGGCCACGCCAACGACCTTGCCTCGACGGTGCTGCTTGCCACCGACAAGAAGGTGTTGCTGGCGCCCGCCATGAACCCCAAAATGTGGTCGCATGCAGCCACGCGCCGCAACCGCGCGATGCTGGAGAAGGACGGCATCCATTTCGTCGGCCCCAAGAGCGGCGAGATGGCCGAAAGCGGCGAGGCAGGCGAGGGCCGCATGGCCGAACCGCTGGAGATCGTGGCTGCCATCGAAGCGCTGCTCGATGCCAGGCCCAAGCCGCTGTCGGGCAAGAAAATCATCATCACCTCCGGGCCGACACATGAGCCCATCGACCCGGTCCGCTACATCGCCAACCGCTCGTCGGGCAAGCAGGGCCATGCCATCGCCGCGGCCCTGGCCAGGCTCGGGGCCGACGTTCGCCTCGTCTCCGGCCCGGTCACCATCGCCGACCCGGCTGGGGTGAAGACGGTTCATGTCGAAAGCGCGCGTGAGATGCGCGATGCGGTCGAGCAGCTTCTGCCTGCCGACGCCGCCGTCTTTGTCGCCGCCGTCGCCGACTGGCGCACCGACAATGCCGCTGGCGAGAAGATCAAGAAGGTGGCGGGCGAGGGCGCGCCGAGCCTGAAGATGGTCGAGAATCCCGACATTCTTGCAGGCGTCGGGCATCATAAACAACGTCCCTATCTTGTTGTCGGCTTCGCCGCCGAGACCCAGGACGTGCTCAAGAACGCCCAGGCCAAGCTTGCCAGGAAAGGTGCTGATTTCATCGTCGCCAATGATGTCAGCCATGAAGGCGGCGTCATGGGTGGCGACCGCAACCGTGTCCGCATCGTCAGCAAGAGCGGTGTCGACGAGTGGCCGGACCTTTCCAAAGAAGAGGTCGCAGGCAGGCTGGCAAGCCTGATCGCCCAGCGCCTCAAGACAATCACAGTGTGAGTCGCCGCCGTTCCAAAGCCGCATCCGACACCGGTAACATAGTGTTCACCGATTGGGTGCTTGGAGGCATTGCCCGCGCGTGCGAGAGGGAGGCATCAACATTCGGAGTTTCCCACGACATGAAGCTTTTCTACATGCCCGGCGCCTGCTCGCTGGCTCCCCACATCGTTGCCAATGAAGTTGGCATCGACCTCGATCTGGTCAAGGTCGACGGCAAGACCAAGACCACCGAAGCCGATCAGGATTTCCTCGCCACCAACCCCAACGGTTATGTGCCGGCCCTCGTCCTGCCCGATGGCGAATTGATGACCGAAGCCTCGGTGCTGGTTCAGTATCTCGCCGACCAGAAGCCCGAAAGTGGCCTGATGCCCAAGGCCGGCGACATGGCGCGCTACCGCGTCCAGCAGTGGCTGGCCTTCGTCGCCACCGAACTGCACAAGAGCCTTGGCGTATTCTTCAAGCCGAACACGCCCGAGGCGACCAAGGAGATTAACCGCGAGCATCTCGCCAAGCGTTTTGCTTATGTCGACGGCAAGCTCGCCGACCGCTCCTATCTGATGGGCGACGTCTTCAGCGCAGCCGACGCCTATATGTGGACCGTGCTCGGCTGGGCCAAGCATGTCGGCGTCGACCTGTCGTCCTTCGCCAACATTCAGCGCTATCTAGGTACCGTGGCTGCCCGCCCAGCCGTGCAGAAGGCCCTGCGCGCGGAAGGCCTTGCCTGATCCTGCTTGCCGCGTCGGCTGACGCGGCACCCAAGCTTTGAATACAAACGGCTCTCAGGCACCCGCCTGAGGGCCGTTTTCTTTATGGAATTCCTATTTCTTTCAGCACCCCGCTCTCTCGAACCTTAATGCGGTTTGGGGCCACATTCCCTCCTGAAATCCCAGCGCATCGGCCCGAAGGCCCGTCAGGTCTTCGCCAAGCACGATGCGTCAAACAGATGCCACAGCCAACGTCGTCAGCGCAGCTGGCGCCGTTGTTTGGCGCGTGGCATGGTCTTTGCGCTTCCGGTGCAAGGTCTCAACTGAACAGGAGCATTCGAAGATGGATATCTTCGTTCTCGCCATAGGCGTCTTCTTCTTCGCCTTGTGTTTTGCTTACGTCAAAGCCTGCGACATCCTCTGAAGGAACGCCAACATGTTGCTCGAATACATCCTCGGCGGCGCAGTGACCGTGTTCCTGCTTGCCTATCTGACCTACGCGCTCATCCGCCCCGAACGGTTCTGACCGTCCAGCGCTCGCACGGAAAGTTTCTCAAATGACCATCAATGGCTGGATACAGATCGCCGCGTTCTGCGCGATCATCATTCTGCTCGTGAAGCCGCTTGGCGGCTACATGACGCGCGTCTTCAGTGGCGAGCGCACGCTTCTGTCGCCCGTCCTCGGCCCCATCGAGCGCGTGCTCTACCGGCTTGCCGGCACCAGCGAGCGCGAGGACCAGCACTGGACCGGCTATGCCGCCGCCATGCTGTCGTTCAACATCGCCGGCTTCCTGCTGCTTTACTTCTTGCAGCGGTTCCAGGGCTCGCTGCCCTTCAACCCCGCCGCCATGACTGCTGTGCCGCCGGAACTCTCCTTCAACACCGCCGTCAGCTTCGTCACCAACACCAACTGGCAGAACTACGGCGGCGAAAGCACGATGTCTTATCTCGTGCAGATGGCCGGCCTGACCGTCCAGAACTTTGTTTCCGCCGCCACCGGCATCGCCGTCGGCATGGCGCTGATCCGCGGCTTTGCTCGCGCCTCGGGCAAGTCGATCGGCAATTTCTGGGTCGATCTGACCCGTTCCACGCTCTACGTGCTGCTGCCGCTGTGCATCGTGCTGACGCTTGCCTATGTCTGGCTCGGCGTGCCGCAGACCATTGGCTCCTATGTTGCGGCCACCACAGTCGAGGGCGCCCAGCAGACCATCGCTGTCGGCCCGGTTGCCTCGCAGCTGGCGATCAAGATGCTCGGCACCAATGGCGGCGGCTTCTTCAACGCCAACTCCGCGCACCCGTTCGAAAACCCTGACGCCATCTCCAACTTCCTCCAGATGGTTTCGATCTTCGCCATCGGCGCTGCTCTTACCAACGTCTTCGGCCGCATGGTCGGCAACCAGCGCCAGGGCTGGGCGATCTTCGCCACCATGGGCATCCTGTTTGTCGCCGGCGTCGCCGTCACCTACTGGGCCGAAGCCGCCGGCAACCCGCTGGTCCATGCGCTCGGCATCGACGGTGGCAACATGGAAGGCAAGGAAGCGCGCTTCGGCATCGTCATGTCGGCACTCTTCGCCGTCGTTACCACCGCCGCCTCCTGCGGCGCGGTCAATGCCATGCATGGCTCCTTCACCGCGCTGGGCGGGCTCATCCCGCTCATCAACATGGAGCTTGGCGAAGTCATCGTCGGCGGTGTCGGCGCTGGTTTCTACGGCATCTTGATGTTCGTCATCATCGCCATCTTCGTTGCTGGCCTGATGGTCGGCCGCACGCCGGAATATCTCGGCAAGAAGATCGAGGCCAAGGAAGTCAAGATGGCGTTGCTCGCCATCCTGTGCCTGCCGCTCTCCATGCTCGGCTTCACAGCCATTGCCGTGCTGATACCGAACGCTGTCGCTTCGGTCGGAACGCCGGGTCCGCACGGCTTCTCCGAGATCCTGTATGCCTACACCTCGGCGACTGCCAACAACGGCTCAGCCTTCGGCGGCCTCACCGGCAACACGCCCTGGTACAACATCACGCTTGGTCTCGCCATGCTGATGGGCCGCTTCCTGGTCATCATCCCGGCACTGGCAATCGCTGGTTCGCTGGTGGCGAAGAAGACGGTTCCAGCCTCCGCCGGTACCTTCCCGACTGATACGACCCTGTTCGTCGGCCTGCTTGCCGGTGTCGTGGTCATCGTCGGCGGCCTGACCTTCTTCCCGGCACTCGCCGTCGGCCCGATCGTCGAGCACCTCGCCATGATCGTCGGCCAGACGTTCTGATGCAGCGCCGCAAAACTAAAGGACTGGAGTCTCTCACATGAGTGTCCACAAATCTGCGAGCCTGCTCGACGCTCGCATCATCCTCCCCGCCATAGGCGACGCGTTCAAGAAGCTTGACCCGCGCAGCCTGGCCAGGAACCCTGTCATGTTCGTCGTCGCCGTCGTTACGGCGCTGACAACGGTGCTCTTCGTCAAGGATCTGGTCACCGGAGCGGGCGGTCTTGGCTTCTCGTTCCAGATCATCCTGTGGCTGTGGTTCACGGTGCTGTTCGCCAACTTCGCCGAGGCCGTTGCCGAAGGCCGCGGCAAGGCCCAGGCCGACTCGCTGCGCAAGGCACGCACTGAAACCCAGGCCAAGCTGCTCGAAGGCGAAAGCCGCACCGCCTACAAGATGGTGCCGGGCACAGCCCTCAAGGTCGGCCAGGTCGTCCTCGTCGAGGCCGGCGACATCATCCCTTCCGATGGCGAAGTCATCGAAGGTGTCGCTTCGGTCAACGAGGCCGCCATAACCGGCGAGTCGGCTCCGGTCATCCGCGAGTCGGGTGGCGACCGCTCGGCCGTGACAGGCGGCACCCAGGTTCTGTCCGACTGGATCCGCGTGCGCATCACCGCCGCTGCCGGGTCGACCTTCCTCGACCGCATGATCTCGCTGGTCGAGGGTGCCGAGCGCCAGAAGACGCCGAACGAGATCGCGCTCAACATCCTGCTTGCCGGCATGACGCTGATCTTCGTGCTTGCCGTTGCCACAATCCCGAGCTTCGCCACCTATGCCGGCGGCTACATCCCGGTCATCGTGCTGGTCGCGCTGTTCGTCACGCTGATCCCGACCACCATAGGTGCGCTGCTCTCGGCCATCGGCATCGCCGGCATGGACCGCCTCGTGCGCTTCAACGTGCTTGCCATGTCGGGCCGCGCCGTCGAGGCCGCCGGCGACGTCGACACGCTTTTGCTCGACAAGACCGGCACGATCACGCTCGGCAATCGTCAGGCGACCGAATTCCGTCCGGTCAGGGGCGTCACCGAGCAGGAACTGGCAGATGCCGCCCAGCTTGCCTCGCTCGCCGACGAGACGCCGGAAGGCCGCTCGATCGTCGTGCTCGCCAAGGAGCGTTATGGCATCCGCGCCCGCGACATGGGCTCGCTGCACGCTCATTTCGTGCCCTTCACCGCCCAGAGCCGAATGAGTGGCGTCGACTTGGACGGCTCCTCCATCCGCAAGGGCGCGGTGGATTCGGTGCTCGACTATGTCAAATCCAGTGCCGCGTCGGCTTCAGGCACGCGTGTCGACACGGAAGCCGTGCGTGGCATCCAGGCCATCTCCGACGAGATCGCCAAGCTCGGCGGAACCCCGCTTGCGGTTGTTCGCGATGCCCGCCTGCTCGGCGTCATCTACCTCAAGGATATCGTCAAGGGCGGCATCAAGGAACGCTTCACCGAGCTGCGCCGCATGGGCATCCGCACAGTGATGATCACCGGCGACAACCCGATGACGGCAGCGGCTATCGCGGCCGAAGCCGGCGTCGATGATTTCCTCGCCCAGGCCACGCCGGAGAACAAGCTCAGCCTCATCCGCGAGGAACAGGCCAAGGGCAAGCTGGTCGCCATGTGCGGCGACGGCACCAACGATGCCCCGGCACTCGCCCAGGCTGACGTCGGTGTCGCCATGAACACCGGCACTGTCGCAGCGCGCGAGGCCGGCAACATGGTCGATCTCGACAGCGACCCGACCAAGCTCATCGAGATTGTCGAGATCGGCAAGCAGCTGCTGATGACGCGTGGCGCGCTCACCACGTTTTCGATCGCCAACGACATCGCCAAGTATTTCGCCATCATCCCGGCGATGTTCCTGGCCTTTTACCCGCAGCTCGGCGCGCTCAACATCATGGGGCTCCAGACCCCGCAGAGCGCCATCCTGTCGGCGATCATCTTCAACGCGCTGATCATCGTCGCGCTCATCCCGCTGTCGCTGAAAGGCGTCAAATACCGGCCGATCGGTGCCGGCTCGCTGCTCCGCCGCAACCTGCTCGTCTACGGCCTCGGCGGCATCATCGTGCCCTTCATCGGCATCAAGGCCATCGACATGGCGATCAACGCCATCGGCCTCGTGTAAAGGACCTTCATCATGTTGAAGCAACTTAGACCTGCACTCGTCATGATCGCGGCGCTCACCGTCATCACCGGCCTCATCTACCCCCTGGGCATGACCGGCATCGCGCAAGTGCTGTTTCCGCACCAGGCCAATGGCAGCCTGATCGTCAAGGACGGCAAGGTCATCGGCTCCGAGCTGATCGGCCAGGCCTTCACCGGCGAGCGCTACTTCCATGGCCGTCCCTCGGCCGCGGGCGACGGCTACAATGCCGCTGGCTCCAGCGGCTCCAACCTCGGGCCGACCAGCGCCAAGCTGATCGAACGCATCAAGACCGAGGCGGACACGCTCAAGCAGACCGATCCTGGCGCGCCGGTGCCGATGGATCTAGTCACCGCATCGGGCAGCGGCCTTGATCCGCACCTGTCGCCCGAGGCCGCCTACTTCCAGGTGGCGCGCGTGGCCAAGGCGCGCGGTGCCGACGAAGCCTTCGTCCGCAGCCTTGTCGACAGCCACGTCGAAGCCCGCGAACTCGGCTTCATGGGCGAACCGGTGGTCAATGTGCTCAAGCTGAATTTGGCGCTCGACGCGGCGATCGCACGCTGACAAGGTCGCGCCGGAGTTCTAACACTGCAAGAACTCCGGCGCCCCAGACTGTAAAGAATTGATGCCAGACGACATCAGAGACAAGGAAGGCAGGCCTTCGCCCGACGCGCTGCTTGAGACAGCAGCACGCGAGGGACGCGGTCGCCTGAAGATCTTCCTCGGTGCTGCTCCTGGCGTCGGCAAGACCTATGAAATGCTGATGTCGGGCCGTGCCCGGCTTGCCGATGGCACCGATGTCGTCATCGGCGTTGTCGAGACCCACGGCCGGCGCGAAACCCAGGCGCTGGTCGAAGGCTTTGAGGTCGTGCCGCGCAAGGCGGTCGACTACAAGGGCCGCAAGCTCGATGAGATGGATCTCGACGCCATCATCGCGCGCAGGCCGGCACTGGCGCTTGTCGACGAGCTCGCCCACTCCAACGCGCCCGGCAGCCGTCATCCCAAGCGGTACCTCGACGTCCAGGAATTGCTGACCCAGGGTATCGACGTCTACACCACGCTCAACATCCAGCATGTCGAGAGCCTCAACGACATCGTCGCCCAGATCACCCGCGTCACAGTGCGCGAGACCGTGCCCGACTCGATCATCGACCGCGCCGACGACGTCGAGATCATCGACCTCACACCCGACGACCTGATCAAACGCCTGCATGAAGGCAAGGTCTATGTGCCGACTACGGCGCGCCGCGCCATCGAGAACTATTTTTCGCCCGGCAATTTGACGGCGCTGCGTGAGCTTGCTCTGCGCCGCACCGCCCAGCGCGTCGACGAACAGCTGCTTACCCACATGCAGGCTCACGCCATCGAGGGGCCTTGGGCTGCCGGGGACCGTGTGCTTGTCGCCGTCGATGAACATCCGCGCGGCGCCTCGCTGGTTCGTTACGCCCGCCGCCAGGCCGACCGCCTGCGCGCGCCCTGGGCCGCGATCCACGTCGAGACCTCGCGCTCGGCCAACCTGCCCGACGCCGACAAGGACCGGCTCGCCGCCACCATGCGCTTGGCCGAACAGCTCGGTGGCGAGGCGGTCACCATTCCCGGACAGTCGGTCGCCGAAGACATCGTCCGCCACGCCAGCACGCATAATTTCACCCACATAGTCGTCGGCAAGGCGAGCAAACCGCGCTGGCGCGAATATTTCGAGGGCTCGGTCACTCACGACCTGATCCGCCAGGCCGGCAATATCTCGGTGCATGTCACATCAGGCACCGAGCAGGACGCCGCACTTGCCGCGCGCGGTTTGAAAACTGTCACCCAGGCACAGGCGCTGAACTTTCGGCCCTACCTGTCCGCGACGCTGCACGTCGTCGGTGCGCTCGCCGTTGGCACGGCGCTCGAACAGTTCCTCGACGTCCGCAACATCGCGCTCGTCTTCATCATGGCGGTGCTCACCTCGGCGGTGACGCTCGGCCTTTGGCCCGCGCTCTTTGCTTCGGTACTCAGCGCGTTTGCCTACAATTTCTTCTTCCTGCCGCCGCTCTACACGCTGACCATCGCCGATCCCGAAAGCGTGGTCGCGCTGATGTTTTTCCTCATCGTCGCGGTCATCGCCTCCAACCTCACCGGCCGTGTGCAGCGTCAGGCCGCCGCCGCCCGCGAGCGCGCGCGCCTGACCGAGGATCTCTACCTCTTCTCCAAAAAGCTCGCGGGTACCGGCACGCTCGACGATGTCTTGTGGGCGACCGCCTTCCAGATCGCCTCGATGCTCAAGGTCCGCGTCGTGCTGCTTTTGCCTGAGGATGGCACCATCGCCGTCAAGGCCGGCTATCCGCCCGACGACACGCTTGTCGATGCCGACATCGCCGCCGCCAAATGGGCCTGGGAGCACAACCGTGCCGCCGGCCGTGGCGCCGACACCTTGCCGGGCGCCAAGCGCCTTTATCTGCCGCTGCGCACCGGGCGCATGGCGGTGGGCGTCGTTGGTCTCGATAATGACCGCCAGGGCCCGCTTCTGACGCCGGAACAGCAACGCCTGTTCGATGCCCTTGCCGACCAGGCCGCCGTCGCCATCGAGCGCATCCAGCTCGTCGCCGATGTCGACCGTGCCCGGCTCGCCGTCGAAGCCGATCGGCTGAGGTCCGCACTGCTCACTTCGATCTCGCACGACCTCAAGACCCCGCTCGCCAGCATCATGGGCGCCGCAGGCGCTCTGCGCGAGTTCGGCACGTCTTTGCCGGAAGAGGGCAGGGCGGAGCTTGTCTCGACGGTGCTCGACGAATCCGAGCGGCTCAACCGCTTCATTGCCAATCTGCTCGATATGACCAAGCTCGAGTCGGGCGCGATGGCACCCAATTCAGCGCTCCATTATGTTGGCGACATCGTCGGCAGTTCCCTGCGCCGTGCCGCCAAGATCACCGCCAATCACAAGACCGAAGTCGACATGCCGGCCGACCTGCCGATGCTGAAGCTCGACCCGGTGCTGTTTGAGCAGGTGTTGTTCAACCTGCTCGACAATGCCGCGAAGTACGCTCCGGAAGGCTCGACCATCCGCATTCGCGGCTGGGCCGACGGTGCCACTGTCACCATCCAGATCATGGATGAAGGCCCGGGCATTCCACAGGCCGATCTGGAGCGGGTCTTCGATACGTTCTATCGCGTCCGCAAGGGCGACCATGTCCGCGCCGGTACCGGGCTTGGCTTGTCGATCTGCCGTGGTTTCGTCGAGGCGATGGGTGGCACCATCGTTGCCTCGAACCGGGCCGACCGCTCGGGCGCGGTCTTCACCATCACCATGCCGGTGCCAGCCGAGCGGCCAAGCCTGGACGGACCGAACCTGGATGGAATTGCATGACCAACGCTGCGGTAAAGATCCTGATCGTCGATGACGAGCCGCCGATCCGAAAACTGTTGCGCGTCGGTCTCGGCACCCAGGGCTACGCCATCAGCGAGGCGCCGAATGGCAAGACGGCGATGGCGCTGGTCAAGGAAGACAAGCCTGACCTGATCCTACTCGACCTCGGCCTGCCCGATATCGCCGGCCACGATCTGCTTGCCACCTGGCGCAATGAGGGCCTCCAGGTGCCGGTGCTCATCCTGTCGAGCCGCACCGACGAGGCCGGTATCGTCAAGGCGCTGGAGCTCGGGGCCGACGATTATGTGTCGAAACCCTTCGGCATGAACGAGCTTGCCGCGCGCATCCGCACCGCCCTTCGCCACCGGCTCCAGCAGCAGGGCGAAAAGCCGGTGTTCCAGACCGGCGAGCTGTCGGTCGATCTGGTCAAGCGCATCGTCAGGGTAGGTGGTCAGGAAGTGAAGCTGTCGCCCAAGGAATATGACATCCTGCGCGTGCTGGTGCAGCACGCCGGCAAGGTGCTCACCCACCGCTTCCTGCTTGAGCATGTCTGGGGCGGATCGGCCGACGTGCAATATCTCAGGGTCTATGTCCGCCAGCTGCGCCAGAAGATCGAAAAGGCGCCTGACGAGCCGCAATACATCACCACCGAAACCGGTGTCGGCTACAGGCTGCGAGAGCCGGATCTGCTTTAGCCAAGATGTGGTCGCTGCGTCCTTCGAGGCTCGCCTTTCAGGCGAGCACCTCAGGATGAGGAGGTCGGAGTCCGACGATCCCCATCCACAGATAGGTAAGTGCCGGGCGTGATACTTGCAGAACTGTCGAGCCTCGCAACCTCGTTCCTCATCCTGAGGTGCGAGCGAAGCGAGCCTCGAAGGGCGCACTCCTTTGGAGTGCGCCCGACATTCTTGCTTAGACGTCCAGGTTGGCCACGCTGAGCGCGTTTTCCTGGATGAAGTCGCGGCGCGGCTCGACCTCGTCGCCCATCAGGCGCGAGAACAGTGCGTCGGCATCGGTGGCGTCGTTCACCTTGACCTGCAGCAGCGTGCGCACATTCGGATCGAGCGTGGTTTCCCACAGCTGTTCGGCGTTCATCTCGCCCAGACCCTTGTAGCGCTGCATGGTCAGGCCCTTGCGGCCCGATGCGAAGACCGCAGCCAGTAGCGCCATCGGTCCGGCGATGGTCTCCGAAACTTCCTTGCGGCGCAGCACCGGTGGCTGGGAGTAGAGTTCGTTGAGGCGGGCGGCATAACGGTCGAGTTGGCGCGCATCGGCCGAGTTGATCAGCGCCATGTCGAGATGGACGCTCTCCTTGACGCTGCGCAGCGTGCGTTCGAAGACATAGCCGCCCGTGCCGTCATCGGCAGTCGAGATGTGGCCGGTCCAGCCGCGCTCGATATCTTCCGAAATCAGGTCGAGGCGCTGGGCAATCGTTTCGGCCATCGCCTTGGCGCGGTCGAGATCGGCGAAGACGTCGGGGTTGAGCGCACCGGCGATCGTCGCCTGCTCGACCACCGAGCGCGAATAGCGCGTGTGCAGGCCGTCGATCAGCGTGCGCACGCCGAGCGCGTCGGTCACCGCCGCGCGCAGGTCCTGGCCGGTCCGCACTTCGCCCGACGACAGCGTCAGCGACGCTTCATCGAGGCCGACATCGACAAGATATTCCTCAAAGGCGCCTTCGTCCTTGAGGTACTGCGAGCTCTTGCCCCGCGCCACCTTGTAGAGCGGCGGCTGGGCGATATAGAGGTGCCCGCGCTCGATAAGCACCGGCATCTGGCGGAAGAAGAACGTCAACAGCAGCGTACGAATGTGGGCGCCGTCGACGTCGGCGTCGGTCATGATGATGATCTTGTGGTAGCGCAACTTGTCGGCGTTGAACTCATCCTTGCCGATCGAGGTGCCGAGCGCGGTGATCAGCGTGCCGATCATCTCGGAACCCAGCATCCGGTCGAAGCGCGCGCGCTCGACGTTGAGGATCTTGCCTCGCAGCGGCAGGATCGCCTGGTTCTGGCGCGAGCGCCCGCTCTTGGCGGAACCACCTGCCGAGTCACCCTCGACGATGAAGATTTCGGACTTGGCCGGATCGCGTTCCTGGCAGTCGGCCAGCTTGCCGGGCAGCGAGGTGATGTCGAGCACGCCCTTGCGACGGGTCAGTTCGCGCGCCTTGCGCGCCGCTTCACGGGCAGCTGCAGCTTCCACCACCTTGGCGATCAGCGTCTTTGCTTCCGCCGGATGTTCCTCGAGCCAGCTACCGAGCGCTTCGTTGACCAGGCTTTCCACGACAGGGCGGACTTCCGACGAAACCAGCTTGTCCTTGGTCTGCGACGAGAATTTCGGGTCGGGAACCTTGACCGACAGCACCGCCGTCAGACCCTCGCGGGAATCGTCGCCGGTGATCGAGACCTTTTCTTTCTTGGCGATGCCGGAGGTTTCGGCATAGCCGGTCACCTGGCGCGTCAGCGCGCCGCGGAAGCCGGCCAGATGGGTGCCGCCGTCGCGCTGGGGGATGTTGTTGGTGAAGGCCAGCACGTTTTCGTGGTAGCTGTCGTTCCACCACATCGCCACTTCAACGACGATGCCGTCGCGCTCTGCCCGGATGGCGATCGGCGCCGATATGAGCGGTTTTTTCGCCCGATCGAGATAGCGGACGAATTCGATCAGGCCGCCGTCATAGAGCAGTTCCTGGACCTTGATGTCGGCATGGCGCTTGTCGGACAAAACGATGCGCACGCCCGAATTGAGGAAGGCGAGTTCGCGCAGCCGGTGCTCCAGCGTGCCATAGTCGAACTCGACCATGGTGAAGGTTTCGGGCGAGGGCATGAAGGTGACTTCCGTGCCGGTCTCGCTGCCCGCATCGCCGGTTTCGCGCAGCGGCGCGTCGGCGACGCCATGGGTGAAGCTCATCTCGAAAATCTTGCCCTTGCGGCGGATTTTCAGCCTGAGGAACACCGACAGCGCATTGACGACGGACACGCCAACGCCGTGCAAGCCGCCCGAAACCTTGTAGGAGTTCTGGTCGAACTTACCGCCGGCATGCAGCTGCGTCATGATGACCTCAGCCGCCGACACGCCCTCTTCGTGCATATCGGTGGGAATACCGCGGCCGTTGTCGGTCACGGTCACCGAACCATCGGGATTGAGCGACACCGTCACCAGCGTCGCGTGCCCGGCCAGCGCCTCGTCGATGGCGTTGTCGACCACTTCGTAGACCATGTGGTGCAGGCCCGAACCGTCGTCGGTGTCACCGATATACATGCCAGGGCGCTTGCGGACAGCATCCAACCCCTTCAAAACCTTGATGGAATCTGCGCCGTACTCGGCTTCTGCGCCGGGAAGGTTCTCGGACTGGTCGCTCATGAAAAACTTTCGTCTGACTGCCGCGGGAGGACGCGGCAAAATCGGCCCCGAATCGCACGCCCATAGATCACCCAGATATAGGCGTTAAGTGTGGTTTTTCCAAGTTTTACGGGTGTTTTGACTGGGGATGGACGTATGCGCGCGGGGCCATACCCAGCCCTCGTCGCGAAGTGCTCGGCAGCCATCTGGGCCGGTGGCGCGGGTGAGGGGCCACAGAGGTCACTCGCGCAGTCTCGGCGTGCGTGCAAACCCCAAAAATCCCAGATGGGATCGGGTATCGGAAACGCTCGTTGCCGGCCGAACGGGCGACCGGCAACGGTGTGGTTTTTGAAGATCAGTCGGCCCGCATCGGCTTCAGCGCTTCGCTCCAGCGGAACAGTTCGTCGAGCATCACCTTGGCGCTGTCGTTGACCAGCGCGTTCGACTTGAACTCGCCATTCTCGTCGAGATGCTGGGGGAAGGCCGGGATCGCGATCGCCTCGGGAATAGGCATGATCTTGACCGTGGTCAGCAGCATCTTCTCCGCCTGCACGGCGCGCAGGCCGGCCGAAACGCCGCCGTAGCTCAAGAAACCCGCCGGTTTGTAACTCCATTCGTTGGACAGGTAGTCGATGGCGTTCACCAGTGCGGGGGCCGCGAAGTAGTTGTATTCGGGCGTCACGAACACGAAGGCGTCGGCTGGCTTGATCGCCTCCGACCACTTTTTGGTGTGCTCATTTTCGTACTGTCCCAGGCGCGGGTGCTTGGGTTCGTCGAAGATCGGCAGGCCGAAGGCGTCGATGTCGGTGATGACCGGTTCGAACTTGCCATGCTCGCGCGCATAGGCTTCGAGCCAGCGGGCGAATACGGGGCCGACGCGGCCGGGCCGGGTGCTGGCAACGACGATGTTGAGCTGGTGTTTCAAGTCTTGTTTCCTTGATGGCAGTATCTAATGGTGACTAGGCGCGAGATAGTCCCCGGCAGCTTGCGGTGACAAGAAGGCACTTTTTTGTAACTGGGTCACATCCAGGTAATCGCAATTCGGCCGCATGGACGCTTGGCCCTGCCGCGCCTACATTCAACGGGAGAGGCAGAGCATCTGATGGATACCAGACCGGAACCCTTCGTTCCCCCGGCACCGATACCGCGCACCAAGCCGCCCTCGACGCTGGAGATGATGCGGATCGTCTACCGCAACCCGCTCGAGCTGTGGGGCGAGCCGTCCTACAACGAGCCATGGATTTCGGTCACCGGCATTGGCGGGCCGCTGGTCATCGCCAACGATCCCGGCCTCATCCGCCATGTGCTGGTCGACAACGCCAAGAACTACAAGATGGCGACCGTCCGCCAGATGATCCTGCGGCCGATCCTGCGCGACGGGCTTTTGACCGCCGAAGGTGATGTCTGGAAGCGCTCGCGCAAGGCCATGGCGCCTGTTTTCACGCCGCGCCACATCTTCGGTTTCGCCAAGCCGATGCTTGCCCGCACGCTCGATTTCGTCAAACGCTATGACGATGCCTCAGAACCGGTCGATGTCGCCCACGACATGACCATGCTGACTTACGATATCCTGGCCGAGACGCTGTTTTCGGGTGAGATCGCAGGCGAGCCGGGCAGCTTTGCCCATGAGATCGACCGCCTGTTCGAGACGATGGGCCGCGTCGATCCGTTCGACCTGTTGCGGGCGCCGCAATGGCTGCCGCGCTTCACGCGCCTGCGCGGCCGCAAGACCATGGCCTATTTCCGCAAGATCGTCACCGACACGGTGGAGATGCGCAGCGAAAAACTGGCCCGTGACCCCGGCGGCGCGCCCGAAGATTTTCTGACCCTGTTGCTGCGCGCCGAAGGGCCAGATGGGCTCACGCGCGGGGAGATCGAAGACAACATCATCACCTTCATTGGTGCTGGCCACGAGACCACGGCACGCGCGCTCGGCTGGACCATCTATTGCCTTGCCGAGGCCACCTGGGAGCGCGACCGCGTCGAGCAGGAAATCGACACGGTGCTTTCGCGCGAGCCCGATCCGGTCAAATGGCTCGACGCCATGCCCTACACCCGCGCCGTGTTCGAAGAGGCGCTCAGGCTTTATCCGCCAGCACCGTCGATCAACCGCGAGCCTATCGCCGATGACAGCTACAAGGACCTGAAAATCCCGCGCAAGGCGCAGGTTTTGGTCATGCCATGGACGGTGCACCGCCATCGCAAGCTGTGGGACCGGCCCGACGCTTTCATGCCTGAGCGTTTCCACCCCGAAAACCGCGACAAGATCGACCGCTACCAGTATCTGCCTTTCGGTGCTGGCCCGCGCGTCTGCATCGGCATGAGCTTTGCCATGCAAGAGGCGATCATCGCGCTCGCCATTCTACTGTCGCGCTACCGCTTCGACACGATCGCTGCGACCAAGCCATGGCCGGTGCAGAAGCTGACAACTCAGCCGCAAGGCGGCCTGCCGATGCGCGTGACGCGAAGGTGAAGCTGAACTCTGCCTCCTGAGGGAGGCGCGACGCTGACGTCCTCCCTCCCCCTTGTGGGGAGGGATACAGGGTGGGGGTAAACGTGAGGCGCCGAAGCTGGCATCACCCCCACCCCTAACCCCTCCCCACAAGGGGGAGGGGGATTCCGCGTCAGCCTGGAGGCCTCAATGATCAGCACGTCCCGCGCCGTCCACGTCCATATCACCGGTCACGTCCAGGGCGTCAGTTTCCGCATTTGGACCAAGCGCCAGGCCGAAAAGCGCGGCCTGCGCGGCTGGGTGCGCAACGAGCGCGACGGCTCGGTGACGGCACTCATCGCCGGCCCCGACGAGGACATCGCATCGATGCTCAAGGCATTTTGGGAAGGCCCGCGCGGGGCGGTGGTATCCAGCGTCGTCTCGGAACCGGCGAAGCCGGAAAATCTGCCTGCCGGCTTCGACATCACCGGCTGAAAGCGCGGTTCCTCGGTTCCGGCCTTGGACCGTTCAGGGCTTCGGAAACGGCTCGACAGTGCCCTTGAGCTTGATGGTGAGCGGCTCGCCGAAGCGATCCTTGGACTTGCCGGCGGGAACGCGAATCCAGCCCTCGCTGACGCAGTATTCGCTGACATCCTCGCGCTCGCGTCCGTTGAACAGGATGCCCACGCCTTGCTCCAGCGCCTCGGCGTTGAAAAAGGGGCTTTTCGGGTCGATGCTCAGCCGGTCGGGAAGGGTCATTGATATCTCCAGTAGCACAAGGCGTTCATACAGCTGAGCATGGACGGGCGAATGATCGTCCAGTTCGCAGCATGCTTTGCGAGCGCTGTTAAGGTCATTGGCCGGCTGGGTAAAGGCCCACGCTCAGTTACGCCCCTGGAATGCGTTTTCGACATGCACCGGCCAGCGCCGCGGCAGCACAGCCACCATGTCGAAGCGCACCGAAAGCCGGCCATAATCCGGCTGGCGTGCGAGCCACAGGTCGGCGGCGCCCTCGATGCGCCGCTCCGAGCCGTAGCCGACAGCTTCCATCGCCTCGATCAGCGTGCGCCGCGCCTTCACCTCGACGATCAGCACCAGGTCGCCGCGCCGGGCGATCAGGTCGATCTCGCCGAGCTTGGTCTTGTAGCGCCGGGCAACGATCCGGTAGCCCTTGAGCATCAGCGCCAATGCCGCCAGCCACTCGCCGCGATGTCCGAGGCGCTGTGCTTGCTGGCGGGTAAGGCGGTCAGTCATCCGACCCTTCGCGCAGTTCCAGCAGGCGGCGGTAAAGTGCAGATTTCTGCCCACCGGTCATGCGCGCAGCTTCCGCTGCCGCCTTGGACGCCGGCATTTCCTTGGCCAGCGACAACAGCAACTTGTCGACATCGTCGGCCGTCTCGGTCCGCTGCTCGGGCGGCCCCACACAGATGACGACCTCGCCCTTGGGTGTGTCAGCCTCGGCATAATGGGCCGCGAGTTCGGCCAAGGTGCCGGTGCGGATTTCCTCGAAGGCCTTGGTCAGTTCGCGCCCGATCGCCGCCTGGCGCGTGCCCAGCACATCGGCCATGGCGGCGAGTGTGTCGGCCATCCGGCGCGGCGATTCAAAAAAGATCAGCGTGCCTGGCACTGCCTTCACTTCTTCGAGCCGTGTCCGCTTCTGCCCGTCCTTGACCGGCAAAAAACCGGCGAAGAAAAACGCATCCGAGGGCAAGCCGGAAGCCGTCAGCGCCGCGAGCACCGCCGAAGCGCCGGGAATCGGCACGACGCGAATGCCGCGCTCCTGCGCCTGTCCGACAAGGCGGAAGCCGGGGTCCGAGACCAGCGGCGTTCCGGCGTCCGAAACCAGCGCCACGCTGCGACCGTTCTCCAGCGCCTCAATCAGCCGTGGCCCGGCCTCACCGGCATTGTGCTCATGATAGGCGGTTGGCCGCTGGCGGATGCCGAAGCGGTCGAGCAAAACACGCGTCACCCGCGTATCCTCGCAAGCGACATGGTCGGCTCCAGCCAGCGTTTCGAGCGCCCTCAGCGTGATGTCGCCGAGATTGCCGATCGGCGTCGCCACCAGATACAGCGCCGGTGTCAGCGGCCGTGCCGCGATTTCGGTCTGGCCGATGACATAGACCCGCTTGTTTTCGTTGTTCTGCACGCCGCCTCGCTTCCACCCTCTCATTGGCATGGCACTGAGGCACTTGCAAAAGGATGTGATCGATTTTGCCTTGGCTTTGCCACAGTGCGGGAAACAAATCGCCGCCGCGGATCGGAACACAGAGATTCGTCAACAGAGGCAATCGTACTGGCCATGTCCCATCGCTTCGACGCCTTCATCTCCCGCCTTGACGCAGCCACCAAAGCGGCCCCGCCCTCACGCCTTGTAGGCGACCAGAACCGCTCCCGCCGCGATCAACGCGACGCCGAGCCAGTTCGCCGTGCTAAGTCGCTCGCCAAGGAACATGACGCCAAACACGGCGACAAGAACGACGCTTAGCTTGTCGATCGGCGCCACTTGCGCAGCGTTCCCGAGCTTCAGTGCGCGGAAGTAGCATAGCCACGACGCCCCAGTGGCAAGCCCCGAGAGCACCAGAAACAGATAGGTCTTGCGCGAAATCTCGCTGAGCGGCTGGAACTGCCCGGTGGCTGATATGATCGCGCCCAGCACCAGCAGGATCACCACGGTCCGGATCAACGTGGCGAAGTCGGAATTGATGTTTTCGATGCCGACCTTGGCGAAGATCGCCGTCAGGGCCGCGAAGATGGCCGAAAGAACGGCCCAGAACTGCCAGTATGCGACGGCGGAATTCATGTCTGGCTCCGTGAAATGGACTTGTTGGCATTTGAATGGACGTTTACCTCAGTCTTTTCAATCGCCGACTTTCCGAAAGTCGAAAGCATAGCAGTGCGCCTGATGACGAACGGCAAAGAACAGAAGTTTTCGATCTCCGATCTTCGCGACAGGCCGGAATTTGCCGAAACGGTCGCCGATCGTATCTGGAATGCATGGTGGCGCGACGACGGCCACCAACTCGACTTCATCCAGGGACTGGTGAACGAGAATTTTTCCTCGACAGGGCTGCCCTTGGCGCTCGTCGCCCACGACGGCGACACCTTCCTCGGCACCGCCCATCTGATCGACAACGACCTTGAGTCCCGCCCGCAATATTCGCCCTGGGTGGCTGCGTTGTGGGTCGACGAAGGCGCACGCAAATCGGGCCTCGGCACCGCACTTGCGCGAGCAGGGGCCGAAGCCGCGTTCAAGCAGGGCTTCGAGACCGTCTATCTCTGCGCCAAGCCGCGCCTGACCGCCTACTACGAAGGCATGGGCTGGCGGAAGATCGAAGAAGACGTCGAAGGCACCAACGTGTTTCAGATGAAGAGCCCGGCCTGATCAGCGCGGTCAGTATGGCGCTGACTGAAGTGCATTCTGAACCGCCACCGCCGTCAGTTCGGTTACGGCATGGATCCCCGGAACTCCGCGCGTCGCTTCGCTCCTGCTCCGCCCGAGGATGACGAAGGGATTGGGCTCCTCGCCAATCGCGAACGACGGAGATTGGCGGTGGCGTCCGCCAAAGCTCGTCATCCTCGGGCGGAGCAGGAGCGAAGCGACGCGCGGAGTTCCGGGGATCCATGCCGTGACGTGCCAACAACCGCCACGGTCAAAGGTAACAGAGCGAGATCGGCCACGACAGCGTCGAGCACGATCATGCGTCCGCAGGAACTGCCACCATGGTCGAAGACTACGACAAGAACGGTTCCTACCGCGCCAGGTCGGCAACCACCGCGTCGAGCACGATCATGCCTTGGGGTGTGGCGCGCAGGCGCGAATTGCCGATCGGCGCCACTAGGCCTTCGTCCTGTAGGATAGACAGCCGCGCCGAAGACAGCGACTTGCCCGACAGCACTTCGTAGCGAGCGAGGTCGATGCCTTCGACGAGCCTCAGGCCCATCAGCAGGAACTCGTCGGCCTCTTCCGAGCGGTTCAGTATCTCGCCGCCGGTGATGCCGTGGCCGCGCTGCTCGACCAGTTCGGCCCAACGTTCGGGCAGCTTTTCGGCGATCGTCACCACGCGCGTGCCATCTTCGAGAAAGCGGCCATGTGCGCCCGGGCCGACGCCGACATATTCGCCGTAGCGCCAGTAGGTCAAATTGTGCCGGCTCTCGGCGCCCGGCTTGGCGTGGTTGGAGATTTCGTAAGCCGGCAGACCGTGCGCCGTCGTCACCTCCTGGGTGATCGCATAGAGCTCTGCCGCGTGTTCGCCGTCGGGGATCTCGAACTTGCCCGCATTGTAGAGCTGGAAGAAGCGCGTGCCTTCTTCGATCGTCAGCTGGTACAGCGACAGATGGTCGACGGCATAGCTGATCGCCTGTTCAAGCTCTTTGGCCCAGGCGTCGGGCTTCTGGCCCGGCCGCGCATAGATCAGGTCGAACGACAGGCGCGGAAAGATCTCGCGCGCCAGACCGATGGCATGCAGCGCTTCGGGAACGTTGTGCAGCCGGCCAAGAAAGCGCAAATCGGCATCGTTCAACGCCTGCACGCCGAGCGAGACCCGGTTGACGCCAGCCGCGCGATAGCCGCGGAAGCGTTCGGCCTCGACGGAAGACGGGTTGGCCTCGAGCGTGATCTCGGCATCGCCTGATATCGTCCAGTTGGCGGCGATCGCATCGAGCACCGCCCCCACTGTCTCGGGCTTCATCAGTGACGGGGTGCCGCCGCCCAGGAAAATGCTGGTCACCTCGCGCGGGCCGGTGCGCGCGCGCATCGTTGCGAGTTCGGCGGCAAAGGCGCGGGCAAAACGTTCCTGGTCCACCGGCTGGTGGCGGACATGGCTGTTGAAGTCGCAGTAAGGGCATTTGGCCGCGCAAAACGGCCAGTGCACATAGACGCCGAAGCCGGGCGAGCGATCGAGAATCATTGGGTGATGCCTGCCCGGTTAGACTGGGGCGACAATACCCCCACCCCTAGCCCCTCCCCACAAGGGGGAGGGGGATTTTTGCTACGTTCCCGCCGGCTTCCAGCGGGCAGTCCGGTTGCGATGGCTGCGCCAGAGTCCCCCTCCCCCTTGTGGGGAGGGGTTAGGGGTGGGGGTGCATTGCGACGCAATGAATTTGGCGAAAGACGCATCGCTCAGGCCGAGCCGAACATGGCACGGGCGAATTTCTGGAACGCGCGCGCGCGGTGCGAAAGCGCGTCGGCCTGGCCGGGCTTCCAGCCATGCTTTTCCTCAGCACTCATCTCGCCAAAGGTCTTGTCGAAACCTTCAGGCAAAAACACCGGATCGTAGCCAAAACCCTTTTCGCCGCGCGGCGGCCACACCAGATTGCCCTCGGCCTCGCCACGGAAATATTCGGCGTGACCATCCGGCCAGGCCAGGCAGATGACGGCGACGAACCGGCCGGTGCGCTGGGCGTGCGCTGCCGCACCGCGCTCTTGCATGGCGTCTTCCGTGCGCTGCATCGCCATGGCGAAGTCGCGCGTGCCGTCGGGCTTCTCGGCCCAGTTGGCGGTGTAGACGCCCGGCGCGCCGTCGAGCGCGTCGACCACCAACCCGGAATCGTCCGACATCGCCGGCAGTCCGGTGGCTGTCGCCGCCGCCAGTGCCTTGATGTAGGCGTTTTCCTCGAACGTCGTGCCGGTCTCGTCGGGTTCTGGCAGGCCGTATTCCTTGGCCGATTTGGCGGCGATGCCGAACGGCGCCATCAGGTCGGCGAATTCGCGCAGCTTGCCGGCATTGTGGCTGGCGATCACGATCTCGTTGTCGGCAAGCTTGCGCATCAAAGGCCCCATAGTTTCGGCTCGGCGATCTCAAGCGAATTGCCCGATGGATCGCGGAAATAGATGGAACGGCCACCATTCGGCCACTCAAAATCGGCTTCGATGGCGACGCCTTCGCCTTCGAGCCTTGTCTTCCATTGCTCGACTTCTTCAGCCGTCGCGGCAAAGCACAGATGCCCTTGGCCCGTCGTGCCATGTGGCGGCACCGGCAGCCTGGAATCGGGCTTCGGTGGCTGTCGCGTCGCCTCAGCATTGAACAGCAACAGCACGCCGGGGCCACAGCGGAAGAACACATGCCGCCCCGGCACCTTGGCGATTTGCTCCAGCTCCATCACCTTGCCATAGAATGCCTCAGCGGCATCGAGGTCGGTGACGTAAAGCGCGGATTCGAGGATCGCCGAGAGCTTCATAGGGAGCCTCAGCCCACCGCCATCTTCTGCAGGTCAACCAACCTGGTGATGCCCTTGCGGGCGAGGCTCATCAGCGCCAGGAATTCCTCTTCCGAGAACGGCACGCCTTCGGCGGTGCCCTGGATCTCGACGATGCCGCCCTTGCCGGTCATGACGAAATTGGCGTCGGTGCCGGCCGAGGAGTCCTCGACATAGTCGAGGTCGATGACCGGCTGGCCGTCATGGATGCCGCACGAGATCGCCGCGATATGGTCCTTCAGTACCTTGTCGACGCTGACCATCTGGCGCGCTTCCATCCAGCGCAGGCAGTCGTGAAGCGCGATCCAGGCGCCAGTGATCGAAGCCGTGCGGGTGCCGCCGTCGGCCTGAATCACGTCGCAGTCGACGGTGATCTGACGTTCGCCCAACGCGCCCATGTCGACCACGGCGCGCAAGCTGCGGCCGATCAGCCGCTGGATCTCCTGGGTGCGGCCGCCCTGCTTGCCGGCCGAAGCCTCGCGGCGCATGCGTTCGCCGGTCGAGCGCGGCAGCATGCCGTATTCGGCCGTTACCCAGCCCTTGCCGGAATTGCGCATCCAGCCCGGCACCTTTTCTTCCAGGCTCGCGGTGCACAAAACGTGGGTGTCGCCGAACTTCACCAGGCACGAGCCTTCGGCGTGCTTGGACACGTTGCGTTCGAAGGAGATGGCGCGCATTTCGTCGAATTGGCGTTTGGAGGGGCGCATACGGCTACTTTCTCTGGCGAAATCGGAAAATTGTTGCCGGCTTGTAGCTCCATGGCAGGACCAGCGCAAAGGAAAACCGGTTCCGCTGCTGGAGCTGTTGTGTTCGCAGCCGTGCTGTCTATATCATTTTAGACGGAGTCCATGAAGCAGATGACCAAAGCGGTACCCGATCCCTCGCTGCAATCGCTCGACATGCGCTCGCGCGACATCTTTCGGCGCATCGTCGATTCCTACCTCAGGGATGGCGAGCCGGTCGGTTCGCGCAACCTGTCCCGCATGCTGCCTTCGTCGCTGTCACCGGCAACCGTGCGCAACGTGATGAGCGATCTCGAGCATCTCGGTCTGGTCTATGCCCCGCATATCTCCGCCGGCCGCCTGCCGACCCAAAAGGGCCTGCGCTTTTTCGTCGACGCCTTCATGGAACTAGGAGATCTGTCTGACGAGGAGCGCCGTGTCATCGAAGCCCAGGTCAAGGCCTCGGGCGAGGGGGCTTCGCTGGAGCAGATGCTGACCGAGGCGAGCCAGATGCTGTCGGGCATGTCGCGCGGTGCGGGCCTGGTGCTCGCCGCCAAGAACGAGGTCGCCCTCAAGCATATCGAGTTCATCCAGCTCGAACCGACAAAGGCGCTGGCCGTGCTGGTGTCGCAGAATGGCGATGTCGAAAACCGCGTCGTCGAACTGCCGCTCGGCGTCACCGTCTCCCAGCTTCACGAGGCGTCCAACTTCCTCAACGCCCATATCCGTGGCCGCACCCTGGCCGAGGCCCGGATCGAAATCGCCCGCATCAAGGACGAGACCAAGGCAGCCCTCGATACGCTGTCGCAGGATCTCGTCGAAAAGGGCCTTGCCGTCTGGGCTGGCGCCGAAAGCGGCCTGCCGTCGCGGCTCATCGTGCGCGGGCGCGCCAATTTGCTCGAAAACGTCACCGCCCAGGCCGACATCGAATTGCTCAAGCATCTGTTTGAGGACATGGAAACCCAGGACGGGTTGATCCAGCTTCTCGACCTCGCCGAGGAAGGCTCGGGCGTGCGCATCTTCATCGGCTCGGAAAACCGGCTGTTTTCGCTCTCCGGTTCGTCGCTGGTCGTAGCCCCTTATCGCGACAAGGATGCCCGCGTTGTCGGCGCGCTCGGCGTCATCGGCCCGACCAGGCTCAATTATGCGCGCATCGTGCCGATGGTCGACTATACGGCGCAGTTGATCTCGCGCATGCTCAGGTGAGATAATCGCCCAGTCATACTCAGGAGGATGCAATGGCATTCGAACAGATCAAGGCCGAGATTGCGGTCCTCTTGCAGGAGATGGTCAACCAGCCCGAAGACGAGCACGAACTGCACGAGCGCCTGCGCGAGAAGCTGGCCGAATTGCGGGCGCAAGGCTTGCCGGTGCCCGCCGACCTCGTCGAACTGGAAAAGCGTCTCGACGAGGATTTCTACAAAGCCGGCGCCTGAGACGGGCTGCTTGGCGCGCCCACTTGGACGCGCCAGAGGTGCTGCACTTCGATTGTCTTAGCCGAACTTCCGCTGCGCATCGAGCGCGAGGCCCAGGCCAACGCTGCCGAAGGCGTCGCCCTGGACGATCTTTGCGCCCGGTACCAGCGCCAGAATGCTCTGGCGCGCCAGCGGGATGGCGGTCGAGCCGCCGGTCAAAAACACGGCGGTGATGTCGTCCGCTTGTACCTGCGCTTCTTCAAGCGTGTCGGCGACGGTTGCCGTGACGCGCTCGACCGCGCTGCGAATGGTGTCTTCAAGCCCCTGCCTGGTCAGCGATGCTGTGAACTTTGCCGCCGGAAGCGAAACGTCGATAGCCGCCTGGTCGGCATCGGTCAGCTCGATCTTGGCCTTTTCGACCTTGGTCGCCAAAGCGTGGCCGAAACGCTGGTCGACGACCTCGATCAGCCGGTCGATGAGGTCGGGGCGGGCGGCTTCGAAGCGGATCTGGCGCAGGTCGAGCTTGGCCTTCGGCGTGTAGAGCAAGTTGATGCGCTGCCAGGTCGCGAGATCGATGAAATAACCCGCCGGCAGGTTGCGCTTGCCGTCCTTGGTCGCCGTGAGATAACCGAGCTCGGGCATGACATGGGCGATGCTGAGCAGCCGGTCGAAATCCGTGCCGCCGATATGCACGCCGCGATTGGCGAGGATGTCGGCTTTGCGGTCGCTGGACGTCGCCCGCTCAGGCGAGACCCGAACGATGGAAAAGTCCGACGTGCCGCCGCCCATGTCGACGATCAGCGCCAGCTCTTCGCGGGTCACCGTGCGCTCGTAGTCGAGGGCGGCGGCGATTGGCTCGAACTGGAAGTCGATATGCTTGAAGCCCTGGGCGCGCGCGGCCTTTTCAAGCTCGCTCTGGGCTGCGGCGTCGGCACCGGGATTGTCGTCGACGAACTGGACCGGGCGTCCGAGCACGACGTTTTCCACGGCCTCGCCGACATGGCTCTCCAGGCGATCCTTGAGATGGCCGACAAACATGCCGATGATGTCGGTGAAGGCGATCTGGCGCGCCTTGATGCGTGTCTTTTCATGCACCAGCGACGAACCGAGAACGCTTTTCAGCGCGCGCATCAGGCGGCCTTCGGCGCCGTCGGTGTATTCGCCGATGGCGCGGCGGCCGAGCGCTGTCTGGTTGTCTTCGAAGTTGAAGAAGATGGCGGAAGGCAGCGTGACGCTGTCGCCTTCAAGCGCCACGAGGCGCGGGCGGCCGTTCTCGATCACGCCGACGGTCGAATTGGAAGTGCCGAAGTCTATGCCGCCGAAAGCCGGTCGCATCGTTGAGTCCTGGATTTTCTGCATGAATGGGCGACCCTCGAGCTTCTGCCGGGGCCGCAATCGGACCGTGCGCCTACACGACGGGGCGGCGAATGTCGATGTCATCAGGGTATTTTCTGACAAAATGTGATCGCTGGCCCAACCCTCGCGACATTCCCAGCAAGCCGCTTTCGTGCGATATCAGCGCCGTCCAACTGACCCCGAGCAGCTCACATGACCCTGACAGGATTTCTCGCCTATAGCGGCGCGCTTGCGATTGCCGCCGCCATTCCAGGGCCAGGGGTGACCGCACTCGTGGCGCGTGCGCTCGGCTCGGGCTTCCGCTCGTCGCTTGCCATGTCGCTCGGGCTTGTTGTTGGCGATCTCAGCTATCTCACCGCCGTCGTGCTTGGCCTGGCGCTTGTCGCCCAGTCCTTCGGCATGGTGTTTCTGGCGATCAAATGGCTCGGCGTCGCCTATCTTGCCTATCTCGCCTGGAACTTCTGGACCAGCGGCATCACACCCGAGACGGTCGAGGCGAAGAAGGGCAAGGGCGGCCTGTTGGCGAGCTTTCTCGCCGGGCTGACCGTGACGCTTGGCAATCCCAAGACGATGATCTTCTACCTGGCGATCACGCCGACAGTCGTCGACCTGCATTCGCTGACGCTCGCCGACTACGGCATTCTCGTTGCCATCACGGTTGCGGTGCTGATGATCGTTCTGGTGCCCTATCTGCTGCTCGCGTCCAAGGCGCGCTGGTTCCTCAAGACGCCGCGCGCGCTCAAGCTGCTCAACCGCACTGCCGCCGGCTTCATGGTCGGCGCGGCGGCCGCGATCGCCGTCCGCCAGTAACGGCGCTGGCTGGAATTTCATTCTCCTGGGTTAGCGTTCACGGAAACATGTTTCCGTGAACTGCCCCTAATCAGCACGGCGCCCACTCGGAATTTGCCCGGCGACACCCTATCTTCGCAGTTCAAAACTCAGGCAATTTCGGGAGCGAAATCGATGAACAAGCCCGTTACCTCCACGCGTGTGCCCGGCCGTGGCCGCGTCTATGGCTCGATCACCGAGACCATCGGCGACACACCGCTGGTGCGGCTCGACAAATTCGCGGGGGAAAAGGGCGTGGTGGCGAACCTCATCGCCAAGCTCGAATTCTTCAATCCGATCGGCAGCGTCAAGGACCGCATCGGCGTCGCCATGATCGAAGCACTTGAGGCCGATGGCCGCATCACGCCCGGCAAGAGCACGCTGATCGAGCCGACATCGGGCAATACCGGCATAGCGCTCGCCTTCGCCGCCGCCGCCAAGGGCTACAAGCTGATCCTCACCATGCCCGAGACGATGTCGATCGAGCGCCGCAAGATGCTGGCGCTGCTCGGCGCCGAACTGGTGCTGACCGAAGGCGCCAAGGGCATGAAGGGCGCCATCGCCAAGGCCGAGGAACTGGCGCAGACCATTCCCGACGCGATCATCCCGCAGCAGTTCGAAAACCCGGCCAACCCCGAAATCCATCGCGAGACGACGGCGGAAGAAATCTGGAACGACACCCAAGGCTCGATCGATATCCTCGTTGCCGGCATCGGCACCGGTGGCACGATCACCGGCGTCGGCCAGGTCATCAAGAAGCGCAAGCCTTCGCTCCATGTCGTTGCGGTCGAGCCGGAAGGTTCGCCGGTTCTGTCGGGTGGCCAGCCCGGCCCGCACAAGATCCAGGGTATCGGCGCCGGTTTCGCACCCAAGGTGCTCGACACCACTGTTTATGACGAGATCGTCAAGGTTTCGAACGAGGACGCGGTGGCCAACGCCCGGCTTGTCGCCCGCCTCGAAGGCGTGCCGGTCGGCATCTCCTCGGGTGCCGCCCTTCAAGCCGCCATCATCGTCGGCTCACGCCCGGAAAACGCCGGCAAGAACATCGTCGTCATCATTCCGTCCTTCGCAGAGCGGTATCTCTCGACGGTACTGTTCGAGGGTTTGGGCGGGTAATTCTCTTCACCAAAATCGACCCCCACCCCTAACCCCTCCCCACAAGGGGGAGGGGGACTTTTCAGCATCGCTTTCGCATTCGATTTCGCAGTTGCCTCGGAGCCGAGGCGCCACGAAGTTCCCCTCCCCCTTGTGGGGAGGGGTTAGGGGTGGGGGTATTTCACACACTCACCGCCCAGCGACAGCCGCCCGCTTTTGTTCGAGGAAGTCTCGCACGGCCTGGTCGGTCTCAAGGCCGATGGCGAGCTGATAGGCCTTGTCGGCCTCCACGAGATCGCCGGCCAGCGACAGCAGTTCGGCGCGCGCTGCCCAATAGGGCTGATATTCGCTGAGCCTGGCATCGTCGATGGCGTCGAGCAGGGATAGGCCCCGCGCCGGCTCATCCGCATAAGCCACCGCCACCGCATGGTTGACGGCGACAACCGGCGAGGCCGAGATCGTCATCAGGCCGGCATAAAGCATGGCGATCGCCGCCCAGTCGGTGCTGCCGGCAAAACGCCGCGCCGCATGCGCCGACTGGATCGCCGCCTCGATCTGGTAGCGGCCGATGCCGTCGAAGGCACCGGCGCGCTGCAGTAGCGCGTCCGCCTCGGAAATCAACTCCGCGTCCCACAACAGCGTATCCTGCTCACTGAGCGGCACGAAGGCGCCTTCGGGATCGCGGCGGGCGGCGCGGCGCGCCTCGGCATGGAGCATCAGCGACAAAAGGCTGAGCGCCTCCGGCTCGTCCGGCATCAGCTGCACCACCAGCCGGCCGAGCCAGATGGCTTCGCTGGCCAGGTTGCGCCGCCGGGATTCGGCACCGCTGGCATCGGCCCAGCCTTCGGCGAAAGCGGCGTAGATCGCTTCCAGCACTGTGGCGAGCCTTTCGCCGAGTTCCGCCGTCTCGGGGATGCGAAACGGAATGCCGGCCTGCTTGATGCGCGACTTGGCCCGCACCAGGCGCTGGCTCATGGTCGAAGGCGAAACCAGGAACGCCGAGGCGATGGTCGCAGCATCAAAGCCGAGGATTGTCTGCAGGATCAGCGGTGCGCGCACGCCTGCCTCGATCGCCGGATGGGCGCAGGCGAAGATCAGGCCAAGCCGGTCATCGGGAAATTTCTCGCGCGCCATCTCCTGTTCCAGTTCTTCGCCGATCAGCCTGAGATGGGCCTGGCCGGCCTCGCCGGTCATGCGCCGCCTCTGCTGGTCGATCGAGCGCCGCCGCGCCACCGTCAGAAGCCAGGCCTCGGGATGGTCCGGCACGCCTGTGTCAGGCCATCGGGACAGAGCCGCGGCAAAGGCGTCGGCGAGCGCGTCCTCGGCACCCGCGACATCGCGGGTGCGCGACGCCAGATAGGCGACGAGCCTGCCATAACTTTGCCGGGCAGCGGCTTCCGCCGCCGCCCGAGCCTGTTCGGCGCTGCCGGTCATGCCTTAGCGGATCGGCCAGATCGGCCGCACTTCGATGGTGCCATAGCTGGCGCCCGGGCAGCGCGCCGCCCAGCCAATGGCCGCATCGAGATCGGGCGCCTCGATGATGTAGAAGCCGCCGAGCTGCTCTTTGGTCGCGGCAAACGGTCCGTCGAGCACCTCGGTCTTATCGTTGCGCACGCGCACGGTGGTGGCGGTCGAAGGGCCCTGAAGGCGCTCGCCAGACACCATCGCACCGGCTTTGATCAATGCTTCGTTGTAGGCCATGTAGGGCGCGGACATCTTTTCCTGCTCGCTATGGCTTGCTGAAACGAACGGCGCATCATCGTGGTGGAGTAGAAGCATGTACTGCATTGTCATCTCCTGAGTTTTCCAGGCCGCATCGTCGCGGGCCAAACGAAAGTCGCCTGACAAAAGCGGATTTCGACAGGTCAGCAGAATTTTTTGGCGAGCGCGAGCCTGGCACAAAGAATTGGCTGGCTGGACCGGTGGAAAATCAGCTCTGGCGGGCGCTGGCTTGGCTTGAGGCGCGTGGCGGGACCGTGTCATATCCGCCGCTGGGGATCCGGCTGGGGGACGAGAATGTACAGACTTTACACGCGCGGCGGCAGCGGCGGCTTTGTCGTTGAGGCGGCATTCGAACTGGCGGGCGTGCCCTTCGAACGCATTGAGGTGATCAAGGGCGCCGAGCCGCCGGCGGAATTCCGCAACATCAGCCCGCTCGGCCAGGTGCCGGCGCTGGTTCTGCCGGACGGCCATGCGATGACAGAGTCGGCTGCCATATGCCAGCTGATCGCCGAGCGCCATCCCGACGCACGGCTGGCACCCGCAGTGGATGCGCCGGGCCGGGCCGAGTTCCTGCGCTGGCTCACTTTCCTGTCGTCGGTGATGTATCCGGCAATCCTGCGTTTTTACTATGCGCAGCGCTACACCGCCGACCCACAAGGTACCGAAGCGGTGAAGGTGGCAGCCGTCGCCGAGTTTGACCGCGGTTTTGGTATTCTGGACGCAGCACTCGAAGGCCGCGATTGGCTCGCCGGCGAGCGCATGTCCGTCGCCGACGTCTATCTGCTGATGCTTGCCCACTGGCACCCCGAGGCTGGCAAGGTCGCTGCAACCTGGCCGAACATCGAGCGCGTCTGCGCGGCACAGCGCGAAATCCCCGTCATCAGGGACCTCAACGCCAGCCACGAGATGTGGTGACGGCGCGCCCCGGTCTCTGATCAACGGAATTGGTCATGCGCCGCGTCCGCAAAGATGCGGCGCTCCAAAGCTTCATTTTGTTTATGATGCAGCCGGGCTTGAGCCCCCGGCAGGCTTGGCCGCGCCTTAGAGGCGGGTCGAAGCAATCGCCCGGCGTTCGCCGCGCAAGGTGGTCGAGCGGTGATCGCTGGCAGGCCGAGCGATGCGGCTTTCGTGACGTCCGGTAACAGTCATGATCAGTGGAACGTCACGCGTGCCTGGAGCGTGGTGGTGCGGCGCGCGCAGGCCGGGCCGGGACCACGCATATAGTGGCGCTCGGGGCGGTAAGTCGGAGCGATGAATTCGCGAAACGCCACAGCGGCGTGAGTGAGGTGGTTCCAGATAGCCATTGTTCTTATCCCTGTCCCTTCGGGGCTCGTCCCGAACGTGGAAGCGATCATAGTCGGCGGTTGTGAATCTTCGGTGAACGCGATGTTAATCTTCGTGTGAAAATGCGCCCGATCGCGGCTGAATTGCGTTCTTTTCTAGGCATTTAGGCCATTCCGGGCGGCATTGGTTAAGATGTGTCTTTTGCGCCACGCAAGTATCCGCATATTGCCGCGAAACTATCCACAGGTTTCAGGCGCGGTTACATCGAACCGGCCGCTGACGGCGGATTTTGCCGTCAGGCAAGGAAGAGTTTTTCGAACGCCTTGCGTCCGGGCGGGGTGAATTCGACGACCCGGCTGCCGGCCGGCCGGCGTGCCCATTTCTCGGCGATGATCTTGTCGAGGATCGCGGTACCAAGCGATCCCGCGAGATGAGAGCGACGAACGCTCCAGTCGAGGCAAGCGCGGCACATCGGCCGGCGCGAATGGCCAAGCTTCGACGTGTCGATGCCGACGTCCGCGAAGAAGCTCTGCCCGGCCGGCCCGAGCCGCACCGTATCGTTGTCGCGCACGATGATATCTTCGGCAACGAAGCGGTCGAACACCGCCACCGCATGGTCGCCGGCAAGGTGGTCGTAGCAGACGCGGGCTTCGCGCATCGACTTGTCGCGCGGGCCTGGCCGGGCGCGTTGCGGCCCCGAATGAGCGGCGACGCCGCTGATCGCTTCGATCATCGCCGCAACCTCTGTGCCGGCAAGCGCGAAGTAGCGATGCCGGCCCTGGCTCGCCACCGTCAACAGCTTGCCGTCCATCAGCTTGGCGAGATGCGAACTTGCCGTGGGCAGGCTCACACCTGCTTCCAGCGCCAGTTCGCTTGCCGTCAGCGCGCCACCATCCATCAGCGCGGTCAGCATGTTCGCACGCGCCGGGTCGCCGACCAGGCTGGCGATACGGGCGATATCGGGACCTTCCTTCATGGCAGCACTACCTCCATGGTTCGATGGTAGTCGAAGCATTCTCGTCAGGCAACGCGTATTCTCCGACCAGAGAAAGGAGCGCGCCATGACGATGAAAACCGAACTCGCCGCCAAACTGGCAACTGGGCCGAAACGCCTGACCCTTGGGGCGCTTGGCCGTGTGCTCAGCTTCTTTGCTCGCGGCTACGATCGCCATCTGCAGCGGCTCGACCTTTCCGAACTGACCGACGAACAGCTTGATGACATCGGTCTGACCCGCCGCGACGTCGAGCGCGAAAGCGCAAAACCCTTCTGGCGCTAGCCTGCCACAGGAGTTCGGTCGCACGCTTCGATGCCGGCCAAACCATTGCCAACACATCACGGAGACCAAAATGACCATCACCTGCTTCATCCGCTACGAGATCGACCCGTTCGGCAAGGCGGCCTTCGAGCAATATGCCCGCAACTGGGGCCAGGCGATCCCGCGCTGCGGCGCCGACCTGATCGGCTATTTCGCGCCGCATGAGGGGTCGGCAACGACCGCCTACGGCATCTACAACATCGAAAATCTCGCCGCCTACGAGGCTTATCGTGCGCGGCTTGCGGCCGACCCGCTCGGACGCGAGAACTACCAGTTCGCCAAGCGCGAAAAGTTCATCCTCAAGGAGGACCGCATCTTCCTGAAGCTGGCTTCGGGGCCGCATGCCGAGCGGATCGTCCCGTGATCGGGAAGGTCAGCACGGCCCCTCACCCTTACTCTCCCCGTAAGAACGGGGAGAGGGGGCGTCAGCGTTGCGGCAGTGTCCCTTCTCCCCGTCCTTACGGGGAGAAGGTGCCGGCAGGCGGATGAGGGGCAGCGCTGGGGTTTACGCGTTGCCGATCAAAACGCCTGCCGCAAGCACGAGCGCGCCGCCGAGCACCACCTGGAAGGCGGCACGCAGGAACGGTGTCTCCATGAAACGGTTCTGGATATAGGCGATGGTCCACAGCTCGAAGAACACCACGATCGCTGCGACCGTCGTCGCAGTCCAGAAATGCGGGATCAGATAGGGCAGCGCGTGGCCCAGGCCGCCGACCGTGGTCATGATGCCGGAGGCAAGGCCGCGCTTGAGCGGCGAACCGCGACCCGAAAGCTTGCCGTCGTCATGCGCTGCTTCGGTGAAGCCCATCGAGATGCCTGCGCCGACCGACGCCGACAGGCCGATGAGAAATGTCTGCCAGGTGTCCTGGGTGGCAAAGGCCGCGGCAAAGATCGGCGCCAGCGTCGACACCGAGCCGTCCATCAGCCCGGCCAGGCCCGGCTGGACATAGGTCAGGATGAACTGCCGGCGCTCGCCGGCCGCCTCTTCTTGCTTCACATCCTCCGGCACATGCTTGTCGCCGAGCTTGTGGGCGAGCGATTCGTGGCTCTGTTCGGCCGCCGCAAGGTCGCCAAGCAGCTTGCGGGTCGAGGCGTCGCTGGTGCGCTTGATCGCCTCGACGTAGAAGCGATAGGCCTGCTGCTCCATCGCTTCGGCCTGGTCGCGCACCTTGTCGATGCCGAGCGGCCGCACAAGCCAGTCGGGCTTGCGCTCGTAATAGCCCCGCACATGCTCGCGCCGGATCAGCGGAATGCGCTCGCCGAAGCGAGCCTGGTGCATTTCGATCAGCGCGGCGCGATGGCCGTCTTCCTCTTCGGCCATGGCATCGAACACCTTGGCCGATTGCGGAAACTCGTCGCGCAGCCCATCCGCATAGGCGCGGTAGATGCGGGCGTCATCTTCTTCCGATGAGATGGCGAGAGCGAGAATCTCTTGCTCGGACAGGGAATCGAAGGCGCGGCGGCCAAAGCCGAAGACACGGGATAACATGAGAAAAGTCCCTAAGTTTAGAATGATTCTAAACTAGATTGTCGGTGCTTTCAGGTCAATGCGCGAGGCTGTGCGCGACTTTTTTGCCGCATCGTTTTGCCGATGTGGTGCAGCTTCTTGTTATAGCGAAATGTTTGGCTATATAGCCTAATCTCAGCTGATAGAAGGATGTCCCGATGGCGGCAAAGCAGCAGACCCAACACTTCGACCCCAAGCCCGTGCTCGAGTTGATCGCCAGCATCGAAGCCGATTTGCAGCGCCTCAAGGGCATGCTCGAGCCGCATGTCGAGCAGTTCGATCCGGCCAATCCGCACAACAAGACCTGCGACGGCAAGCTGACCCCGGATGGCGTGGAATGCTGCTACCGCATGTTCGACGAGGGCAATTCGCGCTACTCGGTGGCGCGCGCCATGAAGATCTCGTTTGCCGCTGCCACGCACCGCTTCAACGCCTGGCGCAAGGCAGGTGGCGAGAAACGGGTGCGGTCGTTGCTAGGGTGAGGTGCGTTGGCCGTAGGGCTAGAAAAGCCAACGATTTGGCTTTTCTAGCGACGAACGCCTGGAGGCCGTGAGCCTGTCGAAGGGGCGGGGCGCGGGTGAACGAAAGGCAAATCGCCCCTACGGCTCGCCGTTCCCCGACAGCACTTGCGCCGCGCCGGCAACGGCATTGCGGAAAGCGTCGTCAAAGCCGACACCAGAAATGCCCCAGCTTTGGTTTTCGCCATCGGCTTCCGTCCGCCATTTGGCGACCCAGCCGAGGTCCTTGTCGCTCCACGTGATGGTGCCGGCAAGCGCGACGTCGCCACTGGCCATCTTGGCCAATGTGTTGAGCCGCGCGGAGTCGGCTGCCGCCAATGTCCTGGTGTTCAACCCTGCCTGCGATAGTTGTATTTGGCTGGGCACCACCAGCGGCAACGCCAGTCTGTCGGCGGCACGCGCGAGCGCTGTCAGCATGTCCCGGTCGCGCGGACCGGCACTGTCGCCGGCAAGCATGCTCTCGACACCCTTCATGTCGCGAATGCCAATGACGGCGACGAGCCGTGGACGCTTGAGCCACGGCTCGCGGCCGAGCGATTTCAAAAACGCATCGAGCTTCTGCGCGTCAAAGACGCAGGTCAGGTCATGCGGCCTGTCGTAGCTGCCCTGTTCGTCATGGAGCGGGATGCCGCCCATGCGATCGCGAAATGTATGGCTGGCGATCAGGTCGCCGGCATGCCTGGCCTGTTCTGTCACGCGCGGCTCGTTGAGCAGCCGGCTGTCGCCCGTCACCTTCACCACCACGTCGCGCAGGCACTGGGCAAAGCCGATGTCGCGGCGCTCAGGCGCGGTGCCGCTGGTGATGGTCTGGGTCGTGTAAAGGTCGGACGCTACCGCTGGGCCAAGCAAGGCCATGACCCAAAGCGCCACTCCAAGCCCAATTCCGCCGCGAAGCATGTCGCACTCTCCGTTCGGAGGCTGCAGGCTATCAGAGCAATTGCCGGTAAAGAAGATCAGTCGAGTGTGCGGCGGAACCTGAACAGCGCCAGCCCGGCAAAGAATATGACGAACAGGCCGAGAATGCCGACTTCGGTGGCGATCGCCGGGAATTCCGCGCCCTTCAGCATGACGGCGCGGATGATGCGCAGGAAATGCGTCAGCGGCAGGATCTCGCCCAGCGCCTGCGCCCAGTCGGGCATGCCGCGATAGGGGAACATGAAACCCGACAGCAGGATCGATGGCAGGAAGAAGAAAAAGGTCAGCTGCATCGCCTGCATCTGCGTGCGGGCAACAGTCGAGATGGTGTAGCCGAGCAGCACCAGCGCCAGCACGAAAACCAGGATCGCCGACAACAGCAGCGGCAGCGAGCCGATGAAGGGGATGGCAAACAATAGCTTCGCCGCGATCAGCACGACCGTGACCTGGACCGCGCCGACCACCAGGTAAGGCAGCACCTTGCCGAGCATGATCTCGGCCGGGCTCACCGGCATGGCAAGCAGGTTTTCCATCGTGCCGCGCTCGGTTTCGCGCGTCAGCGCCATCGAGGTCATCATCACCATGGTCATCTGCAAGATGACGCCGAGCAGGCCGGGCACGATGTTGTATTGCGAGATGCCCTCGGGGTTGTAGCGGCGGTGCACGACGACCTCGAGCTGGCCCTTGGCCGTCTCGGCGGCCGCAGCTTGCATGCCTTGCGCCCGAAGCAGCGCCTGGCTGGCGACAGTGCCGAGCGTCGACACCGCTCCGCTCGACGCGGAGGGATCGGTGGCATCCGCCTCGATCAGGATCTGGGGCGAATTGCCGCTCGAAACCCGGCGGCCGAAATCGGCCGGGATGGTGACGACAAAAGCGACGGCACCGCTGGCCATCAGTTCCTCCGCCTCCGCGGCGGTCGCAGCCACATGGTCGAAGCGGTAGTAGTCGGTGTTCTGCAGGGCAGCGACAATGGCGCGGGTGTACTGGTCGTTGTTCATGGCGAGCAGTGCCGCCGGCAGGCTCTTGGGATCGCTGTTGATGGCAAAGCCAAACAGCACGAGCTGCATCAACGGCACACCCAGCATCATGGCGAAGGTGATGCGGTCGCGCCGCATCTGGATGAACTCCTTCATCAGCAGCGCGCCAAGCCGCGCGAAGGAGAAAAACCCGTTGCTGATGCTCTTCATGACATGTTGTCCTTGGAGCCAGCCATGAACTGGATGAACACGTCTTCCAGGCTGGTCTCGCCCGGCTCGACGGTCACGCCGTCTTGGCCGCGTATGTCGGCAAGGGCCGCTTCGAGCTTGCCCCGGTCCGAGCCGACGACATGCAGCGTGGCGCCGAAGGGCGCGACCTGGTCGATGCCCGGGCGGCCTTCCAGCGCGGTAGCGACAAGGTCGAGCCTTTGCCCCGACACCACGAAAGTGGTCAGCCCGGCATTGCGCACCACGTCCTCGACGGTGCCTGTCGCCAGCATCTTGCCATAGGAGATGTAGCTGATGCGGTGGCAGCGCTCGGCCTCGTCCATGTAGTGGGTCGACACCAGAACTGTCAGACCGCCGCGCGCGAGGCGGTGGATCTCGTCCCAGAATTCGCGCCGCGCCTTGGGGTCGACGCCGGCCGTCGGCTCGTCGAGCAGCAACAGCTTGGGCTTGTGCATGATGCAAGCGGCGAGCGCCAGGCGCTGCTTCCAGCCGCCCGACAGCGTGCCGGCGAGCTGGTCGCGTCGGCTGGTCAGGCCGAGCTCTTCGAGCGTTCTGGCGACATATTCCTCGACCGGCCTCAGCTTGTAGAGCCGGGCGACGAATTCGAGGTTCTCGCCAATCGTCAGGTCCTCGTAGAACGAGAACTTCTGCGTCATGTAGCCGACTTCGCGCTTGATCCTCAGCGCGTCGGTACGCAAATCGTGACCCAGCACCTGGCCTTCGCCCTCGTCGGGCGTGAGCAGCCCGCACATGATGCGGATGGTGGTGGTCTTGCCCGAGCCGTTGGGACCGAGGAAGCCGACAATCTCGCCCTCGGCCACCGTCATGGTGACGTGGTCGACGACTGTCTTGTCGCCGTAGCGCTTGACCAGGTTCTTGACTTCGATGGCGTTCATTTTGCGCTGCCTCCGGCAGCGAAGCGAATAGGGAGTAGCGAATAGGGAGTAGTGAAGACTGCGATAGTCATCTCGGAACCCGGCTCATTCCCCCGCTCACTACTCCCTATTCGCTCTCTGCTATCGCCACATCCACGATCTGCCCCGGCTGCAACACCGAGTTGGCGTCCTCGGGACGTGCCTCGACGAGGTAGACAAGCTTCTGGCGGTTTTCGAGCGAGTAGATCACCGGCGGGGTGAACTCCGGATCGGGCGAGACATAGCTGACCTTCGCCGTCAGCCCGTCCGGGCAGCCGTCGCAGCGCACCGCCAGCCGGGTGCCGATGCTGACCTTGGAAAAATCGGTTTCGGGAATGAAGACCGTCAGCTTGACCGCACCGTCCGGCAGCATCTCCAGCACCGGCGCCGAAGGGCCGGCAAGGTCGCCGGGATTTCGGATGACGTCGGTGACACGGCCCGGTGCGGGCGCCGCGATGGTACGTTGCGACAGGCGCCACTGAGCCTGGCTCAGCTGCTGCTGGGCCACCTTCACGGCGTTTTCGGCGGCATTGATCGTCTCGACGCGGGCTGGCAGGCGGCCGACAGCAAGATTGGCCGTGGCCTGCCCGATGGCTGCCTGGGCGACTTCGAGCTGCGTGGTCGCATCGTCGAGCTGCGCCTGGGTCGCGACGCCGCGCCTGGTCAGATCCTGCGTGCGGGTCAAGGTGCGCTGCGTCTCGTCGACCTGGGCCTGGGCCGAGCGCACGGTGGCTTCGAGCACGGCAATTTCTTCGGGCCGCTTGCCGATCTTGAGGTCGGCAAGCAGAGCCTTCGCCTGCGCCAGTGCGGCCTCGGCCTGCGCGACGGCAATGTTGGCGTCGGCCGCTTCCATCAGCACCACGGGCTTGCCTGCTTCGACGCGGTCGCCGCGCTTGACGGCGATCGAATTCACCTGCGCCACCTCGATAGGCGCAAGCAAGACATAATCGCCCTCGACATAACCGACAGCCAAGGGCGCTGGGCCGGCACAGGCCGAAAACAGCGCGGCGGCAAACGGGATCGAACAAAGAATGCTCATGGCTTTCCTGCCTTCCGGGCGGCAATGATGGCTGCGACGTTTTCCTTGGCGATGCCGATGACCTTGGCCGCTTCGGGCGGGCCGACATCCGCCCAGCCCATGCGGCGCAGGACAGCGGCGCGGGCGATGCGGAAATAGAGCACCTGGCCGATCATCATGAACACGGAGATGCGTGTGCGCTCGCTCTCGGCTTCATCGCCGGTCGCCGCCGCCCAGAGCTGGCACAGCCTGCGGTGTACCGGCTCGAACACGCCGGTGTAGATGCGGTCGAGCGCATCGGTCGGCATCGACAGCTCGCGCAGCACGAATTGCACGATCTCGCCGGCCTCGGGGCGGGCGACCATGAAGCCGACCATGCGCTCGATCGCTGCTTCGATCTGGGCCTCGGCTTCTTCAGGGGTAACCGGCAGTGGCTGGGCCTGTGTCGTGTTGCCGAGCGCCTGTCCCGCGATGGTCTGGATCGTTGCGACGATGTAGTCGGCGGCGGCAAGCCTCAGGCCTTCCTTGTTGCCGAAATGATAGGCGATCGAGCCGATATTGGCGTTGGCTGAAGTGGCGATCTCGCGGGTCGACGTACCCTCGAAGCCCTGGCGGCCGAACAGCTTCAGCGCTGCCAGCACCAGCGCCATGCGGGTGGCATCGGCTGCCGACGTCGTTTGCGGGATCTGTGCCTTGCTCATGCAGTAAATTTAATCAATCGATTGATTAAAGTCAAGATCGATGTTGCGCCGCACGCTGGGCCGCGCTTTACTGCTGGGATGGCAAAGGAAATCGAACGCAAGTTCCTGGTAACGGGACCGGAATGGCGGAGCCTTGTCGAAGCCGAGATCAAAATCCGGCAGTTCTATCTGGCTTCCAACCACGGACGTTCGGTTCGTCTGCGCATCGCAGATGGCGAGGTGGCGACGCTCACCCTCAAATTCGGCTCCAGGGGCCGCGAGCGCGACGAGTTCGAGTATCAGGTGCCGCTGGCCGAAGCCGAGGAGATGCAGGAGTTCGCCGTAGGCCGTGTCATCGAGAAGACACGCCACCATGTTAGCCATCATGGCCGTCTCTATGAGGTCGATGTCTTTGGCGGCGAACTGAGCGGGCTGGTCATCGCCGAACTCGAATCGCCCGAGGATGTTCCGGCTTCGGAGCTGCCGGCGTGGATCGGCCAGGAGGTCACTGGCGACCCGCGCTACTACAACGCGTCGCTTGCGCTCAGCGATGTCCCGGAGGCTGCTGCATGAGCTTTCGCATCGATCCCCTGTTGCCGCTGACCTTAGAGGTTCGCCGCATCGCCGGCGAGGAGATCGACAAGATCGTCACGCATCTGAACACCGCCCGCGACAGTCCCGAAAAGGCCCTGCACAGCGCCCGCAAGCGCATCAAGGCACTGCGCGCGCTGCTGCGCCTCGTTCGCCCGGGCGACGAGGCCTTCTGCCGCGCCGAAAACGACCGTTTTCGCGACATGTCGAAGTCGATCGCCGGCCCGCGCCAGGCAACGGCCTTGATCGAGACCATCGACAGGCTGATCGCCGATTTCCCTGACGAGGCGGACGCCGCCGGCCTCGCCGGTATCCGCGCGATGCTGGCGCGCCATCGCACTGGGAGCGCCTATGGCGAGACCGGGCTTGGCGCTGTTCTCGACAACGCGGTTGCCGAATGCCAGGCAGGCCTCGCCGCACTCCAAACGCTTTCGCTTCCCGATCTGCCGGAGAATGCCGCCGATGTGCTGGCCGACGGCGCGCTGGCCACATTGCGCCGCGCCCGCAAGGCGCTGGGCCATGCCCGCGAGCGTGGCCAGCCTGACGACTTCCACGACCTGCGCAAGGCGGTGAAGACGCATGCCGACCATCTCTCCTTGCTGCGCAAGCTGTGGCCATCGCCGGTCAAGCCGCGCCGCGCGCGCGTCGACGCGCTTGGCGAAAGCCTGGGCGAACTGCACGACGTCTTCGTCATGCGCGCGCTGATCGAGGCACGCGAAGCGCCGTTCGACGGTGCCGAACCGAAGCATCTGCTGCGGCTGCTCAAGCGCTCGGAAAAGGCTTTGCGCAAGCTGTGCCTCGCCGATGCCGCGGATTTGTTCGAAGACAAGCCCAGGCGCACGGTACGCAAGCTCGCCAGCAAGTGCCGTGACGACCTTGCCGCGGCGACCGAGGTTCCTGGCAACGAATAGTTCGCCGACTGGCGCGGCCCATCCACGTCATGTTACGTCCTTTGCGTCATGACTGAGAAGACCGACCCCTTGCTCGACCGCATCGGCCGCTGGCTTGCTTCACGCCTGCAGGTGGAATCGTCCGGCTACGAGCCTTACACGCCGTCCGATCCCGAAACGCTGCGCCGAACGCTTGAGCCGGGCGACATCCTGCTGATCGAGGGCAACCAGCGCATTTCGGCTGTCATCAAATATTTGACCCAGTCGACCTGGTCGCATTCGGCACTTTATGTCGGCGATGCGCTGCCGGAGCCCGAAGACGGTTCCGAGCGGCCACGTCTCATCGAGGTCAATCTCGGCCAGGGCTGCGTTGCCGTGCCGCTGTCGAAATACCGCACCTACAACACCCGCATCTGCCGCGCCAACGGCCTGTCGCCGGAGGACCGCGACCACGTCGTCAGCTTCATGATCCAGCGCCTGGGCCTGAAATACGACCTCAAGAACATCTTCGACATGCTGCGCTATTTCATTCCAAGGCCCCCGGTGCCGGTGCGCTGGCGCCGGCGCATGATCGCCTTCGGCTCGGGCGACCCGACCCGCGCCATCTGCTCGACGATGATCGCCGAAGCCTATGGCGAGATCCGCTATCCGATCCTGCCCGAGATCACCCGCGCGCCCGGCCGCGCCTCGGCCCAGTCGAACTACATGCGCCGCGAGATCATGCATATCCGCCACCACTCGCTCTACACCCCGCGCGACTTCGACCTGTCGCCCTATTTCCGCATCGTCAAGCCGACGCTGGAATATGGCTTCGACTACAAGCAGGTCAGCTGGGGCGATCAGGAGCAGGCCGGCGTTAGCGCGCCAATGTCGCCTCAGCCTTGAGCAGGTCGAGCGCGTCCTTCACCGTCGCTGCGTAGCTGACATGGGGTCGCTTGACGCCGTGGTTGATCAGCATCCGCCGCACCTGCGGCGACGCTCCTGTGATGAAGAAGCGAACGCCCGCATGACTCGCCTTGCGTGCGGCGCCCTCCAGAACGTTGGCCGCCGTCGAGTCGAGGAACGGCACGCCCGAACAGTCGAGGATGAAGTTCTTGCGCTGGTCGGCGATGCGGTCGAGCACAGCCCCCACGGTCGAGGCCGCGCCAAAGAAGAACGCGCCCGAGATGCGGTAGATGATGGTGTCGGCGTCGCCGGCATCGCTCGCCTCATAGGCGTGGCGGCTGCCGTTGGTGGCATCCGCGACATCTTCCTGCACAAGCGGCTGGTCGCTCTCCACCGCGATGCTTTTGGCCATGCGGTCGATGAACAACACCGAGCCGAGCGCGAAGCCAACGACGATGCCCTCGGTCAGGTCGCGGAACACCACCAGCAGGAAGGTCACCATCAGCACCAGCGCGTCGCCCCATGACGAGCGGATCAGGGTGGCGAACGCCTGCCGCTCGACCATGTTCCAGGCAACAACAGCCAGCACGCCGGCAAGGGCTGCGAGCGGAATGTAGCTCGCCAGCGGTGCTGCGATCAGCATGAAGGCGAGCAGGAACAGCGCATGCAGCATGCCTGATACCGGCCCATGCGCGCCTGCCCGCACATTGGTCGCGGTGCGGGCGATGGTGCCAGTGACGCAGATGCCGCCAAACAGCGCCGAACCGATATTGGCGAAACCCTGCGCCACCAGTTCGCAGTTCGAGCGGTGGCGCCGGCCGGTCATGCCGTCGGCGACTACCGCCGACAGCAGCGACTCGATGGCGCCCAAAAGCGCGAAGGCCACCGCATCCGGCAGCACTGCTATCGCCTTGTCGACGCTGAAGACGGGTAGGGCAGGCCATGGCAGGCTGCGCGGGATGCCGCCGAAACGCGTGCCGATGGTCTCCACCGGCAGTGCCAGCAAGGCCACAGCGATGGAGCCCACGCCGACGGCGATCAGCATGCCCGGCCAGCTTGGCCGCCAGCGCTTGAGCACAAGGATCGTGCCGATGGTCAGCACTGTCACGGTCACCGCCGAAACATTGATCGTGCTTGCGGCTTGCGCCAGCGCCGTCAACTTGGGCACCAGCGCGCCGGGCTCCTTGCCGGTGAGCGTCAGCCCAAACATTTCGCTGAGCTGGCTGGCGAAGATGATGACGGCGATGCCGGCGGTGAAGCCGACGGTCACCGGATAGGGAATGAATTTGATGTAAGTGCCGAGCCTGAGATAGCCGATCGCCATCAGGAACAGGCCCGACATCATGGTGGCGAGGATCAGGCCGTCGACGCCCTCGCGCGCCACTGTCGCTGCCACCAAAACGATGAAGGCGCCGGCCGGCCCGCCGATCTGGAAGCGGCTGCCGCCAAGTGCCGAAACGATGAAGCCGCCGACGATCGCGGTGAACAGGCCCTTGTCGGGCGACACGCCCGAGGCTATCGCGATCGCCATGGACAATGGCAACGCCACGATCGCCACAGTCAGCCCGGCAATCGCATCGGCCCTGAGCTGGGCCGCGCCATAGCCCTCGCGCAGAACCGTCACCAGCTTGGGCGTGAAAAGCTCGGCGAATGTCGGCTTCTTGTGTCGGGCCAATTCAGGGTTTGCGTCCATGATCCATTCCGCAGCAAGCGGCGGGATCGTCGGCAAAACTGTCGGCGGTCGCCGTCGCGACTATCTCTCGCGGATCGTCAGGCTCAAGCGGCCGTCTTCTTCAGGCGCACGCCCCGGCCGCCGGTCTCGTTTTCGCCGATCAGTTCCACCCCGGCATTTTCAATCGCCTGGATGACCTTGGTCAGCGTGTCGACCACGCCGCGCACCACGCCCTCGCTTGCTTCCATGCGCTGGATCGTCGGCACAGAAACCCCGGCCATTTCGGCGAGGGTCTTCTGGTCGATGCCTGCCAGCGCTCGTGCGGCGCGCATCTGTGCGGCTGTGATCACGTCAAACGTTCCCGTCTTTGTCCGCGGAATGAGCGTATCATACATTCATGGTGATGTCTCACGCATTAGTATTGATATCTAGCGCATGCCCTGGTCGGCGCCTTTGTCCTTCAGCAGGGCGCGGCTGACCAGCCAGCACAAGGTCGCCCAGGCAAAGCCCGCGCACCAGCCGGCAAGCACGTCGGAGGGCCAGTGCACGCCGAGATAGACCCGGCTGATGCCGACCATCAGCGTCGTCAGCACGGCGATCCCGAAGACGAACACCGTCGTTGGGCGCCCCGGCAGGAAGCGCGCCAGAAGCGCGGCCAGCGTCAGATAGGCCACCGCTGACAGCATCGCATGTCCGCTCGGAAAGCTCATCGTGTGCACCTCCGCCAGATGCGACACGAGGTCGGGGCGTGGCCGGTCGATGCCGAGCTTGAGCACGCTCGACAGCACCTGTCCGCCGGCGACGGCGACAAACACGAACAGTGCCAGGCCCCAGCGCCTGGTCATAGCAAGGAAAATGATGGTGATCGCGGTGATGTAGATCAGCACCGAGGCACTGCCGAGCGCGGTGACGTCGCGCATCGCATCGGCGAGCCAGGCCGGGCCGATAGGAATGTCGGGTTGGCCAGCCACCCGGAAGGCCAGCAATATGCCGGTGTCGAAGGCACGCGGCGTGGTGTCGCGGGCGATTTCGGAAAGCGCGACGAATCCCCACAGTCCGCCGGCGATGATGATGCCCGCCGCAAGCAGCGAAAATCCAATCCTGTTCCACAAAGTCTGCCGCATCGCCCTGCCGTTCGTTTGTTGCCCGTCGTTGAGGCTCTATAACCAAGGCGGATTTCCGGCGAAACTGTCATGCTGCTGTTATCTCGTCCGATTAGCGGTCTCGGCGAACCCCAAGCCGAACACCAGCCAGAGGTCAGACAATGAACCAGCACACTCCAGGCGATCACAAATTCCGCACTTCCATGCTCGAGGAGAATGACGGTCCCGGCCACAACCCGACCGACAACCGCACCATGGGCGACATCATCGCCAGGCGTTTCTCCCGCCGCGGCTTCCTGCAGGGCTCGCTCGCCGTCTCGGCCATTGCCGCAACCGTCAGCCCCATCGCCATCCTGCTCGCCGACGACGCCCGCGCGGCCACAGCGTCCGCCTTCGTTTTCGACGAGATCGAGGCAGGCATCGACGACAAGCACCATGTTGCATCAGGCTATGACGCCGACGTTCTGCTGCGCTGGGGCGACCCGATCTTCACTGATGCGCCCGAATTCGATCCGCTCAACCAGACCGCGGAAGCCCAAGCCAAGCAGTTCGGCTACAACAACGACTATGTCGGCTACATCGAGCTCGACGGCTCGTCCGAGCATGGCCTGTTGGTCGTCAACCATGAATACACCAACGAGCACCTGATGTTCCCCGGCATCGTCAAGATCGTCGAGGGCAAGGTCGATGTCGCCCCGGCTGACCAGAAGCGCGTCGACATCGAGATGGCCGCCCATGGCGGTTCGATTGTCGAGATACGCAAGGAAGGCGGCAAGTGGCAGGTCGTGCGCGACGGCAAGCTCAACCGCCGCATCACCTCCACCACCGAGATGCAGCTGACAGGCCCCGCCGCCGGCAGCGACCGCGTCAAGACCAATGCCGATGCGTCAGGCACCAAGGTGTTCGGCACCGTCAACAACTGCGCCGGTGGTGTGACGCCCTGGGGCACCTACATCATGGCCGAGGAAAACTTCCACGGCTATTTCGGCGGCGAGCTGCCGGCCGATCACCGCGAAGCTGCGAACTACAAGCGCGTCGGTGTGCCCGAAGGCACCTATGAATGGTTCAAGTTCTACGACCGCTTCGACGTCTCCAAGGAGCCGAACGAACCCAACCGCTTCGGCTGGATCGTCGAGGTCGACGTGCAGGATCCGAACTCGGTGCCGAAGAAGCGCACCGCCCTTGGCCGCTTCCGCCACGAAGGCGCTGAATCGATCGTCGCGCCCGACGGTCGGGTCGTGTTCTATCTCGGCGACGACGAGCGTTTCGACTATGTCTACAAGTTCGTCACCAAGAACAAGTTCAACCCCAACGACCGCGCCGCCAATCTCGACCTGCTCGACGAAGGCACGCTCTATGTCGCCAAGTTCGCCGAGGACGGTTCGTTCGTTTGGCTGCCGCTGGTCCAGGGCGAGGGGCCGCTGACGGCTGATGCCGGCTTCACAAGCCAGGCCGACGTGGTCATCGAGACGCGCCGCGCCGCCGACCTGCTCGGCGCCACCAAGATGGACCGGCCCGAAGACATCCAGCCCAATGCCGTCAACGGCAAGGTCTATGTCATGTTGACCAACAACACCAAGCGCAAGGCCGACCAGGTCGATGCCGCCAACCCGCGCGCCGAAAACGCCTTCGGCCACATCATCGAGCTGATCGAGGATGGCGGTGATTTCACCGCCATCAAGGGCAAGTGGGAAGTGCTGCTGAAATGCGGCGATCCCTCGGTCGCCGAAGTCGGCGCCTCCTTCTCGACCTCGACGACCCACAATGGCTGGTTCGGCATGCCCGACAACTGCGCCGTCGATTCCGCCGGCCGCCTCTGGGTCGCCACCGACGGTAACTCGCCCAAGGCCACCGGCCGCACTGACGGCCTGTGGGCGGTCGACACCGAAGGCGAGGCGAGGGCCACCTCAAAACTGTTCTTCCGCGTGCCGGTCGGTGCCGAGATGTGCGGCCCGCTCTTCACGCCCGACGACCAGACCGCCTTCGTCGCCGTCCAGCATCCGGGCGATGGCGGCGAGGATTGGGAAGGTTTCGGCCGTCCGTCCTACTATGAGGACCTGTCGACGCGTTGGCCCGACTTCAAGCCCGACATGCCGGTTCGCCCGGCTGTCGTTGCCATCACCAGGCAGGGCGGCGGCAAGATCGCCGTCTGATCGAAGCGCAAGAAAAACGGCCGGCGGGTTCTCCCGCCGGCCGTTTTTCGTTCACCCACCGGACGAAAGTCTGAGGGCTTGTCGACCGAAGCCCAATTCAACAACTGCCGTCGTGCCCCTATGATCCCTTCAACGAGGAGGAAGGGTGCGCATCATCGAAGGACTTCGCCGGGCCTGGGCTGGGCAATCGCTTGCCATCCAGTTTTTGATCGCCGGCGGCGCTGTGCTGCTCGCTGCGATGTTTCTTGCCGGCTATTGGGTCACCTCGCGCATCGAGGATGGCGTCACCCGCAATTATGCCACCGCCACCGCGCTTTATGTCGACGGCGTCATAGCGCCGATCCTGCCCGACATGCGCAGGAGCCTGACGCTGACCGACACCGTCAAGCGCGCGCTCGACGAGACGCTCGACCAGGGCGGACTGGGCGATCAGATCGTCTCGTTCCGGCTCTGGCGCCGCGACGGCACCATCCTCTATTCCAAGGATGCCAGCCAGATTGGCGCCAAGTTCCCGCTCTCGCCCAATCTGGAGGCTGCCTGGAACGGTCGTGTCGTTGCCGAGTTCAACCAGCTTGACGATGACGACAGTGCACTCGACAAGGCGACGGGCCTGCCGCTGCTGGAAATCTACAATCCCGTCCGCGAGCCCTGGTCGGGCCAGGTCGTGGCGGTGTCCGAATTCTACGAGATCGCCCACGAGTTTCGCTCGACGTTGAATGCCGCGCGCATTTCGAGCTGGCTGTTCGTCGCCGGCACCACGCTTGCGATCTTCGCGCTGTTGTGGGGCATCGTCTTCCGCGGCAGCAAGACCATTGACAGCCAGCGCAGGGCCCTGGAGGAGCGCGTTGTCGAGCTACAGGAACTGCTCGCCCAGAATTCATCGCTGCGCCTGCGCGTGCAGCGCGCGTCGCGTCGCGCCACGGCACTCAACGAAAGCTATCTGCGCCGCATCGCCGCCGATCTGCATGATGGCCCAGCACAGCTGCTGGCGCTCGCAGCGCTCAGGATGGACAGCAAGGCCATCACCGGCGCCAACATTGCACAGCCTGAGCGCGACAAGGAGGTCGACGCCATCAAGTCGCGGCTCGATGAGGCGATGCGCGACATCAGAGACATCTGCAGCGGGCTGGTGCTGCCCCAGATCGAGGCGGCAAGCCTGTGCGAGACGCTGACGCTCGCCGTCTCCGCCCATGAGCAGCGCACCGGCACGAAGGTGGCACTGTCCGGCGATCAGCCGGAACTGGCATTGGCGTCGTATGAAAAGATCTGCATCTACCGCTTCGTCCAGGAAGCGCTCAACAACGCCTTCCGTCACGCTGGCGGGCGCGGCCAGGCGGTCACGGTTGCGGCCAACGCCGGCAAGCTTACCGTCGACGTGTCCGACGCGGGGCCGGGTTTCGACGTTGCCGACATTCGCACCGACCGGCTCGGCCTTGCCGGCTTGCGCGAGCGGGTGGAAAGTATTGGCGGCCTGTTTTCGTTGACCTCATCAGCGGCCGGCACCCGCGTCGCCGTCACCCTCAATGTCGAGGATAAGGAACAGTCATGACCGCTCCCTTGCGCCTTGCCGTCGTCGACGACCACCCGCTGTTTCGCGAGGGCGTGGCGCGCAGCCTCGTCGAGCACGGCGGCTTCGAGATCGTCGGTGAAGGCGCAAGCGCGGAGGACGCGCTGCGCATCGTCGGTGAGGTGGCGCCCGAGATACTCCTGCTCGACATCAGCCTGCCCGGCGGCGGACTAAGTGCTGTGCAGGGCATCCTCGACCTGCGTCCAGGCCAGAAGATCGTCATGCTCACCGTCTCGGAAACCCGCGACGACGTCACCACGGCACTCAACCACGGCGTTCGCGGTTATGTGCTGAAGGGGGTGGGCTCGAAGATGCTGGCGGAGATCTTGCACAATGTCGCGGCCGGCGAGGTCTATGTCTCGCCGGTGGTGTCGGCGCGGCTGCTCACCGACCTCAAGGCCATCCAGACCGCCGAGCCGAACGCCGACCCGTTGCGGCAGCTGACGGCGCGCGAAGGCGAGATCCTTCGATTGGTGTCGAGCGGGCTGGCCAACAAGGAGGTTGCTGCCCGCCTGAAGCTGCAGGAAAAGACCGTCAAGCACCACATGACCAGGGTTCTGGCCAAGCTCAATGTGCGCAACCGCACCGAAGCGGCAATGATGCTGCGCGATTCCCAGGACCGCGCTGGATAGAGCGCCATCGTTCTGATCGGGCGGTGGTTCGTCGGCAGCAAAAAAGAAGGCTGGAAAGGCTTTCACCTTCCAGCCTGTCGCCTGAGTTCTGGGCCGCTGCTTAGCTGGCGAGGAAGTTCATGCGGGCGATATCCGCCGGCGTCGCGCGACGCTCGATGATGGTGCGCCCTCTGGCGTCCTCCATCTCGTAGATACCGTTTTCGAGTTCTTCCTTGGTGCCATCAGGGTGAACGACCTCGATGCCGTTGCGATCGATCTCGACCCGATCGCCGGTGACCGGGTTCACATGTTCACGATCATTGTCGTTGTTATCACTATCGTCCCTGTCGTCATCACGATCGGGGCCGCTGTTGTCGTCGTCATTGTCGTGATCGTCGCTGCCATTGTCATCATCGCTGTCGTTGCCGCCGTCATCGTCGCTACCGCCACCGTCGGAGCCGGAATCGTCATCGTCGGCCATTGCAACGGCAGCCACCAGCTTGGGCATCGCGCCGTCGAAAGTCAGGTGCAGCGGGACTGCTGTCAACGCCAAGGCAGCCGAGGCGCGAAGCATGAGCAAGGTAAGATAGAGGGAGGATCTTGTACGCATCATAAGGTTCCTTCTGTGGGCGCAGGCGGGCTGCGCCTTGGCTCTCCCGCAAGGAACACCCTGCCGCAGGCTTCTCCTGATGTGGAGCGTCCTGCGACCCATACGCCCCAGCGACGGACCAAAGCTTCGCCGGGATCGGACTTTGGTCCGCTCAAGCGCTACGTCGAAAGGATGCGTTGGCCTACTTCCCGGCCAGTGCCGGCCCAAGCGTGATCAGCGCAACCGCCACCACCGCCAGCCCCACGCCGATGCCCTGGATGCCACTCAGCTTTTCACCGAAATAAACGATCGCCACCAGATTGACGGCGATCAGCTGGATCACCGCCGACAGTGAGAACGACACCGACATGCCGAAATCGCGCACCAGGCGCAGCATGACCAGATTGCCGAGCGAATAAAGCAGCAGCGTCACCACCAGCTTGCCGATCGTCGGCTCGATGCCCCAGGTCTTGGCCACCATTGCCGCGATCAGGAAGATGACGGTCGAAAGACCGAGCAGCGAAAGGCCGATAGCGGACATTTTTGAAAGCTCCCGAGAAATTGTCCGCGATTTGCGCTTAACGCGTAACCAGCGTCAAGCGGGGGCGGCGCTCTGGCGCAATCAAGTTCTATGGCTGTGGCTGGCGGCTGCAACCGGTATCGTAGTGACGATCCGCGCGGAAAGCGCCAGATCGTCATTGGTCGATTGAATGGCGAGTGATTTCACAGGCAGATGGGCCATCGTGCGACCGCGCCAGCGGTCCTCTAATTCTGCCAGATCCTTCGTCTCGGCAGGAGTGAGCGGCGAGGCAAAATGATAATAGCCGACCACGTAAAAACGGGTCAGCCGAGCGCCACACGCGCCCTGGATCAAGGCGAATATATCCTCGCCGTCGCGATATTCCGGATACACCGGCAGATAAACCCTGCCGGTGTTGAACCTGCCCAGAAATGGTCCGCCGATCCGTACCGAAAGTTCACCCAGTGGTGCAAGCGCCGTGGCAACCGCGTCCGAGCAATGCGCTATATCCAACTCGGTTAGGCCATTGACGATTGTCGCGTGAAGCTTCGATGCGCGCTGGCGACAAAGCACCCACTCTATCTTGTCGCAGAACGAAAACGAGCGAAGCTCTTTTTCAAACAGCCCAAACGCCTCGGACCGGCCGAGTTCTCCGGCATCGATTGGCAAAACCAGCGAATGACGTGGTGCCGCATATTTTCCGTTGAGATAATCGGTCCCATCCTTGCGTGCTATGGCATCGGCATGGCCTGGCGCCACCAAGGGCAGATGGGCGAGCCGATAGGCGGTGTCGAATGTCAGCGCCTCGCCTGGGCGGAAGACCCGGCGTGTCGCCTCATACGCCATCATCGTGTCGTCGCAGTATTCCATGTTTGAAAGACCATGCATGGGTCGAGTTGATCTCGAAGCTCGAGCGGATTTTGGCCAAGCGGCCTCACGGCTTGACCATCAGCACCCAGTTCTGGCCCGGATTGTCCCAGTCTTCCTTGACCATCGGCCGCGTCGCCACTTCGCGGTAGCCGGCGCTGTCATAGAGGTGGCGCGCTGTCGCATTGGCGTCGGACACGATCAGGCTGGTTCCGGTGCAGCCGGTCGCCTCGGCGATCGCGTCAGCCATGGCGAGCAGCCTGGAGCCGAAGCCGCGCCCGCGTGCCTCGGGCAGCGTTGCCACCACGTTGACATACCAGCTGCCTACGGCCATCGCCTCCAGCTCGTTCATCGGCACGAACATGTCAGGCGAATTGAGATCGGCGGGCGCTGGTACGATGGGATAGCCGATCAGGCAGGCCAACACCTTGCCATGTTCCAGCACAACCGCGTTGCGATAGGAAAAGCTGCCCTCTTCGCGTCGTGCCCGCTGGCGGCCGACTTCCCACGGGTCGCCGCCTTCGGCCATCTTGGTCCAGAGATAAAGCGGCAGCCCGTGGCCGGCCATGTTCACCAGCTTGGCGAGAATGTCCGCATCTTGCTTGGTGGCCGGACGCGCTTCGGCGGTCAAACCCTCGTCACTATGCTCAGCCTTCTCGGCCATGACCGCTCCTCCCATGCGCAGCCACCCCAAGCTGCGTCCATATAGGAGCGCGCGAGGCCACCTCAGTCAACAGCCCCTTTGGGTCGTCATTCCTACTCTCCAGCACGTCTGTATTGTGCCCGGACCGAACGTGGGAATGTCATGTTTTTAAACTTGATATTTTTAGTCTAGTTTTGTATTGGCTCATCTTGGGTGGCGGGTTAGGCTCACCATGACCACGCATCGAAAACGACGCGTGGTCATGGTCGTCAACGTAAAACAGGAGGCGGACCATATGATGCATGTCGCTCCCATCGCAGGTTTCACTGAGGGCCGCGAAGCGGACACAGGCCGCTATCTCACGCTTTTCGGTCGTGTCGAGATGTTGAATCAGCAGGTCGACAGCGCCCGCCGCACCGCCAATGACAGCCTTGGCCGGCTCAACGCGCTGCCCCAGCCCGAGGTCGGCGACAGCTCGATGTTTGTCGCTTTGCTCGATATCCATCGGCGTGACCGGGAAGCGCTGTTCGAGGCGATGCGTCAGCTCGAAACCGCGCGCGAAGCCTTGCGGGTAGCTGCCTCGACAATCGTCCCTGCGAGTGCTGCGACGCCGCATCAAGACATGCAGCGTCTCAACCGCCGATAACACCAGCAGCCCACAGCGGCGCCCAAAAACTTTGATCTGGAGACTTCCCGTTGGCACATGCGATTGAAAACGAACGGCGTCATGAGGAAGCACAGGCGCATATCCGCGCAACGATCATGAACGAATTCTGCGAGGTCATGCGCAAGACCGGCCTGCCGCCGATGGTCGTCATGCGTCTCGCCGCCCAGGCGGTAGGCTCGATCTACCGCGAAACCGCCGATGCGCATTCAGGTCCCGCCGCCTGCACCTGCGGCTGGGGTCCGTGCCAGGAGGCCGACGTCGATATGCTGTGCTCGGCACTGCTCGCCGCCTGCGGCTGCCGCTCAAGCCGCAATCTGCACATGATGCCGATCGCCGGCACGGCGTAAGTCGCGGGGGCCTCAACAAAGCCGCGCTTGTTAAGCTTTGTCGCCCCTGCTAAAGCGCCGCTTATGACCACACCGCTCGACCACATCCGCAATTTCTCCATCGTTGCCCATATCGATCACGGCAAGTCGACGCTTGCCGACCGGCTGATACAGTCCACTGGCGGGCTGGAACTGCGCGAGATGACCGAACAGGTCCTCGACAACATGGACATCGAGCGCGAGCGCGGCATCACCATCAAGGCCCAGACCGTGCGGCTCAACTACCGCGCCAACAATGGCGAGGACTATGTCCTCAACCTGATCGACACGCCCGGCCACGTCGACTTCGCCTATGAAGTCTCGCGTTCGCTGTCGGCCTGCGAGGGTTCGCTGCTCGTCGTCGACGCCTCCCAAGGCGTCGAGGCGCAGACGCTCGCCAACGTCTACCAGGCCATCGACAACAACCACGAGATCGTGGTCGTGCTCAACAAGATCGATCTGCCCGCCGCCGAGCCCGAGCGCATCAAGGAGCAGGTCGAGGAAGTCATCGGCATCGACGCGTCACAGGCCGTCTATATCTCGGCCAAGACCGGCCTCGGCATCCCCGACGTGCTGGAAGCCATCGTCAACCAGCTGCCGCCCCCGCGCGAGGGCGACATCGACGCGCCGCTCAAGGCGATGCTGGTCGACAGCTGGTACGACACCTATCTCGGCGTCATCGTCCTGGTGCGCATCATCGATGGCAGGCTCAAGAAGGGCCAGACCATCCGCATGATGGAGACCAACGCCAAATATCTGGTCGAACGTACCGGCGTCTTCACCCCCAAGATGATCCAGGTCGACGAACTCGGCCCCGGCGAGTTCGGCTTCTTCACCGGCTCGATCAAGGAAGTGGCCGACACCCGCGTCGGCGACACCATCACCGAGGACAAGCGCCCCACCGCAAAAGCTCTGCCGGGCTTCAAGCCGGCCCAGCCGGTGGTGTTCTGCGGCCTGTTCCCGGTCGACGCCGCCGACTTCGAGGACCTGCGCTCCGCCATGGGCAAGCTGCGTCTCAACGACGCCAGCTTCTCCTTTGAAATGGAAACCTCGGCAGCACTCGGCTTCGGCTTCCGCTGCGGCTTCCTCGGCCTTTTGCATCTCGAGATCATCCAGGAGCGGCTCGAGCGCGAGTTCAACCTCGACCTCATCGCAACCGCACCCTCGGTCGTCTACCGCATGAATCTCAATGACGGTTCGGTCAAGGAACTGCACAACCCCGCCGACATGCCCGACGTGGTCAAGATCGCCTCGATCGAGGAGCCGTGGATCCGCGCCACCATCTTGACCCCTGACGATTATCTCGGCTCGATCCTCAAGCTGTGCCAGGAGCGCCGCGGCGTCCAGTTCGACCTCTCTTATGTCGGCAAGCGTGCCATGCTGGTCTACGACCTGCCGCTCAACGAAGTCGTGTTCGACTTCTACGACCGGCTGAAGTCGATCTCCAAGGGCTACGCCTCCTTCGACTACCACCTCACCGACTATAAGGAAGGCGACCTCGTCAAGATGTCGATCCTGGTCAATGAGGAGCCGGTCGACGCGCTCTCCATGCTGGTCCACCGCACGGCAGCCGAAAAGCGCGGCCGCGTCATGGTCGAGAAGCTCAAGGAGCTGATCCCCCAGCACATGTTCAAGATCCCGATCCAGGCGGCGATCGGGGGCAAGGTCATTGCCCGCGAAACGATTTCCGCCCTGCGCAAGGACGTCACCGCAAAATGCTACGGCGGCGACGTCACCCGCAAGCGCAAGCTGCTCGAAAAGCAGAAAGAGGGCAAGAAGCGCATGCGTCAGTTCGGCAAGGTCGACATCCCCCAGGAAGCCTTCATCCAGGCGCTGAAGATGGGCGATAACTGAGTGCTTCTTTTTCCTTCTCCCCGCCTGCGGGGAGAAGGTGGCCCGCAGGGCCGGATGAGGGGCGGCGCAAAACCCTCAATCCTCATCTCTCCCCAGTGGGAGATGACTTGCCCCGCTGCGGCCCGGGCGAGGGGGCCTTAGCCCCCACTCCCATCACTTCACGGCAAAATCCACAGTCTCTTTCACCGCTCCATCCACGGCGATCTGCACCTGATAGGTGCCGACCGGCCAGCCGGCATCCGGCTTGGTCATCGACGAGTCGACATGGTTTTCGATCATGCCGATTTCGAAGCTGGCTTCGTCGATCTTGTAGTTCGCCGGCGCGACGCCGCCCGAATCCACCGAAATCCAGCTCACGGTGAGCTTCGATCCCGACGCCACGGCGTCGGTCAGGTCGGCGGCGAGGAAAATCTTCGCCGTATCCGGCGCAAACGTTACCTCTGTCTCTTCCGCATCCTTGCTGGCGGACAGCACGATGTTTTCGAACCCTTCGGCCTGCGCGTATTGCGTGAACGCCCCAACCGCCATCAGGGCGGCAGCCCCCATCATCGACCGAATGCGCATGCTCTTCCCTTTGGATTTGAACCGCCCGCGCCCGACTCATCTGGCCAGCGGCCGCTTGGTAGAGCGGAAGGATTGGGGTTTGTCTATGAGGGTGGAGAACTGAGAGTCGGGCCCCAAAACCACATGGTGAGCCGTGAGCTTGTCGAACGGTCGAACCACGGGTTTTGGGGCAGCCAAAAACTAGCGACGCCATGCACCCGCGTGGTTTTGACAGGCTCACCGTGAGGGCTACTGAAGCGCATTCGCCTCTATGCTAACAAGAATCACAAGGCCTTACCTTGTGTAATATTCAGGCCTTCACGATATAGCATCGGGATCTTGTAGCTTGCGCTAGTTTCTTCCAAGAATCCCAGATCAACTAGAGACCTGATTCGAACCGTTGCTTCACTCTCATCGCACCCTAGGAGGGCGGCAATAGTATGCTTCGAATGTTCCGCCTTCTGATCGCGGAAGCGTTCCAAAGCATCGACCAGATCATTGCCGGCTTCGGCGAACAAGGTGTCTTGAACACGGTCGCTGCTCAGTTGCTTCTGCGCTCGCTTCAAAGAGTCTGGCTCTATCAACGGTTTACCTTCAGGGTATTCTCGTCCATCGCGTTCTTCTCTCCGAAATTGTGCTTGCAAGGCATTCAACATCAGGTCAATTAGATTGCGTGGAGGACGAACATTATTCCCATCTCTGATTCTGGACATCATCCAAGTCCACGTCTCTGGCTTTCTTGAGCCGCTATCTACTTGTTCAGGGAAGAGCTTGTAGAAAAGGTCGCGATCATTGCTAGAGATAGCGCCAACATCAGATATAAAATCTGAGCTTTTCCGGATTCGGCGGCAAAGCATATTCATAAGATCATCTTCATCCCAGACGATCTCTATTTTCTTTGAGTTTATATGCGTCAGATTTACGAATCCGCCGCTGGTAATCTTTCGTAAAAGATCTTTTCGCACAAATAATTTTAGTCGAATCTTATCAAGATCAGCCATATCAAGATAGGTTCTAAAAAGAGCCCGTAGCGCTGGTACTTCAACGTCCTTGAAGTCTTGGAATGCTTCATCTAATCGATCAAGTAATATCCACAACTTAATTTCGCATGACGAAAGGGCGTCATTAAGGACCTTAAGAAATTGATCTGAGTAAATTACAGAGGTGGCGCTTGCCTCTCCATTGAACTCAGCCTTGGCTGATACTACTGGTAGCCCATACTCGGATACCGAACCGGACATTTCTGCGGAAGAAAGCTTTCGGATTTTTCCAAATAGATCAACAATAGTCTGAAATATTGCAGAGGGGGATGGATCCGGATTTTTGAGGCCAGTTCGTTCCAAAAGGCTGTTTAGTTCGGAAATTTGAGGGGTATGAGAGTCGCCGTAAATATCAATCATCCAGTTGCCTGCCAATGAAAAGAAATAAGCTTTCCATAGCGTGCGATATTGTCCTTCAGATTGGTCCGGTATCTGGCCGAGGCGTTGAAATATCGGGTTCCCTTGCGGGTTGAATGCTGCCAGTAGTTCGACGCCTTCAAAGGCCGAATACGAGCGGAAATTCATAGCGAGCATGCGATAGATAGCCGTCTTTCCTGTCCCCTTGTCGCCAGCTACGATGTCGTGCTCGCCATTCATGATGGAACGAAACGTGTCCGTTTCAACAAAATAGTCCTCTAGATTTTCGTCAAACTCGGCGACGGATTTTCCCAATTTGATTTTAGACAAGACTTCTTTGACGGACATAGCCAACCCCAATACAAGAAAAAATTGCTTCAATTTTGGATAAAACGTCGAAGGTTATAAAATTGCAAATTTGGTGAAGACTGAGTCGATAGCTCAAAGCAGTGCACGCTAGGTATATTCGCCTCGCCTCCCAAACCGCATCACCCAATTCAGCTCCCACATCTTCCCGGCGGACGCCGACATCGCCTGTTCCCAGCGGCGGCTTCGGCCAGGCGCACAAATGATGCGCACGCGCATCGCCCGCTGGATCGGATGAGGGATTTCCCCGACGAAGTCGGTCTGCCTCAAAGCGAACTCCAAAACGGACTTAAAGGTAATCTTTACGAAGCGTCTGCCACTCGTCCAAAAGCAGCCTGTATTCTCTAAGGAAAAGCTCCTCCTCGTCTCCCTTTAAAGGGCAGTCCAGAGTCCCAAAAGACTCGCTTCGCAAAACATCAAGTATTCGGAAGCTTGCCACATCGAACTGGGGCAATGCCCGGCCTAGCAGCCATATGCCGATACGAGCCGCCTCCTCGGAGAGTTCCGGCTCTTCGCTAAAATAGGGGTAAACCAACCTGTGGGAGCTGTCCCCGATATGAACCGATAAGAGATTCTCTACCTTCGCGACGCATCCGAGCGATTCCACCGTAAACTGCGCTTTGACGCTCTGGTCCAGGATCTGAAATGGCTCATTGATCCAGCGCCGTTTCTCGTTCCACCATGTCAGAAAGCCTTCGGCCAACGGAGGATAAAGTCGCCAACGGCTTCTCTTGTTGGCAGCAATGCGGCGCTGCGTTAGCGAAGTTAGATCGCCGCTGCCAGCGGCGTGGAGCTTGGCATCAGTCCAGAACGGCACGTGAAAATCGCCGCCACTGGATTTGATGCCGTTAGCCTTCTTGATGCTATCTCTTATGTCACTGCGCAGCGCGGCGATGCGTTGTGCTTTCGGTAGATAGAAAATGGTCAGTAGCTTCCTCAAATGAACCCGTTCCAACGACATCGAACGATCCTCAACAGGCGAAGAAAAATTTCAACGAAAACATATCTCGCCTGATTCGGATCGAAATAGAAAGCTTCTGATATTTGCGAATACATTTGGTACCATGTAGGTGAAGCGTTTTACCTTCTCCTCTCAAACCGCATCACCCAATTAACTTCCCACGTCTCGCCGCCATCGACCGACATCGCCTGTTCCCACCGCGGGCTGGTGCCGGGCAGCCAGAGAAACCGAACCAGCACCTTCTGGCCGCCCTCGACGTCGTCGCCAAAAAACTCGCCGCGACCGTTTTCGAACTTGCCCACCATCGCCGGGAACAGCCGGTGGCTCCTTGTGTCGCTCCAGTAGATCGACCACAGCTTTGTCTCGGGATCGTAGAGCCTGAGCGTCATGCCGGTGAAGCCGCGCTCGGGCACCGCCATCTGGTCGATGTGCCCGCCAAAAGTCCCGTCAGGCGCCTGCATCACCTTTTCGGCGTGCGAAAAGGCCGAGAACGTCTCCCATGCGTTCGAGCCCACCAGCCGCTCGCGCAGGCGCTCGTTGGTCACCGTCCAGTCGCCGATCACAAAGTCGAAATCGTCAAAGCCACTCATGTCATCCTCCTCTTGGTTTCCCTGAGGATAGTCTACCCCTCCTGACAGCTTACTGTCAGGAGTTGTCAGGGGTGGCTTGACCTGACCCCATCAGCAGGCTCATCTGCCGCCGCGATAACGCCACACCTTCCCCCTAACGCCGGCCCCATGAAATTCCTGGCCCTCCTTGTTGCCCTTGCGGCTCTTCCAGCCTGCGCCAGCCCCCGGCCGGTGCCGCCGGTTTCGGTTGCTGTCCCGCCGATGATCGGGCAGCCGGACGTCGAGCCGCTGCCGGCAGGTGTCACCCCGCTGACGGTCGAGCAGGACCGGCAGATTTCGCAGGGCTGAGCGGGTCTCCACGGTTGCGAAGTTTCTTTTTAAGGTCGCGTTCTGTCGCACCCCCCTCTGCCCTGCCGGGCATCTCCCCCACAAGGAGGGAGATTGGTCGCGTCGGCCTCGCGTCATTTCCTGAGGTACAGTACGAAATTCTCTTTGAACGTATGCGGTTAGCCGAGGAAGGCGTGATCTCCCTCCTTGTGGGGGAGATGCCCGGCAGGACAGAGGGGGGTGCGACGGAACTCAGCCTAAGCGATTGGCTGTCACCCCCTGTCACCATCGTCAGTGGAAATCCCGCCCTGTTCCTCCCACGAAACCCTGTCGGAACGGCAGTGCGCGGCGAAATCTGACCCGGTCGATAGCCCGCGCTGGCTGGTTTCCCTTTGCCGCCCATATCGGCTAGAGCGGGGCAGTTGGAAAAAAGCCCCGGACCGCCAGCGAATGAACGCCAGATCCCGCCCGCAGCCCTTGTTCCTCGGCATCGACACCGGCGGCACCTACACCGACGCCGTTTTGTGGTCCGAGGATCACGGCGTCGCCGCCAAGGCCAAGGCGCTGACCACCCGCCACGATCTCGCCGTTGGCATTTCGGGCGCTGTCGACGCGGTGCTGGAAAAGGCCCATGTCGACCCCGCCGCGATCAAGCTGGTGTCGATGTCGACGACGCTTGCCACCAACGCCCTGGTCGAGGGCCAGGGCGGGCGGGTGGCGCTGGTCATGATCGGCTTTTCCGAGGCCGACCTTGCCCGCGACGGCCTCAAGACAGCACTGGGCACCGACCCGCTGGTGCTATGCGCTGGCGGCCATGATGTCCACGGCAACGCCCGCGCGCTCGAACTGGACGGGCTTGAGGCAGCATTGCCGGAACTGGCAAAATCCGTCTCGGGCTTTGCCGTCTGCGCCTATTTCGCCACCCGCAACCCTGCGCATGAGATCGCCGCGCGCGACCTGATCCGGCAAAAGACCGGCCTGCCGGTGACGGCAAGTCACGAGCTGTCGGCCAAGCTCGGCGGCCCGCGCCGGGCGCTGACGACGCTGCTCAACGCCCGCCTGATCTCGATGATCGATCGCCTTGTTGCCGCAACCGAGGGCTTCCTGGAGCAACGCAAGATCAAGGCGCCGCTGATGGTGGTGCGTGGCGACGGCGCGCTGGTCTCGGCCGCGTTCGCCCGCCAGCGCCCGATCGAGACCATTCTGTCCGGCCCGGCTGCCAGCCTCGTCGGCGCCCGCTACATGACCGGGCTCGACAATGCGGTTGTTTCCGACATTGGCGGCACCACCACCGACGTCGCCGTGCTCGACCATGGCCGCCCCCGGCTCGACCCCGAGGGCGCCACCGTCGGTGGTTTCCGCACCATGGTCGAGGCGGTCGCGATGCGCACCTTCGGTCTCGGCGGCGATTCGGAAGTTTCGCTGGAGGAGGGCGGGCTGAAGCCCAAAATGTCGCTTGGGCCGCGCCGGCTGGTGCCGCTGGCGCTTGCTGGCATGATGCATGGCGAGGCGGTGACGAGTGAGCTGGAACGCCAGCTGCGCGCGCCCAATCCGGGCCGCATGGACGGACGTTTCGCGGTCCGCACGGGCGTGCCGGAACATCTGGAAGCTGGCCTGACGCCGCCGGAGGCAAAGCTCTACGACACGATCACGGCCACACCACTGCCCATCGACCGGCTTTTGACCTCCAACGCCCAGAGCGCCACGCTCAACCGCCTGGTGTCGCGCGGGCTGGTCCATGTCTGCGGCTTCACCCCCTCCGACGCAGCCCATGTGCTGGGCAGGCAGGCCAATTGGGACGAGACATCAGCGCGCCTGGGTGCCGAGCTTTTTGCCCGCAAGCGCGACGGACGCGGCCAGCCGATCGCAGCGACCCCCGAAGCATTGTCCGAACGCGTGCTGGCGACGCTCACCCGCATCTCGGCTGAAGTCATCTTGGAAACGGCATTTGCCGAAGACGGGCTCGATGGTGCTGCGACAGTCGCGCATGCGCTGGTCCAGCGCGCTGTCGATGGCCACGCAGGCATCGCCCGGCTGTCGGTCGCGCTCGACCGCCCGGTCATCGGTCTCGGTGCCTCGGCGCCGCTGCATTATGCCGGCCTGCCGCAGCTTGTCGGCAATGAATGCGTGGTGCCTGAGGATACCGACGTCGCCAACGCGCTCGGTGCCGTGGTCGGACAGGTTCGCGTGACGGCCGAGGCGCGTGTCAGCCAGCCCAAGGAAGGGCTGTTCCGGCTGTCGGTCGGCGAGATCCTGCGCGACTTCATGGACGAGGAAACGGCGATGGCTGCGGCCGAGGCCGAGGCGCGCGCCATCGTGGCCGTTCGCGCCGGCGACGCCGGCACCGATACGGCCGAAGTCGAGATCGCAACCGAGATAAACGTGTCGACGGTCGAGGGCCAGCGCATGTTCATCGAGGCGCATGTCGTGGCGATTGCCGCAGGCCGGCCTCGCATAGCGGTTTGACGGCTAAATCGATTCGCAGCAGCGATAGGCGGCAAGCCAAATGCTGCCTTGCACATTCGACGAATTGACCCTGCGCGCTTTGCGTGTCAAACGCCCCAAAACCTTGTTTTGACCGCCCCAGCGGCCCCGGAATTCTGGAGCTTGTTTTATGACCGACCTCGTTGAGCTTTTCGGCCTTCGCGTTTCTCGCGAACTCCACGACTTTGTTGTTTCGGAGGCTTTGCCTGGGACTGGGGTCGATGCCGAGAAATTCTGGTCGGGCTTTGCCGAGATCGTCCATGATCTTGGTCCGAAGAACCGGGCGCTTCTGGAAAAGCGCGACGATTTCCAGCTCAAGCTCGACGCCTGGTACCGCAAACATGGCGCCCCGCATGACATGGCCGCCTACAAGGCGTTTCTGACTGAGATCGGCTATCTCGTGCCCGAAGGCCCGGCCTTTGCCGTCACCACCGACAATGTCGATGCCGAGATCGCCACCGTCGCCGGCCCGCAGCTGGTGGTGCCTGTGATGAATGCGCGTTATGCCCTGAACGCCGCCAATGCGCGCTGGGGTTCGCTCTACGATGCGCTCTACGGCACCGATGCGATTTCGGATGCCGATGGCGCGGAGAAGGGCAAGGGCTACAATCCGAAGCGCGGCCAAAAGGTCATCGCCTGGGCCAAGGCGTTTCTGGATCAGTCTGCACCGTTGGCTGAGGGCAGTTGGGCCGATGTGACCGGGCTTGTGGTGGACGCTGGCAAGCTGGTGCTGACGGCGGCATCCGGCGCGGTTGAGCTGCGCGATGGGGCGCAATTCGTCGGTTATCGCGGTGCCGGGGAAAAGAATCCCGATGCGGTGGTGCTGGTGAAGAACGGCCTGCATGTCGAGGTGGTGATCGACCGCGACAGCGCGATCGGCAAGACCGATCCCGCCGGCATCTCCGACATGGTGTTGGAGTCCGCTCTGACCACCATCCAGGACTGCGAGGATTCGGTCGCGGCTGTCGATGCCGAAGACAAGGTTGTGGTCTACCGCAACTGGCTGGGCCTGATGCGCGGCGATCTGTCCGAGACCTTCGACAAGGGCGGCAAGCCGGTCACCCGCAAGCTGAATGGCGACCGCAGCTACACTGGCCCCGATGGCGGTGTCGTTACCTTGCCCGGCCGTTCCTTGATGCTGGTGCGCAATGTCGGCCACCTGATGACCAATCCGGCGATCCTCGATCGCGACGGTAACGAGGTGCCCGAAGGCATCATGGATGCGGCGCTCACCGCCTTGATCGCCCTGCACGATGTCGGTGCCAATGGCCGCCGCATGAACTCCCGCGCCGGCTCGATGTATGTCGTCAAGCCGAAGATGCATGGTCCCGAGGAAGTCGCCTTCGCCGTCGAGATATTCGACCGGGTCGAGCGCCTTGTCGGCATGCCGCGCAAGACCATCAAGATGGGCATCATGGACGAGGAGCGGCGCACCACCATCAACCTCAAGGAGTGCATCCGCGCCGCCAAGGAACGTGTGGTGTTCATCAACACCGGCTTCCTCGACCGCACCGGCGACGAGATCCATACCTCGATGGAAGCCGGCCCCATGGTGCGCAAGGGCGACATGAAGCAGGCACCGTGGATTTCCGCCTACGAGGCCTGGAACGTCGACACCGGGTTGGAATGCGGTCTCTCAGGCCATGCCCAGATCGGCAAGGGCATGTGGGCGATGCCCGACCTGATGGCAGCGATGCTGGAGCAGAAGATCGCCCACCCACGCGCCGGCGCCAACACCGCCTGGGTGCCGTCGCCGACGGCGGCGACGCTGCATGCCACCCACTACCACAAGGTCGACGTGCACCAGGTGCAGGCCGAGCTCAAATCCCGGCCCAAGGCGCGCCTCGACGACATCTTGTCGGTGCCTGTGGTTGTGCGCCCCAACTGGACGCCTGATGAGATCCAGCGCGAGCTCGATAACAACGCGCAGGGGATTCTGGGTTATGTCGTGCGCTGGATCGACCAGGGCGTGGGCTGCTCGAAGGTGCCAGACATCAACGACGTCGGGCTGATGGAAGACCGCGCCACGCTGCGTATCTCCTCCCAGCACATCGCCAACTGGCTGCGCCACGATGTCTGCTCGCATATCCAGGTGATGGATTCGCTGCAGCGCATGGCGGCCATCGTCGACCGCCAGAATGTCGGCGATCCGCTCTATCGCCCGATGGCGCCCGACTTCGACCAGTCGATCGCCTTCCGCGCCGCCTGCGACCTGGTCTTTGAAGGCCGCGCCCAGCCCAATGGCTACACCGAGCCGGTGCTCCACAAGCGCAGGCTCGAGCTCAAGGCGCAGGCGCGGGGATAAGCCTGCAGTGCCAATTGCTTGGTAGGACGTGATAGTCTGACATTCATGATCGAGTTCCGTCCCACCCCCCTCTGGCCTGCCGGCCATCTCCCCCTCAAGGGGGGAGATCAGCAGCTGGGACTGCTGCGCCCATCCTTCGGCGTTCGTGGCAGGCGAAATCAGTGGGCTTGGGTAATCTCCCCCCTTGAGGGGGAGATGGCCGGCAGGCCAGAGGGGGGCGACGTAGAGCGCCCCCATTTCTCAAGACCCGCTAGGCCCTTGCCATGATCCTCCTCGCCATCGATTGTGCCGCAAGCCTGTGCGCCGCCAGCGTCTACGACACGGGCGCTGCCAGGGAGCTCGGCCGCTGCGTGCGCGATCTTGGCAAGGGCCATGCCGAGCACCTGATGGGCGTGGTGGAAGAAGCGCTCACAAAGGCTGGCGTCGCTTATCCAGACCTCGGCCTGATCGCCGTTTCCACCGGTCCCGGCTCGTTCACCGGCGTGCGTGTCGGCGTCTCAGCCGCACGTGGCTTTTCGCTGGCGCTGAAAATCCCGGCGGTTGGCGTCACGACACTGGAAGCGCTTGCTGCCGAAACGCGCGATGCGCTCGGTCCAAGGACCGTGCTCGCAGCACTCGACGCGGGCCGCGAGGAAATCCATGCGGCTCTTTATGATGAGAATGGCCTCGCCTTGCGCGAACCGGCGGTTCTGAGCTTGGCCGAGGCCGCCGAGATCGCAGCCTCCGGGCCGACGGCATTGGCCGGCACCGCTGCTCGGCTGGTCGCGGATGCGGTCGTGGTCGACAAGGCGTTCGCCTTCGGTCCGATGCTTGCGACTGCCGACATCGGCACCTATGCGCGCCTTGCTGCCGGCAAGGAGCCGGGCGAAAGGCCAAAACCGGTCTATCTCCGCGCGCCGGATGCCAAGCCGCAGGCCGGCTTCGTGTTGCCGAGGGAACAGAAATGAAACTGCCGTTCTGGCCGCTGCGCCGCGACTATGCGCTCCAGCCTCTGTCGCTTGATGATAGCCCAGCATTGGCACCACTTCATCGCGAGGATTTTGTCCGCCCGTGGTCCGGCGACGAGTTTTCGTCCTTGCTTGAGCAGGACACGGTCTTCGGTTTTGCTGTGCGCGAGACCGGCCATGGCAACGAGGCTCCGCTCGCATTCGTGCTGGCGCGGCTGGCGGCGGGCGAGGCGGAAATCCTGACCATTGCGGTTTCGCGTTCGCATCGCCGCCACGGCCTGGGCTGGCGGCTGATGGATGCCGTGCTGCGCGAACTGCATGCGCAGCGCGCCGAAGCGCTGTTTCTCGAAGTCGACGAGACCAACGCGCCGGCAATCGGGCTCTATCGCAAATTCGGTTTCCATGAGGTCGGCAAGCGCCCGAATTATTACCAGTCGGCGCAAGGGGCGACCGGTGCGCTTGTCATGCGGCTCGATCTTCGTTAGCCAGAAGCCCAGTTAAAAAAGGGCATTGAGCGCTATATGATCGGAAAGATCCGTACAGGGCTCGCGCTCTCTTGGATGGTTGCGGCCTCGCTGGTGCTTGTGCCGCTGCAGGTGATCTCGATGAAGACCGGCCTGTGGCCGGAAACCGTGATCCTGAAGATCTGGCACCGCGTCATGTTGCAGGCGCTCGGCATGCGTGTGCGCATGGTCGGCAAGATGGTCGAGACCCGGCCGTTGATGATCGCATCCAACCACATCTCCTGGACCGACATCATGGCGCTCGGCTCGCTTGTCGATGTCACCTTCATCGCCAAGTCGGAACTGAATGGCTGGCCGATCTTCGGCTTTCTGTCGCGGCTGCAGCGCACCGTGTTCATCGAGCGCGAACGCAAGCGCAAGTCTGGCGACCAGGCCAGCGAGATCGCCCAGCGTCTCGCCGCAGGCAACGCCGTGGTGCTGTTTGCCGAAGGCAGCACCGGTGACGGCAATCTTTTGCTGCCTTTCAAAAGCACGCTGTTTGGCGCGGCCTCGATGGCGATTGCCGAAGGGGCGGCCGAGCATGTCGTCATCCAGCCGGTGTCGATCGCCTATACCCGCATCCATGGCATTCCGCTCGGCCGCCAGCATCGTCCGATCGCCAGCTGGATCGGCGACATGGATCTGGTGCCGCATATCAAACAGTTGCTGGCCGAAGGCGGGCTCGACGTCGAAATCCGCTTCGGCGAACCGATCGATTTTTCGGCCAAGTCGAGCCGCAAGGAAGCGACCCGGCTGATGGAAGAGCGCGTGCGTGAAATGATGCTGCAATCGCTCGCGCCGCCGGTGCCGGCGCGCCAGGCCTAAACTGGCTGTTTTTTGCCTTGGAAAGGCGCTATGAGGCGCCGCATGGAACTCGACGATATCTCTACCATAGTCCCGGCAAGCTCAGCGGAGCTGGCCTCGACCGCAAGTGGCGCGGCCAAGAAGGTCTTCATCAAGACCTATGGCTGCCAGATGAATGTCTACGACTCGCAGCGCATGAGCGATGCGCTCGCTGCCGACGGCTATGCCGCGACCGAGACCATCGACGACGCCGACCTGATTTTGCTCAACACCTGCCATATCCGCGAGAAGGCGGCCGAAAAGGTCTATTCGCAGCTAGGCCGCCTGGGCAAACTCAAGGCCGAGCGGGCGGAGAGTGGCCGCGAATTGATTGTCGGCGTCACCGGCTGTGTCGCCCAGGCCGAAGGCCGCGAAATCCTTCGCCGCGCTTCGGCCGTCGATCTGGTCGTTGGGCCGCAGACCTATCACCGCTTGCCGGAAGTCGTACGCAGGGCACGCGGCGGCCAGAAGGTCGTCGAAACCGAATATTCGCTTGAAGACAAGTTCGAGCACCTGCCGCAGCCGCGCAAGTCCGAGGTCGCCAGGCGCGGCGTCACCGCATTCCTGACCGTGCAGGAAGGTTGCGACAAGTTCTGCACCTTCTGCGTGGTGCCTTATACCAGGGGCTCGGAAGTGTCGCGCTCGGTCGCCCAGATCGTCACCGAGGCCGAACGGCTGGCCGAGGCCGGCGTGCGCGAAGTCACGCTGCTGGGCCAGAACGTCAATGCCTGGCATGGCGAGGGTGCGGACGGCACGGAATGGGGGCTTGGGCGACTGCTTTATCGTCTCGCCGAAATCCCCGGCATTGCCAGGCTGCGCTACACCACCAGCCATCCGCGCGACATGGACGATGAGCTGATCGCGGCTCACCGCGATCTCGGCGCGCTGATGCCTTACCTGCATCTGCCGGTGCAGTCGGGCTCGGACCGTATCCTCAAGGCAATGAACCGCCGACATACCGCCGCCGATTATCTCAAGCTGATCGAGCGCATCCGCACCGCGCGTCCCGATATCGCCATGTCTGGCGATTTCATCGTCGGTTTTCCGGGCGAGACGGATGACGATTTCGAGGCTACGATGGAGATCGTGCGCGCCACCAATTACGCCTCGGCCTATTCGTTCAAATATTCGCCGCGTCCGGGAACGCCTGGTGCGGAGATGGACGGTCATGTCGAGGAAAACGTCAAGGACGAGCGGCTGCAAAGGCTGCAGCAGCTGATCACCCGGCAGCAGCATGCCTTCGCCGACGGGCTGGTCGGACAGACAATTTCGACGCTGATCGAAAAGCCCGGCCGCGAGCCCGGACAGATCGTCGGACGCTCACCTTGGCTGCAGCCGGTTATTGTTGATGAAAAGGCCGGCGAAATCGGTGACATTATCAATGTGCGAATCACGAAGACAGGCACCAACAGCCTGTTCGCCGAAACGGTCTGATGGGCCGTACGGCAGATGAGGAGAGACGGTTGAGCGCTGCTGAACTCAAGAACCTGCCCTCCGGGGCGTCTGACATGGCGCACATCGTACTGACCTTCGACAACAACAAGCTAGCCAGTGCGCTTTATGGCCAGTTCGACGAGAACCTGGCCCGTCTCGAACAGAAACTCGGCGTCGACATTCGTTCGCGCGGCAACCAGCTGACCATCAAGGGCAGCGCCACGTCAGCCGAACAGGCGCGCCGCGCACTCGATCATCTTTATGCCATCCTGCAGAAAGGCGGCGAAGTGGCTCAGTCCGACGTAGACGGCGCCGTGCGCATGGCGGTTGCGCCCGACGACCAGCTGACGCTGCCGACGCTGGAGCGCAAGGGCAAGATGGCCGCAGCCCAGATTTCGACGCGCAAGCGCACCATCTATGCCCGTTCGCTCAACCAGGACGCCTATATGCGCGCGCTGGAGCGGTCCGAACTGGTGTTCGGCATCGGCCCGGCCGGCACCGGCAAGACCTATCTTGCGGTGGCGCATGCCGCCATGCTGCTCGAACGCGGCATGGTCGAGCGCATCATCCTGTCGCGCCCGGCGGTGGAAGCGGGCGAACGCCTGGGCTTTTTGCCCGGCGACATGAAGGAAAAGGTCGATCCCTATCTGCGCCCGCTCTATGACGCGCTCTATGACATGATGCCCGCCGACAAGGTCGAGCGCGCCATTGCCGCGGAAGTCATCGAGATCGCGCCGCTCGCCTTCATGCGCGGACGCACTTTGGCGCATGCCGCCGTCATCCTCGACGAGGCGCAGAACACCACCTCGATGCAGATGAAGATGTTCCTGACGCGTCTCGGCGAGGGGTCGCGCATGATCGTTACCGGCGACCCGACCCAGATCGACTTGCCGCCCAACACTAAGTCGGGCCTGGTCGAAGCTTTGCGTATCCTCGACGGTGTGCCAGGTGCCGTGACGGTGCGCTTCAACGACACCGACGTGGTCCGCCACCCGCTCGTCGCCGAGATCGTCCGGGCCTATGACCGCGACGGCAAGGTCGCGCGCGGCCTTGGCACCGAGGGTTGATCGGGAACGGTTTGGTCATGCCTGACAAGAAAACACCGGCGTCCTCCGTCGCGGAGGGCGGCCTCGACATCGACCTGATGATCGAGGAAGGCGCTTGGCCGAGCGAAGAAGCTTTGAGGGCGCTGGTCGACCGTGCCGTGCCTGCCGCCCTGGCCGAGGCCGAGGTGGACATTGTCGATGGCGTCGAGCTGAGCCTGGTTTTCACTGACGACGACGCCATCCAGAGCCTCAACGCCGAATGGCGCCAAAAGGACAAGCCGACCAATGTCTTGTCGTTTCCGGCCTTCCCCATGGCGCCGGGCGACCCGCTGCCGCCGATGCTCGGCGACATTGTCTTGGCCTATGAGACGGTGGCGCGCGAGGCCGAGCTTGAACAAAAGCCGCTCGATAATCACATCACCCACCTCATAATCCACGGACTCCTGCATCTTTTGGGGTATGATCACGAGACCGACGAAGAGGCCGAGGAGATGGAGGCCTTGGAACGCCAGGCTCTGGCGAGGCTTGCCATTCCCGATCCCTACGCGTAACAGGGACGATCAACGACCGGAAGACGATGAACGACAAAACAGAGACTGCCGCCACGCCCGAAACGGGAACCGCGGCAAAGGCCTCCGACCAGAACGAGGACGGACCTAGTAGCAGTGCGCCGTTACCCGCGACGCACGACCCCCAGGCCGAACGGCCATCCTTCATTGAGCGGCTGACCAGGCTATTCCGTCACCGCAGCAATGGCACCAATATCCGTGAGGAAATTGTCGACGCGCTGGCCGAAACGACCGGCAGCGACGCCGATTCGTTTTCGCCCGGCGAACGCGCCATGCTCAACAACATCCTCAGGCTCCGCGAAGTCAGGGTCGAGGACGTCATGGTGCCGCGCGCCGACATCGAGGCGATCGAGCTCTCGACGACGCTTGGCGAACTGCTTGTCGTGTTCGAACAATCAGGCCATTCGCGCATGCCAGTCTATGTCGAGACCCTCGATGATCCGCGCGGCATGGTCCACATCCGCGACGTGCTGGCCCACATTACCCGTGGGGCGCGCGTCAAGAAGGGCAGGGCACGCAAGGCGCAGCCCACCGACGTGCAGATCGACCTCGCGCAGGTCGACCTCAAGCGCAACATTGGCGAGTTGAACCTCATCCGCACGGTGCTGTTCGTGCCGCCGTCCATGCTGGCGTCGGACCTTATGACCCGCATGCAGGCGACGCGCACCCAGATGGCGCTGGTCATCGACGAATATGGCGGCACCGACGGGCTGGTTTCGCTCGAAGACATCGTCGAGATGGTCGTCGGCGACATCGAAGACGAGCACGACGACGACGAGCCGATGATCACCCAGGCGGGAGACGGCGTTTATGTCGTCGACGGCAAGGCCGAGATCGAGGAAGTCGCCAAGGTCCTTGGCTCGGAATTCTCGCCCGGCGAACATAGCGAATATGTCGATACCATCGGCGGCATGATCTTCAACGCGCTCGGCCGTGTGCCGGCGCGCGGCGAAGTGGTGCAGGCGATACCCGGCTTCGAGTTCCACGTGCTCGACGCCGACCCGCGACGCGTCAAGCGTGTGCGCATCGTCCATAGCTTGAAGAGTGAGCGCCGCCGCCGCGCCAAGGCTGAACAGGCGTGAGCCTGGCCTGCCCGGGCGGTCCGCCATTTGGTGCCGCCTTGCGGTGCTGCTACACCTTCGACCCGTGATTCTGGGACGAGGGGCACGGATGGAGCGTCATGCTGGGCGGATAATTCTGCTGTGGGGATGGAAAAGGGCGCTGGTGGCCTTTGTGGCCGGCGCCTTCGCCGTCTTGGGCCAGGCGCCATATGATTTTTTCGCCGCCTGTTTCGTCTCTTTCCCTGTTCTGGTCTGGCTTCTCGACGGTGCTGTCGCAGACAGGCCCGCTGGCGTGCTGCGCCGTCTCATGCCGGCCTTCGCCACCGGCTGGTGGTTCGGCTTCGGCTATTTCCTCGCCGGGCTGTGGTGGGTCGGCGGCGCGCTTCTTGTCGAGGCCGAGAGTTTTGCCTGGGCATTGCCCTTCGCCGTCGTCGGCATTCCGCTGATCCTGGCCTTTTTCTACGGCTTTGCCGCCGCCCTGGCGCGGCTGTTGTGGAGCGATGGCATTGGCCGCATCGCAGCACTCGCCTTTGCCTTCGGCCTGACCGAATGGCTGCGCACATTCCTGTTCACCGGTTTTCCGTGGAACCCGCTCGGCTTTGCCGCCATGCCGATGCCGCTGTTCATGCAGAGCGTGGCGGTGATTGGCGTGACCGGCATGAACGTGCTGGCCGTCTTCGTCTTCGCCATGCCCGCGCTGCTTGCCGATCGGCGCAACCTCAAGCTCGGCTTTTCGCTGGCGGCCGTTCTGGTCGCCGCCCACGCCGCCTATGGCTATTACAGGCTGGCGGCACCCGCAGCGCCCGCCGGACGTACGATCAATGTCCGTATCGTCCAGCCCAATATCGATCTCAGCGAAAAGTGGGACGGCCGTGTCCGCGACCGCATCTTTGCCAGCTTGCTGCAACTGTCGGCCGAGGCACCGAAGCCGGGCGCCAAGAAGCCTGATCTGATCGTCTGGCCCGAAACCTCGGTGCCGTTCCTGTTCACCGAGCGGCCCGATGCGCTGGTCGCGATCGGCGATATGCTGACCGAAGGCCAGATGCTGATGGCTGGCACTGTGCGCGAGGAGGGGCAGTCGGGTGCCGCTGAGGAAGCCCGCTATTACAACTCCGTCGTCAGCATCAACGACAAGGGCGAGATCGTCGATGCGGTCGACAAGGTTCACCTTGTTCCCTTCGGCGAATATATCCCCTTCGCCGGCCTTATGGAGCGCATTGGGCTCACTCAACTTGTCGCCGGACCGATGAATTTCGCCGCCGGCACCAGCCGTAGGCCGCTCGATTTGCCCGGCGGGCTCAAGGCGTCCGCCTTCATTTGCTATGAAATAATCTTTCCCCCGCTTGTGGCAGTTGACGCCGCGTCAACTCAGATTATGGTGAACGTCACCAACGACGCGTGGTTTGGCGACACTCCGGGCCCTTATCAGCACTTCCGGCAGTCGCAGATCCGCGCCGTCGAAAACGGGTTGCCGGTCCTGCGAGCGGCCAACACAGGAATTTCCGGCATTGTCGACCCAAGCGGGCGAGTTGTGGATGCACTTGCGATGAATGTTCGCGGCACCATCGATTTCTCGCTTCCGGTGGCCGCCACTGGCGCCGCCTCGACGCCGTTTTCGCGCGTTAACGGTTTCCTGATCATGTTCCTCATTGCCGTTGCGGCAAGTGGCTTGAAGCTCAGACAAAGGCTCAGGGCGAATTGACACTGCGATTGTTAGAAACTCATATGCAGCCGCGCAGCCTAAGGCTGTGCCAATCGGCGTTCATGTCCGAGCGTTATAAATTGCCCCGAAATGGGTGATCTGCCCAAATAATAAGCTGGAAGAATCCGGCGAGGAAAGACAGTGGAAAAAGAAAACAAGAAAAAACCAAATCCGACCGACGTATACGTCGGCGGTAGAATTCGCCTGCGACGCAATATGTTGGGAATGAGCCAGGAGAAGCTTGGAGAAAGCCTAGGGATTACCTTCCAGCAGATCCAGAAATACGAAAAGGGAACAAACCGCGTCGGAGCGAGTCGCCTTCAGGCAATCGCTTCGATCCTCAGCGTTCCGGTTGCCTTCTTCTTCGAGGACGCCCCGGGAGCTGAAGGCATCGATCACAAGGGACTGGCGGAAGATTCTTCCACCTCCTTCGTGGTCAATTTTCTCAGCAGCGCCGAAGGCCTGCAGCTCAACCGCGCCTTTGCCCGGATTTCCAACCCCAAAATTCGGCGCAAGGTCATTGAATTGGCCAAGGTTCTGGCCGACGACGAAGAGCAGTAATGCCAAGGCGCCGTGCGTCCGAAAGGACGCTCTAAGTGTTTGAAACTGCGCATCTTGCTTTCCGAAAATCGGTTCCGATTTTCGGGCCGGTGCGTGAGTGCGACGGCGATGCGCCGCCGCCACGGCTCTAGCATAACTAGCATTCCGCGACGAAAGCCTGCTTGACGAGGTCTGGCAGGCTTCGCTAACACGTGTCGCGCCAAATGATCGGTATCGCGCCGATCGCTTTCCAGAGGGGACATCCCGTGCAGCGGCAGAATTATCTCTTCACTTCCGAGTCCGTATCCGAAGGCCACCCTGACAAGGTGTGCGACCGCATTTCCGATGAGATCGTCGATCTCGTCTACCGTGAAGCCAAAAAAACCGGCATGGATCCGTGGAAGGTCCGCGTTGCCTGTGAAACTCTGGCAACCACCAACCGCGTTGTGATCGCCGGTGAAGTGCGCGTGCCCGACACGCTGCTCAAGAAAGACAAGAACGGCCAGATCGTGAAGGACGCAGCCGGCCATCCGGTCGTCAATCCGTCCAAGTTCAAGGCAGTGGCCCGCAAGGCCATCCGCGCGATCGGCTACGAGCAGGCCGGCTTCCACTGGAAGACCGCCCGCATCGACGTGCTGCTGCACGGCCAGTCGCCTGACATCGGCCAGGGCGTCGACAGCGCCTCCGACCGCCAGGGCGAAGAAGGTGCCGGCGACCAGGGCATCATGTTTGGTTATGCCTGCCGCGAGACGCCGGATCTGATGCCGGCGCCGATCTACTACAGCCACAAGATCCTCGAACTGCTCGCCACCGCCCGCCACGAAGGCCACGGCGAGGCCGGCAAGCTTGGCCCCGACGCCAAGAGCCAGGTCACCGTGCGTTATCAGGACGGCAAGGCCCACGAAGTCACGCAGATCGTGCTTTCGACCCAGCACCTCGACGGCAGCTGGGATTCGGGCAAGGTCCGCAAGGTCGTCGAGCCCTATATCCGCGAAGCGCTTGGCGGCCTCGAGATCGCCAACGACTGCAACTGGTACATCAACCCGACCGGCAAGTTCGTCATCGGCGGTCCTGACGGCGATGCTGGCCTGACCGGGCGCAAGATCATCGTCGACACCTACGGCGGCGCTGCCCCGCATGGCGGCGGTGCATTCTCCGGCAAGGACACCACCAAGGTCGACCGTTCGGCAGCCTATGCCGCGCGCTACCTCGCCAAGAACGTGGTTGCCGCAAAGCTCGCCGAGCGCTGCACCATCCAGCTGGCCTACGCCATCGGCGTCGCCCAGCCGCTGTCGGTCTATGTCGACCTGCACGACACAGGCAAGGTCGATGAGGCGCAGCTCGAAAAGGTGCTGCGCGAGGTCATGGATCTGTCGCCGTCGGGCATTCGCCGTCACCTCGACCTCAACAAGCCGATCTACGCCAAGACCTCGTCCTACGGCCATTTCGGCCGCAAGGCTGGTCGCGACGGTTCTTTCTCGTGGGAAAAGACCGACCTGGTGAAGGCAATCAAGGATGCGGTCGCCGCCTAAGGCGACCGTGGAATCAATGGAACAGGAACCGCGCCGCAGTCGCACCAGCGAAGCCTTTTTCGGGCGGCGGCGCGGCAAGGCCATCCGCCCGCATCAGGCGGTGGCGCTTGAAACAGGACTGGCCCGCCTTGGCATCGACCTTGGCGTGGCCGCCCCTGCCGACCTTCGCACGATGTTTGAAGCCGACGTGTCCAAGGTCAGGCTGGAGATCGGCTTCGGCGGCGGCGAGCACCTTCGCCATATCGCCGCGAACAATCTTGATGACGGCTTCATCGGCATCGAGCCCTTCGTCAACGGCATGGCCAAGATGACGGCGGCGCTCGACGAAAACCCGCTCGCCAATATCCGCCTCTATGACGAAGACGCCACTCAACTGCTCGACTGGCTGCCGGAGGCTTCGCTCGACGGCATCGACCTGCTTTATCCCGATCCGTGGCGCAAGAAGAAGCACTGGAAGCGCCGCTTCGTCAGCCCGCTCAATCTCGACCGCTTTGCCCGCGTGCTGAAAAGCGGCGCGAAATTCCGCTTTGCCTCCGACATCGACACCTACATCAACTGGACGCTGCAGCATTGCCGCGCCCACCCCGCCTTCGAGTGGCAGGCGACTGACGCCCGCGACTGGCACACGCCCTATGAAGGCTGGACGCGCACGCGCTACGAAGCCAAGGCCATCCGTGAAAACCGCACCCCGGCGTATTTGACGTTTGTTCGGGTGTAGGCGCCACTCGTTTGGCTTTTCCAACGACGAACGCCCGGAGCCGTAGCGGAGGGCCGGGTGGTGCCCCGAAGGGACGGGCTGGACGGAGCAGGGGAGCCCGATTGGCGCTATTGTCTTTTGCGTCACGGCATAGATTCCCGACACTCTCCGCTCGTTTCACTCGCTCACGAGGTCGGGAATGACGGATTGCAGGGAACGCTTCAGCAAATCTCCAACCTCGACGATTGGCGGAAACCGCCGATGAAGATCGTAATTCCCGACCTCGTGAGCGAGTGAAACGAGCGGAGAGTGTCGGGAATCCAGGCCGCGACGGCTGTAGACCAGCGAAGAAAGGGCAACCGAAAGACACCAAGCCTGGCCAAGACAGTTGCCGGTCTTCATCCCATCGCCGGAAAGGCGATGCAGACGCGCAATCCACGCCCACCAGCACCCGCTGACAGCTCCAGCTTTCCGCCAAACAGGGCCGCGATCTCTTCCACGATCGGCAGGCCGAGGCCGGCACCTGGCTTGTCGCCCGTTCGCCCGCGCACGAAACGCTGGCGCACGTTGTTGATCTCGGCGGCGGGGATGCCGGGCCCGGTGTCTTCGACCTCCAGCACCACGTCCGAGCCCTGCTCGAGCACCTTGACGGTCGCTTCCGCACCGCTGCCGGCATAGGCAAGCACGTTTTCGATCAGGTTGCGGATCATTTCGCTGAGCAGCATCGGTTCGCCGCGCACAAACAGCGCTTTTTCGCCGTCGAAACCGAGGTCGATGCCGGCGGCATGGGCCTGGGTGACGCGATCGGCGGTGAGCGCCTGCGCAAGCTCGGTCAGGTTGACCGCGCCAAGGTTCTTGAGCCTGTCCGACGCCGCCTCGTCGACTTTGGCGAGCAGCAAAAGCTGGGCGATGACGCGCTCGGCATGGGCCACCGCCTCGTCGCCGATCCGGGCTGCCTGCCGCGCCTCTTCGAGCGAGTGCGCACGTGAGGCGAGCGCCAACTGCGTGCGGATGATGGTCAGCGGCGTGCGCAGCTGGTGGCTGGCATTGCCGGTAAAATGCCGCATGGCGCCTAATGCCGAGCCAAGCCGCCCCATGAAGGAATTGACCGTGTCGACAAGCCCGCGCACCTCCTTGGGCACCGATTGTTCGATCGGGTGCAGATCGTCGGGGTTGCGCTCGGCAATCGCGTCGCGCAGCCGGTAGAGCGGCCTGAGCGAAAAGGTGACGGCGAGCCAGACGATGGCCGCCGCACTGCCGATCAGGATGGCGAGCCTGAGCGCCGAGCGCAAAAGGATCGTTTGCGCCAGCTGCGTGCGGGCAATGGTCGTTTCGGCGATGGTGACGACGAAAGGTATCGAGGTCGCGCCCGTCGAGGCCGCACGTGAGAGCGAGCTCAGCCGGATCGGTTCGCCACGGAAATTCGCGTCGACATAGCCGCTTTCCTCCTGGTCGAGCCCCTGGATCACAGGCAGGTTCTGATATCCGGTGATGAACCCCTGGGGACCGTCGACGCGGTAAAAGACGCGGTCCTGTGCCGCCGAGGTCAGCATTTCGAGCGCGACATAGGGGATGTCGACTTCCAGCGCGCCATCCTCGGCCACCACCACGCGCTCGGCGATCGCCAGGGCAGAGCCTGCCAGCACGCGGTCGGAGACGGCATTCGCCGTATCGACAGCCTCGCGATAGGTGTCGGCGAGCGCGATCAGGCCGATGGTGACCAGCGGCACCAAAAGCCACAGCAGCAGCCGACTGCGTAGCGAATAGGGTTTGGCTCGGGCCATCAGGGGCTTGGCAGCTTTTCGAGATAATAGCCGATGCCGCGCGCGGTCCGCACCGTCAGGCCGTAAGGCGCAAGCCGTTTGCGCAGGCGGCTGACATATTGCTCGATGGCGTTGGCGCTCAAATCCTCGTCGAAGCCGGCGAGCGATTCGATGATCGCCTGCTTGGCGACGACCTTGCCGGCGCGCATGAACAGCGTTTCGAGTAGCGCGAGTTCGCGTGCCGGAATGTCGATGGCAGCGCCGTTCGAGGAAAAGCTGCGCGTGTTGAGGTCGAGTGACACCTCGCCGAAAGCGACGGTCGCCGCCTTGAGCCCGGCGCGGCGGCGCAGCAGCGTGCGCACGCGCGCTTCCAGCTCGCCGACATCGAACGGCTTGACCATATAGTCGTCAGCACCGAGGTCGAGCCCTTTGACCCGCTCGTCGAGCGAATGCCTGGCCGACAGGATCAGCACGGCAGCGTCATGCTGGCGCCCGCGCATGGTGCGCAGCACGTCGAGCCCGTCCATTTCGGGCAGGTTGAGGTCGAGGATGACGAGGTCGAAGCGTTCGGTGGCGAGCACCGCCACAGCCGACGCGCCGTCACCGACCACGTCGACGGCGTAACCGCTGCCCTTGAGCACCGCTGCCAGCCCCCCGGCCAGCGTCGCATTGTCCTCCACCACCAGAATGCGCAACCGAATTCTCCCTTGCCGCCCTTTGTGACGATGCCCATTCGATAGGCAAAGGTCCAGAGCCCCTGCACGCATCTTCAGCGCTTCGCCGTTGTGCCGCTCGCTTGGCTGTTGCATGGTCAAGATCATGCGTCTTGCCATTTTAACCGCACTTGTTTGCCTTTCATCGCCCGCCTGGGCCGAGGTCACCGTCTTTCCAGCGCTCGACGGCGCTGCGGATGCCCGCACGCTTGTCGTTTATTCCTCGCTCGACGCGCCCTTGGCCAAGCCGATGATCGACGGCTTCCAGAAAGCCAATCCTGATGTCGCCGTGCGCTACGAGGATCTCTTGACGACCGATATCTACGATCGTGTCGTCGCCGAGACCGAAGCCGGCAAGGGCACCGCCGACATCGCCTTTTCCTCGGCCATGGACCTTCAGGTCAAGCTCGCCAATGACGGTTACGCCCAGGAAAGCCGGCTGCCGCTGTCCGACCGCTGGCCGCGCTGGGCCAACTGGCGCGACACAGCCTACGCGCTGACCTTCGAGCCGGCGGTGTTCGTCTATCACAAGCCAAGCTTCAAGGACGCGCCGCCACCCGCCACACGCGGCCAGTTCGTCGATTTCCTCAAGGCCCAGGGCGACAAGGTCTATGGCCGCATCGCCACCTACGATATCGAGCGCTCCGGCGTCGGCTTCATGTTCATGGCGCGCGACCAGGAGCAATATCCCGACATCTGGTCGGTCATCCGCTCGATGGGCGCGGCGGGCGTAAAACTCTATTCGACAAGCGGGGCGATCCTCGAACGCATCGCCGATGGCCGCTTCGTGCTCGGCTACAATATCCTGGGCTCCTACGCCGCCGATTGGGCGGCCAGAAACCCCAATGTCGGCATCGTGCTGCCCAAGGATTATACAGTGGTGATGTCGCGCATCGGTCTTGTGCCGGCCGCGGCCAAGTCTCCCGATCTCGGGCGCCGCTATCTCGAATATTTCATGTCGGCCGAGGGCCAGACGGTGATGGCGCGCGAGTTGCAGATCGCAGCCGTCAATCCTGATGTCTCGGGCGAGAATACCGCCAACAGGATGCAGGAGGTGCTGGGCGGGCAATTGCGCCCGGTGCCGGTCAGTCCGGGGCTGATGGTCTATCTCGACCAGGTCAAGCGCACGCGCCTCATCGAACGCTGGAACGAGGCGCTGCGCAGCCCCTGATTGTACGATGTTCCCAAGCTGTTGCGTCGGTGTCAGTCTGATGTCAGGTTGCTGCGATAGGGAAGTTTTGGCCCACCCGTTGGAGGCGGCGAGGCTCGGAAAGTTCGGGAGGACTTCGAACACGTTTCCGTAAAGGCTACCCGGCGGCGCAATTTCGCCGAGCAAAGGGGCCAGGAAACGCTGCACATGTGGCCGGCTCATTTTAGCCAGCCCATTCCTTCCCTAGACGTTCCGGGACGCTGCCTCAGGCGCGGGCCTCGAAACTGAAAAAAGCATTTGCCCCGCGCATGCGGGTAGCAAGGGAGGAACAGCAATGAAGCAGTTCGTATTGGCATCCATCGTCGCGGGCGCGCTCGCCCTGCCGGCCGCAGCGGCCGACTACAAGATCATGGCTCCCGCAGCGCCTGGCGGCGGCTGGGACCAGACCGCGCGTTCGATGCAGACCGCGCTCCAGGACGAAAAGATCTCCGCCTCGGTGCAGGTCAACAACGTTCCCGGCGCCGGCGGCACCATCGGTCTCGCCCAGTTCGTCAACCAGGCCAATGGCGATCCGGCTCAGCTGATCGTCGGCGGCTACGTCATGGTCGGCGCGATCCTGACCAACGCCTCGCCTGTCACGCTCGATCAGGTCACCCCGATCGCTCGTCTGACCGGCGAATACGAAGCGCTGGTCGTTCCGGCCGCTTCCGACATCAAGGACATGGCTGGCCTCGTCGCCAAGCTCAAGGCTGATCCGGGTGCGGTTTCCTGGGGCGGCGGCTCGGCCGGCGGCACCGATCACATCACGGCCGGCCTGATTGCCAAGGCTGTCGGCGTCGACCCGACCAAGGTCAACTACATCGCCTATTCCGGCGGTGGCGAAGCGCTTGCCGCCATCCTCGGCGGCCAGGTGACCGTCGGCATTTCCGGCTACGGCGAATTCGCCGAGCAGATCAAGGCTGGCACGCTGCGCATCATCGGCATCTCGTCTGACGCCAAGGTCGAAGGCATCGACGCCCCGACCTTCAAGGACGGCGGCGTTGACGTTTCGATCCAGAACTGGCGCATGGTCGCTGCTGCTCCTGGCCTGTCGGCCGAGCAGAAGGCAGCTGTGCTCGCCGACGTCGAAAAGATGGTGACCTCGGCCTCGTGGACCAAGATCCTCGCCGACAAGGGCTGGGCCAACACCTACCTCGCCGGTGACGACTTCGCAGCGCAGCTGAAGAAGGACACCGAAGCGACATCCGCCATCCTGAAAGACATCGGCCTGGTGAAATGAGCCTGGACAACCAGCAACAAGAAAGGCGCCGCCCCGATTGGGCGGCGCTTGCCATCGCCGCGCTGCTCATGGTGGTCTCGGTCGTCATCGCCTGGAGCACCGCCAGCCATGGCGCCGGCAACAGCTATGCCCGCGTCGGCCCAACCACCTTTCCTTATGTGATCGCTGTGGCGTTCTTCGGCCTGTCGATCTGGACGGCCTTCGAAGCCTTGCGTGGCGATTTCCCCGAGCGCGAGCATCAGGAAATCAGCCCGATCCTGTGGATCGTCGGCGGTCTTGCCGCGCAGATGCTGCTGCTCAAGGCAGCCGGCTTCTCGATCGCCACGGGGCTGCTGTTCGCCGCAACCGCGCGCGCATTTGGTCGCGGGCCCCTGTGGAAGACGATTCCCATCGGCATCGCGCTTTCCTTCGTCATCTGGATCATTTTCGCCAAGGGACTGCAGCTCTCGCTGCCCGCCGGCCCGCTCGAACACCTGTTGTTCTGAGCGATTTTTAAGGGAGCTCGGCTCTAAATGGATACCTTTGGTCTGCTGGCGCAGGGATTGCTTACAGCTCTCGAGCCGATGAACATGCTTTATGCGCTCATCGGCGTGACGCTCGGCACCGCTGTCGGCGTTCTGCCCGGCATCGGCCCGGCACTTACCGTGGCCCTGCTGTTGCCGGTCACCTACAAGCTCGATCCCGCCGGATCGCTGATCATGTTCGCAGGCATCTACTATGGCGGCATGTATGGCGGCTCGACGACATCGATCCTGCTCAACACTCCAGGTGAAAGTGCCTCGATCGTCACAGCGCTTGAAGGCAACAAGATGGCGCGCGCCGGGCGCGGCGGCCCGGCACTGGCGACAGCCGCCATCGGCTCGTTCGTTGCCGGCCTGATCGCCACCATCGGCCTTGCCTTCATCGCGCCGACAGTCGTCAAGATGGCACTGTCTTTCGGCCCGGCCGAATATTTCGCGCTGATGATCCTCGCTTTCATGACCGTGTCGGCCGCCTTCGGCGACTCGACGCTGCGCGGGCTGACCGCACTTTTCATCGGTCTGGCGATGGGATTGATCGGCATCGACCTGCAGACAGGCCAGGCGCGCCTTTCCTTCGGCATTCCCGACCTGCTCGACGGTGTCGAAGTGACGACGCTTGCGGTTGCGCTGTTTGCTGTCGGCGAAGCGCTCTCCGTCGCAGCCGGCAAGGGTGGCGAATCGACAATCCAGGCAATCAAGGGTTCGGTATGGATGACGCGCGAAGACTGGCGTCGTTCATGGAAGCCATGGTTGCGCGGCACCGCGATCGGTTTCCCGATCGGCGCGATGCCGGCTGGTGGCGCCGAGATCGGCACGTTCCTGTCTTATTCGGTCGAAAAGAACCTGGCTGAAAAGCCCGAAGAATTCGGCAAGGGCGCGATCGAAGGTGTCGCGGGTCCCGAGGCGGCCAACAACGCCTCAGCCGCCGGCACGCTGGTGCCGCTGTTGACGCTGGGCCTGCCGACCACGGCGACGGCCGCGATCATGCTCGCCGGCTTCCAGCAGTTCGGCTTGCAGCCGGGACCACTGCTGTTTGCCACCAACCCGCAACTCGTCTGGGGCCTGATCGCCTCTCTGCTCGTTGCCAATCTGATGCTGCTGGTGCTGAACCTGCCGCTGATCGGCGTGTGGATCAAGCTTTTGACCATCCCCACACCATGGCTTTATGCCGGCATCTTGACGTTTGCGACGCTTGGGACCATCGGCGCCAACTCGGCTGTCTTCCAGCTTAATGTCTTCGGCCTGTTCACCTGGCCGATGTCGTTCGAACTCGGCATGCTTTTGGCGTTCGGCCTGCTCGGCTACGGCCTGCGCCGCTTCGGCTATCCGATTGCGCCTGTGGTGGTCGGGTTGATTCTGGGGCCGATGGCGGAGCAGCAGCTGCGTCGCGCGCTGGCCATCAGCCAGGGCGACCCGTCGATCCTGTTGGGATCGCCGATTGCGGTGGTTCTGTTGCTGCTTGCGGCAACCGCTGTGCTGTTACCGCTCTACCTGCGCGCCCGTGGCCGCGGCAAGGTGCTGGCCCAGCTTGGCGCCAACGAAGACTGAGTTCCGCTCAGTCCTGAAACAAAAAAGCCGAGGCCCGGATTTCCGGCCTCGGCTTTTTCTTTGCCTCCTTGAGGGAGGCTGAAACTGTCAGGGACAGAGCGACGGTCAAAATAACCTGCCGCTCCGGAGCACGGCCCACTTGGCCCACGTCTCGGCATACGCCAATGACGTGGGCAGCGGTGTGCGCTCTCTACCCTGAAACAGAAATCTTAGAACCGGCGGATGCGGTCGAAGTGGCGCGGGTCGATACCCAGCATCACCAGATCCTGGTTGTTCGGACGATGACCGTGCTCAACGGCCGCAGCTGCGGCCACGGCGCTACCGAAGGTGCGGACCAGTTGACCAATGCGTCCAAATTGCTTGCGGGTGTTCATCTCGGTGTCCTCTTTTGCGTTGCGTCATAGTTTTTGTGCAACGCAACAAATATAGGTGCCTCAAAGGAAACCGGTAGGGGTGTTGTCGCATGTTTGCCATGCATCCGCTGCAATGGTCGGCTAAACGCATAGCAGTGGACGCTGCCGGCCACAGGACTTGAAAGCCGCGCCGCCTTCGGCTATATCAGCCTCAAATTCTTGGTCGGTATGACGAAGAGTGGGTCCACCCGGTCCCGCTCTTTTTTGTTACCTGCCGACCGTCTGGAGATTCTATGACCGAAAACGCAGTCGAACAGACAGGCGACGACCGCATCATCCGCGAGACCGGCATCGATGCCCGCATCGCCTTGATCGTTCAGCCCGTCCTTCGTGCGATCGGCTTCCGCCTCGTTCGTATCCGCCTGTCGGGGCAGAGCGGGCTGACGCTGCAGATCATGGCCGAGCGCGAAGACGGCACCATGACCGTCCAGGATTGCGAAGAGGTGAGCCGCGCGGTTTCGCCTGCTCTGGATGTCGATGATCCGATCGAAAAGGCGTATCATCTGGAAGTGTCGTCGCCGGGTATCGACCGGCCGCTGGTCCGCAAGTCGGATTTCGGCAACTGGATCGGTCACATCGTCAAGATGGAGACCTCGGTCATGGTTGCCGACCGCAAGCGGTTCCGCGGCAAGATCGCCGAGGTCGACGAAGAAGGCATCCTGCTCCAGCGTGACCAGGCGGCCTATGGCGAGGAGCCGACCGTGCGCGTGCCTTTCGAGGCGATTTCCGAGGCACGGCTGATCCTCACCGACGATCTCATTCGCGATGCCCTGAGCAAGGACAATCAGGCGCGCAAGGAAGCACGGAAGCGTCGCGGCGAACCCGAAGATGCGCCGGAAGACGAAGAAACCGAAACGGAAGATTGATAGAGCCGCACGGCTGGACCAGATTCGGCCGAACGCTCCGGGAGAAATACAATGGTTGTAAGCGCCAATAGGCTCGAACTGCTGCAGATCGCCGACGCGGTCGCCCGCGAGAAGTCGATCGACAAGTCGATCGTCATCGCCGCCATGGCCGACGCGATTCAGAAGGCAGCGCGCTCGCGTTATGGCCAAGAGACCAACATCCGCGCCGACATCAATCCCAATACGGGCGAGATGAAGCTGCAGCGCCTGATGGAAGTTGTCGAAAAGGTCGATGACTACGCCATCCAGATCGCGCTGAGCTCGGCACGCGAGCGCAACCCCGACGCCCAGCTCGGCGACTTCATCGCCGAACAGCTGCCGCCCATGGATTTCGGCCGCATCGCCGCCCAGTCGGCCAAGCAGGTCATCGTCCAGAAGGTGCGTGAAGCCGAGCGCGACCGTCAGTACGACGAATACAAGGATCGCATCGGCGAGATCGTCAACGGCACGGTCAAGCGCGTCGAATACGGCAACGTCATCGTCGATCTCGGCCGTGGCGAGGCGATCATCCGCCGCGACGAGCTGATCCCCCGCGAAAACTACAAATATGGCGATCGCGTCCGCGCTTATGTCTACGACGTGCGCCGCGAACAGCGCGGGCCCCAGATCTTCCTGTCGCGTACCCATCCGCAGTTCATGGCGAAGCTGTTCACCATGGAAGTGCCCGAGATTTACGACGGCATCATCGAGATCAAGTCGGTTGCCCGCGACCCCGGTTCGCGCGCCAAGATCGCCGTCATCTCGCGTGACAGCTCGATCGATCCGGTCGGTGCCTGCGTTGGTATGCGCGGTTCGCGCGTCCAGGCCGTCGTCGGCGAGCTCCAGGGCGAAAAGATCGACATCATTCCGTGGTCGCCTTCGGCCGCTTCTTTCATCGTCAACGCGCTTCAGCCCGCTGAAGTCGCCAAGGTCGTTCTCGACGAAGACGCCGAGCGCATCGAAGTCGTGGTTCCCGACGACCAGCTGTCGCTGGCCATCGGCCGCCGCGGCCAGAACGTGCGTCTGGCTTCGCAGCTGACCGGCTGGGACATCGACATCCTGACCGAGCAGGAAGAGTCGGAGCGCCGCCAGAAGGAATTCGTCGAGCGCTCGACGCTGTTCATGGAATCGCTCGACGTCGACGAGATGGTCGGCCAGGTGCTGGCCTCGGAAGGCTTCACCAGCGTTGAGGAAGTGGCTTACGTCGATGCCGACGAAATCGCATCGATCGACGGCTTCGATGAAGACACCGCGTCTGAAATCCAGACCCGTGCTCGCGAATATCTCGGCAAGATCGAGGCCGAACACGACGACAAGCGCAAGGCGCTCGGCGTGCAGGACGAACTGCGCGAGATCCCCGGCATCACCACGGCAATGCTGGTGGCGCTCGGCAATGATGGTGTGAAGACGGTCGAGGACTTCGCCGGCTATGCAGCCGACGATCTCGTCGGCTGGAAGGAACGCAAGGACGGAGAGACCAAGTTCTTCCCAGGCGTGCTGGCCGACTACGGCGTGTCGCGCACCGATGCAGAACAGATGGTCGTTGCTGCCCGACGTATGGTCGGTTGGATCACCGAGGACGAAGTTGTGTCCGAGGAAGAGCCAGCCGACGTCGCCGGTGCGTGACGTGAGACCGGCCGGAGAACCCCTTGGACGAGATGAACGATCGCACCTGCATCGTCACGCGCAAAAGCGCCGAACCGGATAATCTTATCCGTTTCGTCGTCGGCCCGGATTCGACCGTTTTTCCGGACCTCAAGAGAAATCTGCCCGGCCGCGGTTGCTGGGTGACGGCCGACCGCCTACATATCGACAAGGCTGAGGCCAAGGGCATGTTCGCCCGCGCCTTCAAGGCGCAGGTCGTCGTGCCGCCCGAGTTGGGCGCCATGGTCGACAACCTGCTCGCCAGATCGGCGCTCGGCGCGCTCGGGCTCGCCCGAAAGGCCGGCCTGGTGGCGCTAGGTGCCGCCAAGGTCGACTCCACGGTCCGCGCCGGCAAGGCGCTTCTAGTACTCCATGCTTATGAGGGCGCCGAAGATGGCGTCCGCAAGATCACCCAGGCCCGCAAGGCCACAGTGCATATCGGCGGGCCTGCAACGCCTGCCTACAAACTTTTTTCGGAAGCCGAATTGGGTTTGGCATTGGGGGCAACAAATGTGATACATGCTGCCGTCCTCGCGGGAGAAGCGGGCAAGGCGGTCGCAAAGCGCATGGTTGCGCTTGACCGATATCGGGGCGGATCCCCGGATGATCTGGCAATGATTGCGGCGATTGCCTACGACGATGATGCCGCAGAGGATATGGAATGAGCGACACTAAATCGGGCGATGACAACACGTTGAGCGTCACTCCGAAGAAGACCTTGACGCTGAAGCGCCCGGGATCGGAGCAGGGAACCGTACGCCAGAACTTCTCGCACGGCCGCACAAAGGCGGTCGTCGTTGAGACGAAGAAGCGTAAGTTCTCCATGCCCGGCGACAAGCACGAGCCCACGCCCACCGCAGCCGCCGTGTTCGCGCCCAAGCCGCAGCCCGTAGCGCCCGTGGTGGCAGCACCGGTCGTGGCAGCGGCAACACCGGTCGTGGCAGCGCCTGTGGCGGCAGCACCTGTCGTCGCAGCGCCGGTCGTGGCAGCGCCGGCACCGACGCCCGTCGCGGCGCCTCGTGCTCCCGCTCCGGCCCCTGTTATACGCGAAACACCAAGGCCCACTCGCCAGCCCGAGCGGTCGGGCATGGTGCTGAACTCGTTGTCGCGCAGCGAGATGGAGGCGCGTCGTCGCGCACTTGAAGGCTCTGTCGTGCGTGAGCAGGAAGACCGCCTGCGCGCTGTCGAGGACGCACGTCGCCGCCTCGAGGAAGAAGAGCGCCGCCGCAAGGAGCGCGAAGATTCGGCTCGTCGCCAGGCTGAAGAAGAAGCCCGTCTCAAGACCGAGGCAGAATCGCGCCGTCGCGCCGAGGACGAAGCCCGCCGCCGAGCGCCTGCCGCAGCACTCGAGGCCAATGTGCCCGACGAGGTGGAAGCCAAGCCGAAGGGCCGCGTAGGCCCAGGCGCCGCGACCGCAACGCCGATCCGGCGCATTGCGACGCCTGAGGTTGCCCGTCCGGCCAAGACCAAGACCGAAGAAGATCGCCGTCGTGGCAAGCTCACGCTCAATACGGCGCTGTCTTCGGTGGATGGCGACGCGCGTTCGCGTTCGCTGTCGGCGATGCGTCGCCGTCAGGAGAAGTTCAAGCGTGCGATGCACAACGAACCGCGCGAAAAGATCATTCGCGAGGTTACCCTTCCCGAGACCATCACCATCCAGGAACTCGCTCAGCGTATGTCCGAGCGTGCCGTCGATGTCGTGAAGTTCTTCATGAAGCAGGGCCAGATGATGAAGCCGGGCGACGTCATCGACGCCGATACGGCTGAACTGATCGCTGCCGAATTTGGCCACACGGTTCGCCGCGTTGCCGAGTCCGACATCGAAGAAGGCTTGTTCGACATCGCCGACCACAGCGAAACGCTGGTTACGCGTCCGCCTGTCGTCACCATCATGGGTCACGTCGATCACGGCAAGACTTCGCTGCTCGACGCCATCCGCAAGACCCATGTCGTATCGGGCGAAGCCGGTGGCATCACCCAGCATATCGGTGCCTACCAGGTCGAGCAGAACGGTCACAAGATCACCTTCATCGACACCCCCGGCCACGCCGCCTTCACGGCGATGCGTGCTCGTGGTGCCCAGGCGACCGATATTGCGATCCTGGTGGTCGCGGCCGACGACAGCGTGATGCCTCAGACCATCGAGTCGATCAGCCATGCCAAGGCTGCCGGCGTGCCGATCATTGTTGCGATCAACAAGATCGACAAGCCGTCGGCGGATGCCCAGAAGGTCCGCACCGAGTTGCTGCGCCACGAAGTCTTCGTGGAATCGATGGGCGGTGAAGTGCTCGACGTCGAGGTTTCGGCGAAGAACGGCACCAATCTCGACAAGCTGCTCGAAGCGATCCTGCTGCAGGCCGAAGTTCTCGACCTGAAGGCAAACCCCGACCGTACGGCCGAGGGTGTCGTCATCGAAGCCAAGCTCGACAAGGGCCGTGGCCCGGTTGCGACCGTCCTGGTCCAGACCGGTACACTGATGCCGGGCGACATTCTCGTCGCCGGCGATCAGTGGGGCCGCGTCCGTGCCCTGGTCGACGACCGTGGCAACCGTCTTGAAGAAGCTCCGCCGTCGATGCCGGTCGAGATTCTCGGCCTCCAGGGCACGCCTCAGGCTGGCGACCGCTTCGCGGTGGTCAACAACGAGGCCCGTGCCCGCGAGATCACCGAGTACCGTCAGCGTCTGGCGCGCGACAAGGCTGTCGCCAAGCACGCCACCCAGCGTGGCTCGCTCGAGCAGATGATGTCGCAGTTGCAGTCGTCTGGCCTCAAGGAGTTCCCGCTCATCATCAAGGGCGACGTGCAGGGTTCGGTCGAAGCGATCATCACCGCGCTCGACAAGCTCGGCACCGACGAGGTGCGTGCCCGCATCGTCCATTCGGGCGCTGGTGGCATCACCGAAAGCGACGTCACGCTCGCCGAAACCTCGGGTGCGGCGATCATCGGCTTCAACGTCCGCGCCAATGCTCAGGCGCGTCATGCCGCTGAACAGTCCGGGATCGAAATCCGCTACTACAACATCATCTACAACCTCGTGGATGACGTTAAGTCGGCGATGTCGGGTCTGCTGTCGCCGGAACGTCGCGAAACCTTCATCGGCAACGCCGAGATCCTCGAAGTCTTCAACATCACGAAGACAGGCAAGGTCGCGGGCTGCCGTGTCACCGAAGGCAAGGTCGAACGTGGTGCGGGCGTCCGCCTGATCCGCGACAACGTTGTCATCCACGAAGGCACGCTCAAGACGCTCAAGCGCTTCAAGGACGAAGTCTCTGAAGTACCGGTTGGCCAGGAATGCGGTATGGCCTTCCAGAACTACGAAGACATGCGCGCTGGCGATGTCATCGAGTGCTTCCGCGTGGAGATGGTGACCCGGACGCTCTAAGCGTCTGGCGTTTGTCTAACCCTTTGGACGGTGGCCGGTCGGCCGCCGTCCGTTTTCGTGCAGCAGGAAGCGCGGTCCCATTCCGCCCCCTGCGACATATGGATTTTCAGGACCATGTCGCGTATTTCGAGTTCAGGCCCAACCCAGCGTCAGCTTCGCGTCGGCGAGCAGGTGCGTCACGCACTTTCCGAAACGCTCCAGCGCGGAGAGATCATCGATCCGGTGGTCGAAACGGCGGTGATTTCGATCACCGAGGTGCGCATGTCGCCCGACCTCAAGATCGCCACCGCCTTTGTGTCGCCGCTCGGCGCCAAAGACCCCGATGCTGTGATCGAGGCGCTCAACAAATATGCCAAATTCATCCGTGGCCGTGTTTCCTTTGCCTTGCGGCAGATGAAATACATGCCGGAATTCCGTTTCCGGCTGGACACGAGTTACGACAATTTCGCCAAGATCAATGATCTGCTGCGCTCACCCGAAGTGGTGCGCGACCTTGGCGGCGAAGAAGACAAGGAAGACTGACATGTCGCGTCGCGGCAAGAAGAAAGGCCGGCCCGTCTCCGGCTGGCTGGTGCTGGACAAACCTGTGGGCATGGGCTCGACCGAGGCTGTCTCCAAGATCAAGTGGCTGTTCAATGCCGAAAAGGCCGGTCACGCCGGAACGCTCGATCCGCTGGCGTCCGGCATGCTGCCGATCGCGCTCGGCGAAGCCACCAAGACCGTGCCTTACGTCATGGACGGTGCCAAGGTGTACCGCTTCACCGTTTCCTGGGGCGATGAGCGTTCGACCGACGACCTCGAAGGTCCGGTGACCAAGACCTCGGACAAGCGTCCGTCCGAAGAAGAGATCCGCGCCGTCATGCCGAAATACACCGGCGTGATCATGCAGACGCCGCCGCAGTTCTCGGCGATCAAGATCGCCGGCGAGCGTGCCTATGATCTCGCCCGCGAGGGTGCGACCGTCGACATCCCGCCACGCGAGGTCGAAATCGGCCGCCTTGAGATCATCGAAAACTCGGCCGACCGCACGATCTTCGAGATCGAATGCGGCAAGGGCACCTATGTCCGTTCGCTGGCCCGCGACATGGGCCGCGATCTCGGCTGCTTCGGCCATATCTCCGAACTTCGCCGCACCGAAGTCGATCCGTTCACTGCAGAAGACTTCGTCACCATCGCCGAGCTCGAAGCCGCTCGCGCTGCCGGTCAGCCGGACGGTGAAGAAGGCAAGTGGGACTTCACCGCGATTGACGAATTCGTAGTCGACACCTCGGCTGCGCTCGACTGCCTGCCGCAGATCGCTGTGACCGACGAGGCAGCCAACAAGATCAGGCTCGGCAACCCCGTCATCGTGCGCGGCCGCGATGCGCCGGTGGAGGCCGAAGAGGCCTGCGCCACCGCGCGCGGCAAGCTCGTCGCCATCGGCGCCATCGAGCAGGGCATGTTCAAGCCTAAGCGGGTGTTCACTGCCTGACACTTGTATGCCGGTGCCGTTTCCGATTGGATCGCAGAGATGATTCCGCGGGCGAGACGCAATGGCACTGGCTGAAACCACCGGCAAACGCGGCCATCGCCAGCACACGAGGCCGCCGGTCGGCGCGTCGCCCGGCACGCTGATCGCCGACCCGTCCGCGCGCCAGTCGGCGCTCAACCTGACGCTGATCTCGCCGGAAGCCTGCGAGTTCGTCGACAATGCCAGCCTCGACGACGTCGAAGCGGCCTGCAACAATTGGCCATTGATCTGGCTCGATTGCGTCGGTCTTGGCAATATCGGCCTGATTGAAGAGATCGGCAGGATATTCGGCCTGCATACGCTTGCTCTCGAAGATGTCGTCAACACCGGCCAACGGCCCAAGGCCGACTTCTTCGACGATCATGCCTTCTTCGTGCTCTCGATGATCGACGACGCCAAAACCAGCCGCTACGAGCAGATCTCGTTCTTCTTCGGCGACAAGTTCGTCGTCACCTTCCAGGAGCGTGAGGGCGATCCGTTCGAGCCGGTGCGCCAGCGCATCCGCACATCGAACCCGAGCCGCTTGCGTCACCGCAAGGCTGATTATCTCGCTTATGCGCTGATCGACGCGGTGGTCGACAGCTACTTCCCGATCGTCGACGCCACCGGCGACACGGTCGACAAGATCGAAGACGAGCTGTTGGCCTCGCCGCAGAAGCACCAGATCGGCCAATTGCACGGCCTGCGCCGGGCAACCAATCTGCTCAAGCGCACCTTGTGGCCACTGCGCGATGCGCTGACCACGCTCATCCGTTCCGATGCGCCCTTCATCTCGGGCGAAACCAAGATCTATTTCAACGACACGCTCGACCATTCGATCAGGTTGACCGAAACAGTGGAGTCGCAGCGCGAAACGATGATCGGCCTGATCGAGATGCATCTGTCGCTGTCGCAGTCGCGCACAAACGAGATCATCGGCGTTTTGACCATCGTCTCGGCGATCTTCATCCCGCTGACCTTCCTCGCCGGCATATGGGGCATGAATTTCGACCCCACGGCATCGCCCTGGAACATGCCCGAGCTGATGTCCTACTATGGCTATCCGCTCGCGCTGGGCTTCATGGCCTGCGTGGCGATCGGGCTGGTGATCGTTTTCAAGCGGCGAAGGTGGCTGTGAAGGCCAGCCCGGAGCCGGCTTGCGAATTGGACTGGCTTTTGTTGCCAAATTCCACTATATGCGCCGCAACATCGCGCTTTTGAGTGCCTTGTTCATCGGCCCCAGCTGGACGACATCCCGGCCGAGGGCGTCCCGTTTCCTCCTAATCGAAAGGAAAAACACGATGTCGATTACTGCCGAGCGCAAGTCGGAATTGATGACTGAATTCGCAACCGCCAAGGGCGACACCGGTTCGCCGGAAGTCCAGGTTGCCATCCTCTCCGAGCGCATCAAGAACCTGACCGAGCACTTCAAGGACCACAAGAAGGACAACCACTCCCGTCGTGGCCTTCTGGCGCTCGTTTCTCTGCGTCGTAGCCTGCTTGATTACCTCAAGCGCAAGGACGACGCACGCTATCAGACGCTGATCGAAAAGCTCGGTCTGCGCCGCTGATGAATTGACCGGCGGGCTCTCCCTGCGAGAGCCCGCCGGTCGCGCATTCGGGCCATCCTTTTGATGGTCCATCGGCCCGGCCATGCCACAGGGGTATGGTTGCGCTGAAAAAGGGTCCGGAGCGCCACAGGGAAGCGCCCGAACCACCCATGGACGGTCATGGGGCAGGATTACAGGACGTTCGGTCAGCCGCCTTAGCGGGCCACATTCCCAACCGAACTTCTTGTTGTCTTGCCCGTGGCTGGCCAAACCGAAGCCCAGGCGCGTGCGGAAGACCAGATGGTTTTCCACAATTGCGCGCCGAACAAGCCAGGGAAATTGGCGCGCCGGAATGCGGCGTTGGTCATTCCCGCCACGAAGGACAGAACATGTTCAATCACCACAAAGTTGAAATCGAGTGGGCCGGCCGTCCGCTCATCCTCGAGACCGGCAAGATCGCCCGCCAGGCTGACGCTGCCGTGCTCGCCACCTATGGCGAAACCGTCGTTCTCGCGACCGTCGTTTCGGCCAAGGAGCCGAAGCCGGGTTTCGATTTCTTTCCGCTGACCGTCAACTACCAGGAAAAGACCTACGCAGCCGGCAAGATCCCCGGCGGCTATTTCAAGCGTGAAGGCCGTCCGAGCGAGAAGGAGACGCTGGTCTCCCGCCTCATCGACCGTCCGATCCGCCCGCTGTTTGCAGCCGGCTACAAGAACGACACCCAGATCGTCATCACGGTTGTCCAGCACGACCTCGAAAACGATCCGGACATCCTGTCGATCGTTGCCACCTCGGCTGCCCTGACGCTCTCGGGCGTGCCTTTCATGGGCCCGATCGGCGGCGCGCGCGTCGGCTACATCAACGGCGAATACGTGCTCAACCCGCACATCGACGAGATGCAGGAATCCAAGCTCGACCTCGTCGTCGCCGGCACCGATGCCGCCGTGCTGATGGTCGAGTCGGAAGCCAAGGAACTGGCTGAAGACATCATGCTCGGCGCCGTCATGTTCGGTCACCGCGGCTTCCAGCCGGTCATCGACGCCATCATCAAGCTGGCTGAAGTGGCTGCCAAGGACCCGCGCGATTTCACCGCGCCGGACAATTCCGATCTCGAAGCCGAGATGCTGAAGATCGTCGAAGGCGAGCTGCGCGACGCCTACAAGATCACCGACAAGCAGGCCCGCTACACCGCCGTCGACGCGGTCAAGTCCAAGGTCAAGGCAGCCTTCGCTGCTGAAGGCGAAGAAGCTCCGAAGTGGTCGGCTGACAAGGTCGCCACCGTGTTCAAGGAACTCCAGGCCAAGATCGTGCGCTGGAACATCCTCGACACCGGTTCGCGCATCGACGGCCGTGACCTCTCGACCGTTCGCCAGATCGTCTCCGAAGTCGGCGTCCTGCCGCGCACCCACGGTTCGTCGCTGTTCACCCGCGGCGAGACCCAGGCGCTGGTCGTTGCCACGCTCGGCACCGGCGAAGACGAGCAGTATGTCGACGCGCTGACCGGCATGTACAAGGAGAAGTTCCTCCTTCACTACAACTTCCCGCCCTACTCGGTTGGTGAAACCGGCCGCATGGGTTCGCCCGGCCGTCGCGAAATCGGTCATGGCAAGCTCGCCTGGCGCGCTGTGCGTCCGATGCTGCCGGCTGCCGATCAGTTCCCCTACACGCTGCGCGTCGTCTCGGAGATCACCGAGTCCAACGGCTCGTCGTCGATGGCCACCGTCTGCGGCACCTCGCTGGCGCTGATGGATGCGGGCGTTCCGCTGCAGAAGCCGGTTGCAGGCATCGCCATGGGCCTGATCAAGGAAGGCGAGCGCTTCGCTGTCCTGTCCGACATCCTGGGCGACGAGGATCACCTCGGCGACATGGACTTCAAGGTTGCCGGCACGACCAACGGCATCACCGCGCTGCAGATGGACATCAAGATCGACGGTATCACCGAAGAGATCATGAACATCGCGCTCGGCCAGGCCAAGGACGGCCGTCTGCACATCCTCGGCGAAATGGCCAAGGCTCTGTCGGAAGGCCGCCAGGAACTCGGCGAGTTCGCTCCGCGCATCGAGGTCATGCACATCCCGACCGACAAGATCCGTGAAGTCATCGGTTCGGGCGGCAAGGTCATCCGCGAGATCGTCGAAAAGACCGGCGCCAAGATCAACATCGAAGACGACGGCACGGTCAAGATCGCTTCTTCCAACGCCAAGGAAATCGAGGCGGCAAAGAAGTGGATCCACACCATCGTGGCTGAGCCGGAAGTCGGCGAGATCTACGAAGGCACGGTCGTCAAGACCGCTGACTTCGGCGCATTCGTCAACTTCTTCGGCCCGCGCGACGGCCTCGTCCACATCTCGCAGCTTGCCAACGACCGCGTTGCCAAGACCTCGGATGTGGTCAAGGAAGGCGACAAGGTCTGGGTCAAGCTGATGGGCTTCGACGAGCGCGGCAAGGTCCGCCTGTCGATGAAGGTCGTCGACCAGGAAACGGGCAAGGAACTTGCTCGCGACAAGAAGGCCGAAGGCGAAGAAACCGCCGCCTGATAGCAGCGCTTTTTGATATGAAGCGGGCGCGCCGTAAGGTCGCGCCCGTTTTCGTTTTGAGCACACCAACAACACTGGAACTCGACCATGTCTCGCGAAGCACTGAAGACCCTGTTCTATCCCTTCGAGGCCGAGGTGCTGCCGATGCCGGGGCAGGGCGCGCGCGCATTGTTCCTCGGCGCTGAACCGGGCTTCAGGAAGCCGCAGGGCTTCGAAGCAAAACTTTCCCTGGTCCAGGGCTTTCGGCCCCATGTGATCGCCCTGGCGGCTGCGGGCCACGATGTCGCGTCGCGCGCCGAGGAAGATGGCTTCGACGTCGCCCTGGTGCTTGCTGGACGTCATCGCGGCCTCAACGAGCTGCGTGTCGCCGAGGCGATCGAGCGTGTCGCGCCGGGTGGCCTGGTGGTCGTTGCCGGCGGCAAGGACGACGGCATCGCCAGCCTGCGCAAGCGGCTTGGCTCACTGGTGGAGATCGAGGACCATCTGCCGAAATTCCACGGCACCGCGCTGTGGTTCCGCCGCACGGCGCAGGCCGACGCTGCGGCTGCAACATTGCGGGCCGACAATCCCGAGATGCTGGTCGAAGGCCGCTTTCGCACAGCACCCGGCATGTTTTCGTTCGAGCGCGTTGACGCTGGCTCGCGCCTGCTGGTCGACAACCTGCCCAACGACATCAAGGGCAAGGTCGCCGATCTCTGTGCTGGCTGGGGTTATGTCGCGGCTGAAGTGGTGGCGCGGGCGAAAAGCCTCACGGCGCTCGACCTGTTCGAGGCCGATTTCGATGCGCTCGAAGCAGCCAGGGCCAATGTGCCCAATGCTCCGGTTACGCCCGGCTTCCACTGGCAGGATCTCACCAAGGAGCCGGTCGAGCGGCGCTACGACGTGGTGGTGATGAACCCGCCGTTCCACCAGGATCGCGATGCCGATCCTGAGATCGGCCAGCGTATGATCAAGGCCGCGGCGGGGGCACTCAAGTCTGGTGGCCGGCTGTTCATAGTGGCCAACCGCCATCTGCCCTACCAGCCGGTACTGGCGCAGGCCTTCTCATCGGTTCAGGAAATCGCCGTCGACAGCGCCTTCAGGGTCTATTCGGCGAAACGGTGACGTCGGCAATCAATGGACGCTGGCGGCGCGCTCGGTGGCCTTGGCGACGGCCAGGTCGCCGATGTTGAGCGGTGCCGGGCGTCCGAAGAAATAGCCTTGTACTTCCTGGCAGCCGGTAGCCCTGAGCAGGGTCGCCTGGTTTTCCGTCTCCACGCCCTCGGCAATCGTGCGCACGCCGAGCGCCCGTGACAGGCCAACGATCGTCGAGATCACCGCACCTGAATTGCTGTCGGTTTCCATGCGGCTGACAAATGAGCGGTCGATCTTCAGCTTGTGGAATGAGAAGTCGATCAGATAGGCGAGGTTGGAGTAGCCGGTGCCGAAATCGTCGACCGCCACTGAAATGCCCATCGCCGTCAGCTGCTTGAGGATCAAGGCCGCGCGGTCGCGGTCCTGCATCATCGCCGATTCGGTCAGTTCCAGTTCAAGCCGCCTGGGCTCGATGCCGGTTTCCTTCATGATCCGCTGAACGATGCCGACGAAGTCGCGGGTCATGAACTGCACCGGAGAAATGTTGACCGCAACGAAACAATCGTCGGGCAGCAGGCGCGCATCGATGCAGGCCTTGCGCAGCACCCACTCGCCGATCGGCGCGATCATGCCGGTCTCTTCGGCGACCGAGATGAACTCGACCGGCGGGATCATGCCGCGTTCGGGATGCTGCCAGCGGATCAGCGCCTCATAGCCGACGACCCGGCCGGACGACAGGTCGAGCTGTGGCTGGTAGTGCAGGTCGAAATCGCCACGCTCGAAGGCGACATGCAGTTCCGATTCAACCCACTGGCGATGGTCCGCGACCTTGCCCATTTCGGGCTGGAAGACGGCCCAGTCGCCGATGCCGCTGGCTCGTGCGTTCTGCAGCGCGAGATTCGAGCGGCGCAAAAGCACAACCGGGTCGTAGCCATCCTTGGGCATGGCGACCACGCCGACCGAGACGTTGACCGACTGGAGATGGGACGGCAGCGGGTAGGGCCGCATCAGATCGTGGATCAGGCGTTCGATCAGGGCTTCCAGCGAACCGCTAAGCACCTGGTCTGGGTGGAGAATGGCGAATTCGCCCGCGCCGATGCGCCCCACGACCACGTCGCGCGGCAGCGCTGCCTTGAGCCTTGCCGTGAAGGCGCGGATCAGCGCGTCGCCATTGCTGTAGCCGATGGCGTCGTTGATCTGCTTGAAACGGTCGATATCGATGTCGATGAGGAATACCGGCTTGCCGGTGCGGGCCGTGGCGGACGCCGCCTCGGCGATCTTGCCGACCATAGCCGTGCGCGCCAGAAGCCCGGTCAGCTTGCAGAAATGGGTCTCGTTGAAGACATAGTCGGCCGACTCGTCGACGCCGGCGAAAAACGACATCGCGGCGATCGATGCGGCCAGCGCACACAGCGCGGCGATGATCGCACCGACAGTCTCGCTCGACATGCCACCGATTTCGTCGCCAAGGGCGAATTTCAGGCCCCATGTACCCAGTACGAAACTTCCCATGCCCGAAGCGGCGATGGTGATAATCCGAAACAATGGGCTTCGGCTGGGATTCCTGACGGCAGGCATGCGTGGTGTTCCTAACTTGCGCGTCGTTTCTACCGATTCGCTCGTTAAGATCGCTTGCCGCGATTGTCTACAATTTTAGCGCCGGGCGGACTTTTTAGTCGCGCCCGCCATCCATCTGCTTGAGCTCGTCGAGCGTTGGCATCGAGACGATGTGATAGCCCGAATCGACATAGTGGATTTCGCCGGTGACACCCGACGACAGGTCGGAGAGCAGGTAGAGCGCCGACCCACCGACCTCTTCGAGGGTCACGGTGCGGCGCAGCGGCGAGTTGCGCTGCTGGTAGGAGAACATGTGGCGCGCATCGGCGATGCCGGCGCCCGCCAGCGTGCGCACCGGTCCGGCCGAAATGCCGTTGATGCGGATGCCGCGCGGGCCGTAGTCGTTGGCGAGGTAACGCACACTTGCCTCGAGGCCGGCCTTGGCCACGCCCATGACGTTGTAGTTCGGCATGACGCGCACCGAACCCGCATAGGTCAGCGTGATCATCGATCCGCCTTCGTTCATCAAGGCTGCCGCATGCTTGGCGACCTCGGTAAAGGAGAAGCACGAGATCACCATGGTGCGGACGAAGTTGTCGCGCGTGGTGTCGGCGTAGAGGCCCTTGAGCTCGTTCTTGTCGGAGAAGCCGATGGCGTGCACCAGGAAGTCGATGCCGCCCCACTTTTCCTTCAACGTCTCGAAGGTCGCGGCAACCGATGCGCTGTCTTCGACGTCGCAAGGGATGACAAGCGAAGCGCCGATCTTCTCGGCCAGCGGCTTGACGCGGCGCCCGAAGGCTTCGCCCTGATAGGTGAAAGCCAGTTCGGCGCCGTGCTCGGCAAGCTTGTTGGCGATACCCCAGGCAATGGAGTGGTCGTTCGCAACGCCCATGACGAGCCCGCGCTTGCCCTTCATCAATCCGTCCATGTCTGTGTCCCTATGCGGAATGGCGCTGGAAAACGAGCGTGGCGTTGGTGCCGCCGAAGCCGAATGAGTTGGACAGCACGGTATCGATCTTGGCGTTGTCGATGCGCTTGCGCACGATCGGCATGCCTTCGAATTCCGGGTCAAGCTCTTCGATATGCGCGCTCTCGCCGATGAAGCCGCCCTGCATCATCAGGATCGAGTAGATCGATTCCTGTACGCCGGCGGCACCCAGCGAGTGGCCGGTCAGCGACTTGGTCGAGGTGATGTTCGGCATCTTGTCGGCGAACACGCCGCGGATGGCGCCCATTTCCTTGCTGTCGCCCACCGGTGTCGAGGTGCCGTGGGTATTGATGTAGTCGACCGGGCCTTTCACCGTCGACAGCGCCTGGCGCATGCAGCGCATGGCGCCTTCGCCCGACGGTGCAACCATATCGTAGCCGTCGGAGGTCGCGCCGTAGCCGACCAGCTCGGCATAGATCTTGGCGCCGCGCGCCTTGGCATGCTCCAGCTCTTCAAGCACCAGCACGCCCGCACCGCCGGCAATGACGAAGCCGTCGCGGTTGAGGTCGTAGGCGCGCGAGGCAACCGAAGCGCGGTCGTTGTATTTGGACGACATGGCCCCCATCGCGTCGAACAGGTTCGACATGGTCCAGTCGAGGTCCTCGTGGCCGCCGGCGAACATGATGTCCTGCTTGCCCCACTGGATCATCTCCGCCGCGTTGCCGATGCAATGCGCCGAGGTCGAGCAGGCCGACGAGATCGAGTAATTGACGCCGTGGATCTTGAACCAGGTGGCAAGCGTCGCCGATGCGGTCGACGACATCGCCTTCGGCACAGCGAACGGCCCGATGCGCTTGGGGCTGTTGTTTTTCAGCGTGATTTCCGCGGCTTCAACGATCGTGCGCGTCGAAGGACCGCCCGATCCCATGATGATGCCGGTGCGCTCATTGCCGGAGATGTCTGTTTCTTCGAGCCCGCTGTCGGCGATCGCCTGCTTCATCGCGACATGGTTCCACATGCCGCCCTGCGACAGGAAGCGGGCGGCGCGACGGTCGACGAGTTCTGATGTGTCGAGATTCGGCGAACCCCAGACCTGGCACTTGAAACCGTGCTCGGCGAAGGATTCGGAAAAGCTGATGCCGGACTTGGCGTCACGCAGCGAGGCTTGCACTTCAGAAGCGTTGTTGCCGATGGACGACACGATTCCAAGGCCAGATACGACGACCCGTCTCATTCAGATTTCCTTTCAGAATGACCGGCGACCCTTTAGGCCGCGGCTTCCTGCTTCGAGAGCCCGACCTTGAGGTCGAGGGCCTTGTAGATAGGTTCGCCGTCGGCCTTCAACCAGCCATCGGCGATGCCCAGGACCAGGCGGCCACGCATGACGCGCTTGAAGTCGATGCCATACTCGACCTTCTTGACCGAAGGCGTGACCATGCCCTTGAACTTCACCTCGCCGGTGGAAAGAGCCATGCCCTTGCCGGACTCGCCAAGCCAGCCGAGGAAAAAGCCGGTCAGCTGCCACATGGCGTCGAGGCCTAGGCAGCCCGGCATGATGGGATTGCCGATGAAATGGCAAGGGAAGAACCACAGGTCGGGGTGGATATCGAATTCGGCGCGGACGAAGCCCTTGTCGAACTCGCCGCCGGTCTCGCTGATTTCGGTGATGCGATTGAACATCAGCATCGGCGGGTAGGGCAGCTGGGCATTGCCGGGTCCGAACAGCTCGCCGCGGGCGCAAGCCAGCAGTTCTTCATAGCTGTAGCTGGATTTCTGATCGGCCATCAACACCTTCCCCGTCAAAGCTTTCGGGCGCTGCTACGCCCTTCTTGTGTGCTCTCACTAGCACAGACTGTTTGCTGCCGGAAACCGGCGTTTGCGATTAACGCGCACATCAGCCTGGGTCAATGCGCGCTATTGATCGCATTTGACCTACCGAATATATGTCTGGCATAGCTTGCCGGCTGCCTATTCAGCTTTTGGCGCCGTTGGCAGGCTTGATTTGGGGCGAAGGCGAACTTCGACGAGGCAACGAGTGGATTCCCACAAGGCAAGTATTGCTGTGGAAACGCGTGTCCGCGATGCGGGGCTCAGGCCCACGCGTCAACGCATCGCGTTGGCTGAACTCCTGTTCGCCAAGGGCGATCGTCACCTTTCTGCTGAAGAACTGCACGAGGAAGCCTTGTCGGCCGGCGTGCCAGTGTCGCTGGCGACCGTCTACAACGCGCTGCACCAGTTCACCGAGTCAGGGCTTTTGCGCATTCTCGCGGTTGAAGGCTCCAAGACCTATTTCGACACCAACACTTCCGATCACCATCACTTCTTTGTTGAAGGCGAAAACCGGGTGTTCGATATCGAATCGGGACCCGTGACGGTTACCAACCTGCCGGAACCTCCCGAAGGCATGGAAATCGCCAATGTCGATATCGTGGTGAGACTCAGGCCCAAGCGCCCGGCCTGAGGTTCAGCGGTCCCGGCAGGCAAAGCCGGGACGCATATTCATCAATTCTCGATGCTTTCGCCTGGATAGGCACCCCAGACCTGCGACTGGCTGAGCCAGCCGGTCTGACCGGCGAAGGTCATCTCGCACCAATTGCCGTTGCACTGCTTGATTGAGCCGACGACGCCCGGGTCGATGATGGCGACTGCGCGCGCACCCTGTTCTGGCCTTGCCAGCAAGTTGAGCTGTGCCGGCTTTCCGCGCTGCCAGGGCGCCGTCATCGCCGTGCGATGACCCGACAGCAGCGACTGGTTGATCCAGCCCTCGGCACCTTCGGCATCGCGCACCCGGCGCCAGTTGTCATATTCTTGGATGATTTCCATCGGCAGGCCCGGCTTGAGATAGAGCCAGCTGACCGGATAATTGGCGCCGGGGCCGATGCGCGAATTGACCTTGCCCGACTTGAGGCTGACGAATCGCGGCAGTGGCAGCCCGCTTGGGCCGAGCGTGACGTCCTGGGCCGCCGCAGCGGGGCCGACGAAACCGGTGTCAGGCGAAACGAAAGCAAGACCGATCAGGGCTGCGCTGACGGCCAGACGGAGCGACGCAAAACCAGACACTTCCGTAACCTCTGTTTGAACTTGGTGCCCTTTGGGTGGGCACCCTTTTTCTTTGTCTTCGTCGGCACTGCTTGTTACACAGATTACCGCTCATGGATCGGATTGCAGTTTCGCCGGTCTTGGTTAAAGAGGTCTCAACGAGATCTCCGTCGAGGATAGAATGGCCGGTCGAAAAAAGCCTCTCGTCATCATCACGCGCAAGCTGCCCGACCAGGTCGAAACGCGCATGCGTGAACTCTTCGACGCGCGCCTCAATGTCGATGACCGTCCCATGACCCAGCCGGAGCTGGTTGCGGCGGTCAAGGAAGCCGACGTTCTGGTGCCGACGGTGACCGACACGATCGACGCCGCCCTGATCGAGCAGGCCGGACCCAATCTCAAGCTGATCGCCAATTTCGGCAATGGCGTCGACAAGATTGACGTCACCGCCGCTTCCAAGCGCGGAATCACCGTCACCAACACGCCGAATGTTCTGACCGAAGACACCGCCGACATGGCCATGGCGCTGATGCTCGCCGTGCCGCGCCGCCTGACCGAGGGCGCCAGCGTTCTCACCGGTGACAAGAAATGGGCCGGCTGGTCGCCGACCTGGATGCTTGGCCGCCGCATTGGCGGCAAGCGCCTGGGCATCGTCGGCATGGGCCGCATCGGCACCGCCGTTGCCCGCCGCGCCAAGGCTTTCGGCCTGTCGATCCACTATCACAACCGCCACCGCGTGCTGCAGTCGGTCGAAGACGAGCTGGAGGCGACCTATTGGGAGAGCCTCGACCAGATGCTCGCCCGCATGGACATCATCTCGATCAACTGCCCCTCGACGCCGGCGACCTTCCACCTGCTGTCGGGTCGTAGGCTGGCGCTGATGCAGCCGCACGCCTACCTCGTCAACATCGCCCGTGGCGACATCATCGACGAGGACGCGCTGGTCAAGATGCTGCAGGACGGCAAGCTTGCCGGTGCGGCGCTTGACGTGTTCGAGCACGAGCCGGCGGTCAACCACAAGCTGCTCAAGCTTGCCGCCAGGGGCAAGGTGGTGCTGATGCCGCATATGGGCTCGGCCACCATCGAAGGCCGAATCGATATGGGCGAAAAGGTCATCATCAACATCCGCGCCCATGTCGACGGACACCGCCCGCCGGATCGCGTGCTGCCGCTGAGGACCTAATCAGCTGGCGGATGGAGCGATATTTCCATCCGCACCGACAATGACCTGCCTACCGGCAAAAGCCTGGAATTCCTTGCGCGGCAATTTCACCGCCACCGGCGTTGCCCAGCCCATCTCGCGCGCCACGATCAGGCCGAGCAGCAGGATGGCGTCGGGCTCGTTGAGCACAAGGGCCACCGGCGCGTGGCCGGCGTGCACAAGCTCCATCAGCACCGCCGACGCCGACGACGAGCCGATGGTGCCCGGCAAAAACAGTACCTTTCCGGCGATGCTCTGGCCGCATTCGGGGTGGCGCACATCGCCGATGCGCCCGGATCTCGGGTCGACCCCGCCCCAGAAGCTGATTGGCGCCGACAGGATCAGCGCAGGGCCTTCGCCGGCTTCGCCCGGCACCAGGATTTGGGCGCGCGTGCTCATGAGCTGAGCCTCGCGAACACCGGCTTGCCGGTAACGGCACTCTCGACGCAGTCGGCAAGCGAGCCGTAGAGCACGGCGTAGCCGGTATTGCCCGGCGCATAATGCGCGAATTTTCCCGAATTGGTCATCAGCACACCGCCCGAAAGATCCGGCAGGATCGGCGTCACCACCACGCAGGTGTCGGCAACGATCACCACGCCCAATGCTTCCAGCGCCTTGCGCCGGCCATCGCGGTCCAACGCGCCCAGCACATGGCGTCCGGTGCAGGCGTGGATGGGAACACTGAGCCGCCGTCCGCCGATCAGCCGCTCCAGCGCGTCGAACTCGGCGAGCGACAGATGCGGGCTGCCGATGGCGACCGCGTCGATTCGGTCGGCATTTTGGGCGGTCGAGAGCCGCGCCTGCGCCTCGGCGATCATTTGGGGTGTCACGTGAATCACTGCCTCGGCCTTCACGCCGCCGAGCGCAGTCTCAACATCCCGCGCTTCAGGCGTGACGCCGGCGATGTGGAACAGGCCGACCGCGCCCGACGAGGCGGCTGCCGCGCCGAATGCCTTGAGCGCATCCTCGCCGGGGTGTTTGACCACGCCGGTGACCACGCCGATGGCGTCGCCAACCTCGCGGCCATAGAGGCTGCCGAGCACCGGCCAGGCGATTTCGGAACCGAGGAATGCTTGGGGCAGGGCGGAGACGTCGAACACCAGCTTTGCCAGGCGATTCTCCTGACGGTGCAGGCCATAGTCAGGCGCGCGGCCCGATATCGCGCAGGCAATGTCCAAGAAATCGCCATAGCGGTTGGTGCGTGCGCCGAGCACCGAATTGCAGAAGACGACGGCATTCGATTCGCCCCAGGCGACGTCAGTGCCGAAGGCCGGGCGGTGGCCGGCTTGATAGGGCGCGCAGGTCCAGCTCTGCTCGCAGCCGAGCTTGCGGTAAGCTTCCATCATCCGCCGCGCCATGGAGCGTTGCGGCTCGGCGAGCCTGACACGCGAACAGCCGGTGAGGTCGAGCGCGCCGACATTGAGCGTCGCGCGCACGGCAACGCGCGCACCGCCTTCGGCCAGCCTTTCGGCAAACAATGTGCCCGAATCGCCATGATAGAGCGCCCCATCGATATGGGCGGAGGCGATGGGGATCAGCCGGGGCGCCCCGAGCAGGGCGGCACTTTCGGCAACGATGCGCATCGCCATCGCCGCACCATCACGGCCGTCGGCGATTCGCCGCTCCTCAGTGGTCAGCTCGAGGCTCAATGGAGCGCCTTTCGAAAGGTGATCGAGGTCGGCCGGTCGAAACCCTCATGCGCCGTGCGCTCGAACTCGACGAAGCCCATCCGCGAAAAGGTCGCGTGGTTGGCGGCGAGTTCGATTCGGGTCTGGAGTTCGAGCACCGGCTTGCCCTGTTCGATGGCGTGACGCTCGGCAGCCAGCATCAGCGCCCGGCCGATGCCAGCGCCGCGCGCGCTGTCGTCGACGGCAAGCTTGCCGACATAAAACACATTGGTCCGTTCGGCGGCGAAGATGCAGCCGACGATTCGCCCTTCAAGCGTGGCGATAAAGCAGACCTCGTCCTTGGCCTTGTCGCGCAGATTGGCCTGAGACAGCCGATGCGCCGAAGACGGCGGGTCGATGACGCCGTCCATATAGGCGAAGGAGCGCATGATCAGATCGAGCAACTCGTCCCAGCGGTCGAAATTCTCGGGCAGGCGGGTAATGGTCACGTCAACGGTCATGGCTCACGAGGCTTTGTAACGCACGGTGTCGAAACGCGCGCCGAGCGCGTCGTAGAGCAGCAGGCGGCCGACAAGCGGCTCGCCGATGCCGGTGATCAGCTTGATCGCTTCCATCGCCTGCAACGTGCCCATGACACCGGTCAACGCACCCAGCACGCCGGCCTCGGCGCAGGACGGCACCAGCCCCGCCGGCGGCGGTTCGGGAAAAAGGTCACGGTATGAGGGGTTGCGGTGGCCTTCGGTATTGGTCTCGAACGGCTTCAGCACGGTGATCGAGCCATCGAATCGCCCGACCGCGGCATGCACCAGCGGGCGCTTTACCTCGGCGCTGGCGTCGGCAACCGCATAACGCGTCTCGAAATTGTCGGAACCGTCGATGACCAGATCGTAGCCGGCGATGAGCTCGCCGGCGTTTTCGGTCGTGAGCCTCAGCTTGTGCAGTTCGACCGTCACATGCGGGTTGATGCGGGCGATCGTAGCTTTGGCACTTTCGGCCTTGGAAATGCCGACCGACTGGGTGTCGTGGATCACCTGGCGCTGCAAATTGGACAGCGAGACATGGTCGTCGTCGACGATGCCGAGCGTGCCGACGCCGGCTGCGGCGAGATATTCCAGCACCGGCGCGCCGAGCCCGCCGGCACCGATCACCAGCACACGGGCGCGCTTGAGCTTCTGCTGGCCCGGGCCGCCGATCTCCGGCAGCACGATGTGGCGGGCATAACGTTCGAGTTCGTCTTGGGAGAGGGGGGCTGCCTGGTTCATACCAAGAGCATATCGCTGCGAAATCGGCTTGTCAGTTGCCTTCCGTCGGTCGCACGCTGCCATGGTCGACGGTCAGGAACTGCGCCCGCCCGGCAAGGCTCGAAAACAGGCTCGCTTCGGTGCCGGTCATGAAGGCCTGGCAGTTCAGCTCTTCGAGAATCGAAAACAGTGCTGCCCGCCGCCCGGCGTCGAGATGGGCGGCGATCTCGTCGAGTAGGAGGATGGGTGCCGCACCCGCCATCTCGCCGGTGAGCCGTGCGTGCGAAATGACGATGCCAATCAGCAGCGCCTTCTGTTCGCCGGTCGAGCACAGTTCCGCCGGCATGGATTTTGGCTTGTGGCGCACCAGAAGGTCGGAGCGGTGGGGACCTTCGAGCGTACGCCCTGCCGCACGGTCGCGGTCGCGCCCGTCGGCCAGAGCCTGGCGGAAACTCTCCTCCAGCTCCACCGCCGGCATGTCGCCGATGCTTTGTTCGAGGCTACCGGCAAGGCTAAGTTCTGCTTGCGGGAAAGGTCCCGTTTCGGGCATCCGCCCAATCATCGCAGTCAGCAGCCGCACCATCTCGACACGCGCGGCAGCGATTGCAGCACCTGTTTCGGCCATCTGCATCTCGATCGCATCGAACCAGGCGCGGTCGCGGCGGTCCTCAGTGAGCAGCCGGTTGCGACCGCGCATCGCCTTTTCATAGTCGAGCGCGCGCTGGCCGTGTGCCGGATCGATCGCCAGCACCAGCCGGTCCAGGAATCGCCTGCGGTCGCCGGCTGGACCTGTGAACAACGCATCCATCGACGGTGTCAGCCAGACAACGCGCAGCCATTCGAGCATGTCGTCGGCCTTGGCGTTGGCGCCATTGATACGCACGCGCCGCCCCGCCTCATTGGCGGCTTCCGGTGCGGTGCCCGTGCCGATCTCGGCGTCGCCGAATGGCCCCTCGACGGTGGTATGCACGGAAAAGCCACCCGCACTGCCTTCGCGTGCGACGTCAGGGTAGGGCGCCCGGCGCAGGCCGCGCCCGGGCGTCAGAAAGGAGATGGCTTCGAGCAGATTGGTCTTGCCGGCGCCGTTTTCGCCGGTGAAGACGACAGCACCCGGCCGCAACTCGACCGACAGCGACGCGTAATTGCGGAAGTCCGTAAGTGTCAGCTTACTGATATGCGTCGAGGGGATGCGTTTCCGCTCTCCCCCCGTGTCCGGCTCTTGCATGGGTTCGCGCGCGCTACACGCGCATCGGCATCAGCACGTAGAGAGCGTTCTCGTCGGCTGTGTCATGGATGAGCGTGGGCGATCCGGCGTCCGCCAGCATGAAGCGCGCCTCGCTGCCCTTGAGTTGGGCGGCGACGTCGAGCAGGTACTTGGCGTTGAAGCCGATTTCGATCGGGTCCGATGAATAGTCGGCGGCGAGTTCTTCGACGGCACTGCCCGAATCGGGGTTGTTGACGGCGAGCGTCACCAGCCCGTCGGCGATCGACAGCTTCACCGCGCGGCCGCGCTCCGACGAAATCGTCGACACGCGGTCGACAGCCGCAGCAAAGCTCTGGCGGTCGATGATCAGCTGCTTGTCGTTGCCGCTTGGAATGACGCGCTGATAATCGGGGAAGGTGCCGTCGATCAGCTTCGAGGTCAGGATGACGCCACCGATGGTCAGCCGCATCTTGGTGTCGGAAATCTCCGTCGTCACCGCAATATCCGGATCGTCGATCAGCTTCTGCAACTCGCTGACGGTCTTGCGCGGGATGATGATGCCCGGCATGCCTTCGGAGCCAGCCGGTGCCTCGACCTCGGCCCGCGCCAGGCGGTGGCCGTCGGTCGCAACCGCGCGCAGCATCAGCTTGCCGCCGCTTTCATGCGTGTGCAGGTAGATGCCGTTGAGATAATAGCGCGTCTCTTCGGTGGAGATGGCGAACTGGGTCTTGTCGATCAGGCCCTTGAGCGCATTGGCCTCGAGCCGGAAGATATGGGAAAACGTGCCGGCCGATAGCTCGGGGAAATCCGATTGCGGCAGGCACTGCAGGCGGAAGCTCGAACGGCCTGATACCACCGACATGGCGTTGCCGTCCTCGTCGGTCTTCAGCATCACTTCCGCGCCGTCGGGCAGCTTGCGCACGATGTCGTAGAGCAGGTGGGCCGGAACGGTGGTGGCTCCACCTTGCTCGACATTGGCAGGGGTTGCCTCCGAAATCTCGAGATCGAGGTCGGTGGCCTTCAGTTCGAGGCTCGCGCCACTGGCCTGCAAAAGCACGTTGGACAGGATCGGGATCGTGTTCCGCCGTTCGACCACGCGGTGCACGTGGTTCAGCGACTTCAACAGGTTGGAGCGTTCCAGGATAACACGCATGACGAAACAGGCTCGCTTATTTGAAGGTGCGGGCTCGCGGGCTCGAATGCGCCCGGCAAAGCCCGCAACACGATCGGAATTGCGCTGAGTCTGACAGTAAAAAGACTGGAAAGGCAAGCCCGCGCAGCCACTCCGAGGAAGTTGCGCGGGCGTTCTGGGGATAAGTCACAGGCGGCAACTTGTCGCCTGTGCCGACAATCCATCAGGCCTGGTCGTTGATCAGCCTTCTCAGCAGTTCGAGCTCCTGCGCCAGCGTGTTGTCGCCGCCCGACAGGCCCTCGATCTTGCGCACGGCGTGCAGCACCGTGGTGTGGTCGCGGCCGCCAAAACGCCTGCCGATTTCGGGCAGCGAGCGCGGCGTCATCACCTTCGCCAGATACATCGCGATCTGGCGCGGCTTGACGATGGTGCGGGTGCGGCGGTTCGACAAAAGCTCGGTCTTCGACACGTTGTAGTGGCGAGCGACGATGCGCTGGATGTCTTCGATGCGCACGCGCTTGGGCTCACCCGAGCGGTAGATGTGGCCGAGGATCTCGTCGATGCGCTCGATCGACAGCTGGGGCTCGAATGACTGGCGGAAGATCAGCTGGTTGAAGGCGCCTTCAAGCTCGCGGCCCGAGCCGGTCACGGTACGGGCGACATGGGTGAGGATTTCCTCGTCCATGGCAAGGTTGGGGTCTTCGTTCTTGGCGCCGGCAAAGCGCATCTTGAGCATGCCAAGGCGCATGCCGAAGTCCGGCGCCGACATTTCGAGCGCCACGCCGCCATTGAGGCGCGAGCGCACGCGCGGCTCGAGCGATTCGAGCTCTGCCGGCGGACGGTCGGCTGCGACCACAACCTGCTTGGCCGAGTCGAGCAGCATGTTGATGAGATGGCAGAACTCGTGCTGGATCGACTTGCCCTGCAGGAACTGCATGTCGTCGATGATCAAAAGGTCGATGTCGCGCAGCTGCTCCTTGAGCGTCAGCGCATTGTTGTCGCGGATCGCGGTCGCAAAACGCCACATGAAGTATTCGGCGGTCAGATAGACGACACGCGACTTCGGGTTCTGGCTCAGCGACTCGGCGGCGATCGCCTGGAGCAGGTGCGTCTTGCCGAGGCCTACCGTGGCGTGGAGGAACAGCGGGTTGAAGCGCGAGTTCGATTCCGCCACCGCACGTGCCGCGGCCAGGGCGACGCGGTTGGAAGGCCCTTCGACCAGGGACTGGAAGGTGTAGCGCGGGTCGAGCGGCGAGCCGAGAACGCTCTGCTTGAACTCTTGGTCCGCCGTGCCGTTGCGGCCGGGCGCCGGGCGCTCGGTGCGGCCTGCGGCGACCGTGCTCGTGGCAAGGGCTGTCTGCATCTGGCGCACCGGTTTGCGCAGAGCTGCTGCCTCGCTCTCCACGCCGGGACGCGCCATGCGGGTCGCCGTGCGGATGATGATTTCGAGCTTCAGGAGCTCCGGCTCTTCCTGGCGCCACAACTCGGCAATGAGGTCGAGATAGTGGCTGTTGATCCAGGAGCGCAGGAAAGCGGTCGGCACGGAAAGGCGCACGACACCCTTTGACGTTTCCGCAAGCTTCATGCGGCCGAACCAGCTCGAAAATACCTCGCTGCCCAGGCGAACCTGGAGCTGCGTCTTGACCCGGTCAAAATTCTTCTCAGCGGCGCTGCTTGCTGCCACTGCATTACCCTCGATCAGTTCGCCGGTAAAAAGAAAGCCCGCATTTGCTTCCCTTTCGATGCCGCTTTGCATTGTCGCAATCCCTAATCTTCGGTTCTGTTTGCCAAATGGAGACGCGCCGCTCGCATCGCCACCGGTATGTTCATTCGGATGCTGCCGTTTCCGGCTGAGCCCCCGGTGCAGGACCCCGAAAATCGGAACCGATTTTCGGAAAAAAGCCATGCATCGTTCAAAGTGCTGCGGCGTCCCTTGCGCGTCCAATTGGACACGCGGCGCCGTAGTCGCCTCCTTAGCGCCCTGAGGCACTTTCAGAGGGCCAGTGCTGCGGGGGCAGCAGCACCAGGCAAATGCGTAGCCATCCGGCGAAGTCGCCGGCGTTATGCAAAGTCACCATGCCGTGTATCCCCACACGCCCCAAGTATATATCGAAGTGAGCATGCCTCCCCCGATCGCGGATTCCATCCACGCCGAGAACGCCGCCGATTTTTAGGCTTGGCAGAGGGCTAGGTGCCCGTCCCTTCGATAAAAAGACCTTACAAAAATCGCTGTGGACAGGGCAAGGCCGAGTCTAACCCGTTTTTAATGAATCTGCTTACCTCGGGCGCGGATTCAAAGCCTGCCTGTCGCCCTTGCACGGACAAAGCCTTTGTGATTCAAACCCTTTTCCGCAGATCGAAGAAAATCCCACCCTGCCGGAAAAATTTTTAAAAGAATCCGCTTGACACTAACTTGTCCCCCAAGCCCCCCAGGTGGCTTGAACAACCTGTGGATGACCGTGCGCAAGCCTATGAATCTACAGGGTAATTTCTGCCACGGTGAGTCTTAACGCGGGGCTGCTTGTAGCGGTTGTACTTATAAGAATAACCGCATATGCCGGCAAAGTTCTTGGCCCTTAAAAGGCATGCTTCAGCGGCCTATTGGACGGCTTTTTCGGCCCCATGCCGGCAAAAGAAAAACCCGGCTGGTTAGGCCGGGTTGATCAGAAATCCAATTGCTTGCAGGGCTTAGGCGGAAAGTGCCTTGAGCCGCTGTGCCAGACGCGAAACCTTGCGCGAGGCGGTGTTCTTGTGCAGCACGCCCTTGGTGGCGGCGCGCATCAATTCCGGCTGGGCGACGCTGAAGGCGGCTTCTGCCTTTGCCTTGTCGCCCGAGGCAAGTGCCTCTTCGAACTGGCGGACATAAGTCCGGACGCGCGAGCGGCGATTCTTGTTGACCGCTGCGCGGCGGGCGATCTTGCGCGTTGCCTTCTTGGCCGAGGAGGTATTGGCCATGGTGCCTCTCTTTGATCTCTAGGTGGGCGCGAGCGGCTTCCCGCAAAGCGCAAAAATCAATCGGGCGTCCGTTGGGTCGCCTCGGTTGGTGCGGCTTATAGTTCAGCTTATTGCCAACGTCAACGCGATTCCGGTCAGCGGTTGTGGAAATTCGCGGTCCGCTTCTCGGCAAAGGCCGCCATGCCTTCCTTCTGGTCGTCGAGCGCGAACATCGAATGGAATACGCGGCGTTCGAAACGCAGGCCTTCGGCAAGCGTCAGTTCGTAGGAGCGGTTGACGGCTTCCTTGCACATCATGACCGCCGGCAGCGAGAAGTTGGCGATCTTGACTGCCGCCTTCATCGCCTCTTCCATCAGGTCGGCCGCTGGCACGACGCGCGATACGAGCCCTGAGCGCTCAGCTTCAGTGGCATCCATCATACGGCCGGTCAGGCACATGTCCATCGCCTTCGACTTGCCAACGAAGCGGGTGAGGCGCTGCGAGCCGCCCATGCCGGGCATGACGCCGAGCGTGATCTCGGGCTGGCCGAACTTGGCCGTGTCGGCGGCGATGATGAAGTCGCACATCATGGCGAGTTCGCAGCCGCCGCCCAGTGCGTAGCCGGCGACCGCCGCGATCATCGGCTTGCGGTTGCGCGCAAAGGCTTCCCAGCCTGAGAAGAAATCCTCCATGTAGGCGTCGACATAGGTCTTGGCCTGCATCTCCTTGATGTCGGCGCCGGCAGCGAAAGCCTTTTCCGAGCCGGTGATGACGATGGCGCCGATGCCATTGTCGGTCTCGAAGGCGGCAGTGGCCGCCAGAAGCTCGCCAAGCACCTGCGAGTTGAGCGCATTGAGCGCCTTTGGGCGGTTGAGCGTGATCAGCCCGACCTTGCCACGTGTTTCCACGATGATCGTATCATAGGCCATCTTGCGGCTCTCCCTGTCTCGCAGCACTACCAATGAGGCTTTGCTCTAGCTCAGCGCTGGCACTGGCGGCAATAGAAGGTTGAACGCCCGCTTTGCACGATGCGCTCGATATGGCCGCCACAGCCCGGACGCGGGCAGGGTTCGCCCTCGCGGTCGTAAACGGAAAAGGAGTGCTGGAAATAGCCGAGCGAACCGTCGGTATGGACGTAGTCGCGCAGCGAGGACCCTCCGGCCGCGATCGCATCGGCAATCACCTCCCGCACGGAAGTCGCAAGCAGCGCTGCGCGTTCGCGCGCGGCCTTGCCGGTGCCGGCAATGGTGCCGGCGGCACGCAGTGGCGACAGTCCCGCGCGCCACAGGGCTTCCGCAACATAGATGTTGCCGAGGCCGGCGATCAGCCGCTGGTCGAGCAGGGCGGCCTTGAGCGGTGTCTTCTTGTCTTCGAAAAGGCCAGCGAGCAGCTCGCCATCCAGCGAGTTACCGGTTGGCTCGACGCCGAGGCCGGACAGCATTGGATGCTCCGCGCCACCGCGCTCGGCAAAAAGCATGAAGCCGAAACGCCTGGGATCGTTAAAGATGACGCGCGACGGCACGCCCTTGGGGCCGGCCACGTGGAAGACGACGTGATCGTGGGTTTCCGATTTCGAGCGCTCATGGTGGAAATTGCCCGGGGCTGTCACGTCCTCGTCGGTCTCGATGCGGAACGAGCCGGACATGCCGAGATGGCAGATCAGCAGCGGAGCGTCTTCGACGTCGGCGATCAGATATTTGGCGCGACGGCCGAGCGAGGTGATCCTGTGGCCCGTGAGGCGTTCGCCGAAGCTGTCGGGAAACGGGTAGCGGAGATTGGGGCGGCGGGTCTCAACGCGTTCGATCCGCGCGCCTTCAAGCACCGGCTGCAATCCGCGCCGGACGGTCTCTACTTCGGGCAATTCAGGCATGGGTTGCGATCGTTTCGTAAAAGGAGTTTCCGTGGCGCCCTCGGGCCAGCCCGAGATGCGCGGCCACCGTTTCGCCGATGTCGGCGAAGGTTGGCCGCAGGCCGACATCGCCGCCTGGTATACCAGGGGCCATGCCGATCACCGGGATGCGTTCGCGCGTATGGTCGGTGCCGCGCCATGTCGGATCATTGCCATGGTCGGCGGTGAGGATGAGCATGTCGCCGGGCCTCAATCGCGCAAAGGCTTCCGGCAGGCGCTTGTCGAATGCCTCAAGGGCTGCGGCATAGCCCGGCACGTCGCGGCGATGGCCGAATTCGGTGTCGAAGTCGACGAAATTGGCGAACACCAGGTCGCCGTCGCTGGCATCGTCCATGGCGCCGAGCGCCTTGTCGAACATCGCCATGTTGCCGACGCCCTTGCGGATTTCGCTGATGCCCCGGTGAGCGAAGATGTCGCCGATCTTGCCGATCGCAATGACCTTGCTGCCGCGCGCAGTCAGCCTATCAAGCAGCGTCGGTTCCGGTGGCGGCACGGCGTAGTCTTTGCGGTTGGGGGTGCGCTCGAAGGTTTCAGTACTCTCGCCTGTAAAGGGACGCGCGATGACCCGGCCGATCTTCAGCGGGTCGACGAGGCGGCGAACCAATTTGCAGAGCGCGTAGAGCCGCTCCAGCCCGAAATGGGTCTCGTGCGCTGCGATCTGGAGCACGGAATCCACTGAGGTGTAGCAAATTGGCTTGCCGGTCTGGATGTGCTCTTCGCCGAAGCGCTCGATGATCTCGATGCCCGAAGCGTGGCAGTCGCCCAATATGCCTGGGATGTTGCCCTCGCGGACGATCGCTTCGGTAAGTGCAGCCGGGAAGGCGGGAATAGTCTGCGGAAAATAACCCCAGCCGAACGTCACCGGCAGTGCTGCGATTTCCCAATGACCTGAAGGCGTATCCTTGCCGCTCGATATCTCCTGCGCTGCGCCATAAAACGCACCGGTCACTGGCTTTGCGGTGCCGCCGAAGTCGAAACCTGAGGCCAATTTTGCGGACTGGCCTAGGCCGAGCGACGCCATGTTCGGCAGTTGGAGCGGACCGCTGCGCAGGCCTTCGCGGTCACCCCGCCCGGCAGCGCAGGCAGCGGCGATGTGGCCGAAAGTGTTCGATCCGACATCGCCGAAGCGAGCTGCGTCAGCAGCGCCGCCGATGCCGAAGGAATCCAGGACGAACAGGAACGCACGCGCCATCTATGAAGGGCTCTCAATTGCCAGTTGCGGCACAGACATAGGATCAGTCGCCGGCATTGGCAATTATCCGGCGAAGCGCAGCTGACAACTGGCGATGCTGCGCCGAGGCGGAGCTCGAGCCTAGAGTTCACACCCTGTGCAGGGAATGGTCTGGCTCATGCGCGGACGCAGATAATAGGTTTCGCCCATCGAGATGCCGTCGAAAGCGGCGGCGAGCCCAAGCACGGGCTTGCTTTCGGCGGCCCAGGTGATCACCGGCTTGTAGTCGAGATCGCTGACGACGCGGATGAGGAATGTGTTCCTGACCCTGAGGGCGTCAGGCACGGTCGTTGCCATGCCCTTGACGAGATCAGGCTTGGCGACGCCGTTGACGAGTTTGCGCGACCATTCCACCAGTACCTGCGGTGTCGGCTCATCGGTGACCTGGATCGCCGTTATGAAGGTCTTGCCGACGCTGCGACTGTAAGGCTGCAGGACGGACTCGCCGATTTTCATCACCGCATCCACTTCGGTGCCGGTGATCGTCTGTTGCTGGGTGATCAGATCGGCCACCATGGAAGCGAGTCGGCTGACTTTCTTGTTGGTCTCGATCGCCTGGGAGACCTCCATGGTCACGAAGTAGAGCGAGAACAAAAGCGGCGCGATCAGAGCGAATTCCACGGCCGCGATGCCGCGGGTGTCGCCGACCAGGGGTCGCATGCTCGACCGCCACCATTCCAGCATGGACCGTGTCCCCGCGCAGATAGACATGCGTTGCCTTTTCTTGGGCCGCGGTTCGCCGCAGGCCGATGGATTGTTCAGTCGTTAAATGGTTCGTTCTGCCAGACGATAGCCGCAAACAGCAGCGTCTTGCCGTCCTTGAGGTTCGACATCGAAGCCCGCATGAAATCGGTAATGACAGGCCACCGGTAAAAGACACGCAGCATGTTCTTGGACATCGATGGTCCGGGCTTCACGTCGAACCCCGTGGTGTCGATATCTCTATCCTTGCCGTCGCCAGTCAGCTTGAGCTTCACATTGGCAACGTCAGTGAAGGTCGGATAGCTGCGCAGGTCGACAAGCAGCTGTTGCTTGCAGTCCTTCGAGACAAGGATTTCCAGCTTGTCGCAGATCATGCCCTTCAATGTTTCTTCGGTAAATCCTGTTGCCCTGACCTGTCCTGTGCGGAACTGACGGGCGACGTCGTCGGCGGCGTTTGACAGCACCTGCTGGCCGGCAAAGGCGATGCAGCTTTCCAAAATGGCAAAGACCAGCAGTGAGAACGGGATCGCCAGCATGACAAATTCGATTGCAGTGCTGCCGCTCTGGTCGCGCACGAACCGGGCGAGGAAACCCCGCCGATGCGCTTTCGTATCGTCTTGTGCTGCAGGCGCTGTTTCGCTCATGTCCGACCGCCTCTTTTTGGGTCCGGGCAGACTTGTAAGGCAAAGCTGTTGAAGTCCGGTTTGAATGATCGGCAAAATTGCACGCGCCGGCTTTACCGGGCGCTAACTCTGTCGCACCTGGCGTGCCTGCATTATTGGCTGGCGTTCAGCTCGCTCTCGGACATGCGCTCGGCGTCGCTCTTGTAGGAGCTCTCGCAAAAGGGCGTGCATGACAGCGTCTGGACCTCCGAGCGCCGATAGATCCGCACGGACGACGCGTCGTGCCGGATGACAGTCACTTGTTCGTCGACGATAGGGCTGCCCTCGGCATCGAGCACCACTAGGTTGGTGACGCCGAAACCCTTGCCGGTGAGTACGATGGTCGAGGCGTCCTGCACAGAAGCGTCGGCGATGGCAGAGTTGCCAACTACGATGGTGTCGGCCGGACGGGTGAGGCGCACGATCTTGGCCTGGTTCATCGTCACTTCTATGCCCGCGCCTGCGTAAGTGGGCGCGGCGGTAAACGACACCACGGCGGCCATGACTCCCAGGACATAAAGATTTGGCTTCGCCATGCTCGTCGGCCCCTCGGCGGCTGTCACTATACTGTTCAATGGAAGATGAACGACTTTGGTGAACCAACGGTTAAGCGATTGGCCACCGCAACCAGGGGGCGAGGCAACGCTGCGCCGGCATGTCCAAGCACTGGTGTCGAAACATAGAAGCACCGCCATTTCCAGGGCTTTTGTGTCAATGAAAATAGTAACTTCCGGTTTAGTCGGCTGTTAACCACATGGCTGCAATCAGGGCCGAAAGGTTTCGGTAAGGCTGTTTCTTAAGCCGTTCGAAACAGCTCCCCGATAGGTTGCAGTCATCCGATCAACGACAAAGAAATGTTGGCGGAAGTGCTGTAACACGGAGCAAGGAGCTGACAATGACCAACCTTATCTCACGTTTTGTGAAGGACGAATCCGGCGCGACCGCCATCGAATACGGTCTGATCGCCGCCCTCATCGCAGTTGCTATCATTGCCGGTGCCGGCCAGCTTGGCACCGCGCTCGACAAGAAGTTTGCCGATGTCGCGAAGATCGTTGCTGATCCCAAAGCTCCGGCTACCCCAGCCCCGGCTCAGTAACAGCTTGCTGACGCATTAATCGGGCAAGACTATTGAAAAGGCTGTCTTCGGGCAGCCTTTTCTCGTCTAGCGACAGCTATCAGGTGATTAAGTCTCTTCATCCCGGCTTAACGCCATCGAGCTAAGCTAGTTCGATATGATCAATGACGGATGTTTGGCGATGCTTGAAGCATTAATCTTTGTCGTTTTTCCCTTCTGCATGGTGTTTGCGGCTGTCTCCGACACCATGTCGATGACCATCGCCAATCGTGTGCCATTGCTGTTGCTGGGCGTGTTCCTCGTCGTCGCACCGCTTACCGGTATGGCTTGGGCCGACATCGGCATGCATCTAGCCGCCGGCGCCCTCTTGCTAACCATCACCTTTTCACTTTTTGCGCTTGGTGGCATGGGCGGCGGCGACGCCAAACTGATCGCGGCGACCGGCGTTTGGATGGGGTTTGGCATTCCGCTGGTGGAATATCTTCTCACATCGGCGGTTTTTGGCGGGCTGTTGACGCTGGCGATCCTGTCTTTCCGCAGCTCGGCACTTTCCCACATCACCGGCCAGAACATGTTCCTCAGGAATTTTTCCAAGGACGCCGGCGGCGTGCCCTATGGCATCGCACTCGGCATCGGCGGCCTGGTCACCTATCCCGGTTCTCCATTGATGGTGTGGGCAGTCGAGCGGCTTGCGGCGCAATAGGTGCGTAAGACAAAATTAATCACGATCGTAAGGACTGCATTAACCATAAGTTGACGATTGCTTATGCACAGTCCGGCCTGGCTTGATGGGGTTTGCCAGGTGGGGTTCGGACGATGGCTGCATCGCGACTGATGATACTTGGCGTGGCGGTTGCTGCCGCTGGCGGCGCCGGTTTCGTCGCAAAGAACATGGCAGCACCGCCTCCACAGGAGGTCATGGTTGAATCCGGGCCACAGCAGCCCCAGCTTGCGCTGACCGACGTTCTTGTCTTGACCGGCGACGTGCCCATGGGCGGCCTCGTGGAGGGCAACATCGCCTGGCAGCCCTGGCCGAGCGATGGCCTCAATCCCAATTTCATCACCCGCAGCACCGAGCCCGAGGCGCTTGAAAAGTTCAAGAGTTCCGTTGCTCGTCTTGGCATGTTCAGTGGTGAGCCGTTGCGCAAGTCGAAGCTGATCGGCGAAGGCCAGAGCTTCATGTCTGCTGTACTGCCCGCCGGGAAGCGGGCGGTCGCCACCGCCATCTCGGCCGACACCTCTGCCGGTGGCTTCATCCTGCCGAACGATTATGTCGATGTCATCATGACCCGCCGCTCCGATGCGGCGAAATCCGGCAGCGGCTTCACCACCGAAACCATCCTCAGCAACATCCGCGTTCTGGCCATCGACCAGACCATCCAGGAGGATGAGGAGGGCAAGAAGGTCAAGGTCGGCCAAACGGCGACGCTGGAACTCACGCAGCAGCAGTCCGAGATCATCACGGTGGCGCAGCAGATGGCGGACCGGCTGACGTTGGCACTGCGCTCTGTCGCCGATGCGCAGGAAAAGAACCTCGCCGAGGCCGACTACCTGGTCTCGGGTAGCGGCAAGCGCGGCACCGTCAGGCTTATAAAAACAGGCGAGATTTCCGAATCGGGAGCCAGGAAATGAGGTCCTGCGTCAGACTCTTCGCAACTGCCGCCACAGCACTCGGGGTGCTTGCCGCCGGTGCCATCTTGATCGACCAGTCGCCAGCTTCCGCCGCGGCCCAGGCCAAGGTCGGGTCGAACAGTTCCAACAGCCAGCGCGTCAAGCTCGGCCTCAACAAGTCGGTGGTCATTGATCTGCCCAGCGATGCCTATGACATTCTGGTCGCTAATCCGTCGGTCGCTGACGCGGTCACCCGCACGGCCCGTCGCATCTATTTGTTCGGCAAGGCGGTCGGCGAGACCAATATCTTCGTCTTCGGCCCCAATGGCGAGCAGATCGTCAGCCTCGACCTCGCCGTCGAGCGCGATGTCGCCGGCCTCGAGGACTACATCAAACGCTTCATTCCTGGCGCCGACATCAAGGTCGAGTTGCTGAACGACAACGTCGTGCTGACCGGCACCGTCGACACGCCGCTCGATTCCAAACGCGCTGTCGATCTGGCGACGATTTTCGTCACCGGCGGCGAGGCAACGACCGGGCAATATTCGCAGACAGCCTCCGGTGGTTCAGACAATGGGGGCGTCGCGATCAACAATCCAGATCGGACGCGCCAAACGAGCAAGATCGTCAATCTGCTTCAGATCATCGGCGAAGATCAGGTGATGCTTAAAGTCACTGTGGCGGAGGTCAGCCGCAATGTGATGAAGCAGCTTGGCGTCAACATGCTGGCGCAAGGCAGCTCAGACGGAATCAACTGGAGCATAGATAACGCCATTCCGGGTGGCATTGGTGCGCCTTTGGTCCGCGAGGCCGGCAATTTCTTTCTTTCGAAGAATGGCGTTGGCGCGTCGATCAGCGCAATGGAACAGGCTGGTGTGATGAAGACACTGGCCGAGCCGACTTTGACTGCCGTCTCCGGCGAGCAGGCGACCTTTCGTGTTGGCGGCGAATTCAACATCTTGCGGGAAGTCAGCCCGCCGAAACGTGACAAGGATGGCGTTACCGATCCCGGCGGTCTCAAATATGACCAGATAGAATACGGCATCAGCCTTGATTTCAAACCGGTCGTCCTTTCGCCCGGTCGCATCAGTTTGAAGGTTCGCACGGCGGTTTCCGAGCCGACGAATGAAGCGCCGGGCACAGCTAGTGGCAATCCGATGCTGCCGTCGCTGCGCAAGCGTCTCGCCGACACGACCGTCGAGCTTCCGTCCGGCGGGTCGATGATGATTGCCGGCCTTGTTCGCGATGACATCAAGCAGGTTATGAGCGGCCTGCCCGGGTTGGCGAAGGTGCCGGTGCTTGGCACGCTGTTTCGCAGCCGCAACTTCGTGCGCAACGAAACCGAGCTGGTCATCATCGTGACCCCATATCTCGCACGCCCGACCGCGCGCAACGAGCTCGCCAAGCCCGACGACAATTTCAATGCCGCCAGCGACGGCGCAGGCATATTCCTTGGCCGCGTCAATCGTGTCTACGGCACCATGAAAACAGACAAGCCCGCCGGCCGTTACCACGGCGTCGTCGGCTTCATCTACAAATGAGCGGGGATAGCGGCATGTCTCAGGCAATATTCACGCGCAGTCTCGACAGATCGGAAAAGTCGCGCATCCTCCGCCCGCTTTTGGCAGTTGCTGTGGTCGCGCTCCTTGCCGGTTGCGCAAATCGCGACAGTGTAACAGTCGGTTCGATCCCCGACGACTACCGCACCAACCACCCGATCGTCATTGCCGAGAAGAACCAGACGATCGACATTCCGGTCGGCGCCGGTGATCGCGGTATCACCCGGAGCCAGCAGGCCACCTTCGAAGGTTTCCTGCAAAACTACGATCTCCGTGCCGCTCCCGCGTTGACAATCATGGCACCGTCCGGCGGCGCCAATGATGCTGCCGCCTCCAAGGCGGCACGCGGGCTGATGAACGTTGCGATCAAGGCAGGCGTTCCGAAGAACCGCATCGCCATCACCAATTATCAATCGGACTATTCGGAGGCGTCCTCGCCTATACGCGTTGTCTATTCGGCGATGCGCGCCCAGACAGACCAATGCGGCCGCTGGCCTGAGGACCTGCTCAACACGGCCGACAACAAGCACTACGCCAATTACGGCTGTTCTTATCAGAACAATATCGCCGCCCAGATCGCCAATCCTGCCGACCTGCTTGGACCGCGCAAGCAGACCCCGATCGATGCCGAGAACCGCGACGTCGTGATCGGCCAATACCGCAAGCCGCCGGCCGCCTGGCGACCCGAGACGGTTTATTGATGGGATCTGGAGGCAGTTCGACATGAGCAATCTCGCCTACGACTCCCAGCCCGAGAGCGCCGAGCTTTCGCAGCAGGATCTTGCGGTGATGCAGGTGCTCCGGCCGGTGCCGCGCATTTCGATCCAGGCGTTCTGCGAGACCGACAGCGTCGCCGGCCCGATCGAACGCGCCGGCGAAGACCGGCGCATGGCCAAGGCCCATCTTCAAGTCCACATGGGTGGCATCGAAACCGCGCTTGAAGTCTACAGCGGCGCTCCAACGCCCAACCTGATTATCCTCGAATCGCGCGGCGAGCCCAAGAGCCTGCTCGAAATGCTGCACCGGCTGTCCGAGTATTGCGACCCGAGTTCCAAGGTCGTGGTGATTGGCCACTACAACGATGTGGCGCTTTATCGCGAACTCATCCGTTCAGGCATCTCCGAATATGTCGTGGCGCCAGTGTCCACAGCCGATGTCGTCAGCGTCATCTCCTCGATCTTCGTCGATCCAGAGGCTGAGCCCATCGGCCGTTCGATCGCCTTTGTCGGCGCAAAGGGCGGGGTGGGGTCCTCCACCATCGCCCACAACGTCGCCTGGAGCATGTCCACCCTGTTCAAGTCGGAGGTCATTGTCGCCGACCTCGATCTCGCTTTCGGTACAGCCAACATCAATTTCGACCAGGACCCTGCGCAGGGCATCGCCGAGGCGGTGTTCGCGCCCGAGCGTGTCGACGAGGTCTATCTCGACCGTCTGCTCGCGCAGTGCGCGGAACATCTGTCGCTGCTGGCCGCACCATCGACGCTTGAACGCGTCTATGATTTCGACGCCGAAGCCTTTGCCTCGATCATCGACACGGCCCAGCGCAGCACGCCGCTGATCGTGCTCGACGTTCCCCATATCTGGAGCGGCTGGAGCAAGAACACGCTGATCCGCGCCGACGAGGTGGTCATCACCGCGACGCCGGAACTGGCCAATCTGCGCAACGCCAAGAACCTTGTCGATATGCTGAAGCGCCTTCGGCCCAACGACCCGCCGCCCAGGTTGGTCCTCAATCAGGCCGGGGTGCCCAAGCGGCCCGAAATTTCCGTCAAGGATTTCTCCGAGCCGCTGGGGATCACGCCGATGGCGGTCATTCCGTTCGATCCGCTGCTGTTTGGCAATGCCGCCAACAACGGTCGCATGCTCGGCGAGATGGACGCGAAGAATGCGGTCGTCCAGACGATCAACGAGATCGCGCATATCCTGACCGGAAGGTCCGAAGCCAAGACCAAGAAGCCGTCCGGCCTCGGCGGAATTCTCAATCGGCTGAAGGCCCGCAATAAGTGATGCGCGCGCGGCGGAGGTGTTAGTCGATCATGTTTGGCAAGAGAGGCAACGGCGACGGCAACCGCTCGACACCGGGATTCCGCCCACTTGGGGTGACACCCGTAGCGCAATCCACTGATACGCTGGTTGCTCCGCGCCCTGCGGTGTCGTCACCGGCAGCACCGGTTGCGCCGCCACGGCGCACAGTTGAGCCGTCGCCGTCCTTCGCGCCCGAACCGCGCAAGCCGCAGCAGCGCGAGCGCAGCGAAAGTTACTACGACACCAAGAGCCAGGTGTTTTCCGCGCTGATCGACACCATCGACCTGTCGCAGCTTGCCAAGCTTGATCCCGACAGCGCGCGTGAGGAAATCCGCGACATCGTCAACGACATCATCGCGATCAAGAATTTCGCGATGTCGATCTCCGAGCAGGAGGAATTGCTCGAAGACATCTGCAACGACGTCTTGGGTTACGGCCCGCTCGAACCGCTGCTTGCCCGCGACGAGATCGCCGACATCATGGTCAATGGCGCCAAGCACGTCTACATTGAGGTCAACGGCAAGGTCGAACAGACGAATATCCGCTTCCGCGACAATCAGCAGCTGCTCAACATCTGCCAGCGTATCGTCAGCCAGGTCGGCCGCCGCGTCGACGAATCTTCGCCGATCTGCGATGCGCGCTTGCCTGATGGCTCCCGCGTCAACGTGATCGCACCGCCGCTGTCGATCGACGGTGCTGCCCTCACCATCCGAAAGTTCAAGAAAGACAAGCTGACGCTCGATCAGCTGGTCAAGTTTGGTGCGATCTCGCCGCAAGGGGCCGAGGTGCTGAAGATAATCGGCCGCGTCCGCTGCAACATCATCATCTCAGGTGGCACGGGCTCGGGTAAGACGACGCTGCTCAACTGCCTGACCAACTATATCGACCGCGACGAGCGTATCATCACCTGCGAGGATTCGGCCGAACTGCAACTGCAGCAGCCGCATGTCGTCCGCCTGGAAACGCGGCCCGCTAACCTGGAAGGCGAGGGCGAGGTCACCATGCGCGACCTCGTCAAGAACTGCCTGCGTATGCGCCCCGAGCGGATCATCGTCGGCGAAGTGCGCGGACCTGAGGTTTTCGATCTGCTGCAAGCGATGAACACCGGCCATGACGGCTCGATGGGCACCATCCACTCCAACAGTCCGCGCGAATGTCTCAACCGTGTCGAGGCGATGATCGCCATGGGCGGTTATTCGCTCCCGCAGAAGACTGTGCGTGAAATCGTCGTTGGTTCCGTCGACATCATCATCCAGGCCGCGCGTTTGCGCGACGGTTCGCGCCGCATCACCCACATCACCGAGGTGATTGGCATGGAAGGCGACGTCATCATCACCCAGGACCTGGTGCTCTATAACATCAAGGGCGAGGACCAGAACGGCCGGCTGATCGGCCAGCATGTTTCCACCGGCATTGGACGCCCGCATTTCTGGGACCGCGCCCGCTATTATGGCGAGGAAGCGCGGCTCGCAACCGCGCTGGAAGCCATGGAAAAGAGCGCCGACTGACATGCAAGAAACGAGGATCTGACGCGCCATGTTCGGCCTCGACCCCATGATGCTGATCTTCATCGCCCTTGCTGGTCTCAGCGCCGGCGCGGTCGCCTACGCCTTCTTGTTCAACCGCATCGAGAGCCAGACCAACAGCGATCGTCGGCTTGCGTCGGTCAGGCAGACCGATTCCGACAAATCCGTGGTGAAGGCATCCCGCGACCGGGTCGCCGAAGTCGCCAAGCGGCGCAAATCCGTCCAGGATACGCTCAACGAACTCGAAGAAAAGCAGAAGGCCAAGGATCGCAACATCAAGAAGCCGCCGCTGCGCGTCCAGATCCGCCAGGCCGGCATGCTGGTGACGGTGCAGCGCTTCTACGTCTATTCGGCCATATGCGGGTTGGTCGTCACGGCCGTTGTGTTCATAGCCGGCGCCCCGTTGATCCTGCTGCCCGGTGCGCTGCTTGCCGGCAGCATCGGCCTGCCCAGATGGTTCGTCTCTTTCCGCCGCGGCCGTCGCGTCAAGCAGTTCCTCGCGGAATTTCCCAATGCGCTCGACATCATCGTGCGCGCCGTGAAATCGGGTCTGCCGCTCAATGACGGCATCCGGCTCATCGCCTCTGAATCGCCCGAGCCGGTTCGCGGCGAATTCCGTCGTCTGGTCGAAGCCCAGCAGGTCGGCGTCTCCATTCCAGAAGCAGCCTTGCGCATGACCGAGACCATGCCGTGCCCCGAAGCCGGGTTCTTCGGCATTGTCATCCAGATCCAGAGCCAGGCCGGTGGTAATCTCTCGGAAGCTCTTGGCAATCTTTCCCGGGTGCTGCGCGACCGCAAGAAGATGAAGGCCAAGGTTCAGGCGCTGTCGATGGAGGCGAAGGCCTCGGCCTGGATCATCGGTTCTCTGCCGGTCATCGTTGCCTTGCTCGTCTATCTCTCGAGCCCGAACTACATCATGCCGCTGTTCACCACGAGCACCGGGCACCTTATCCTCGGTGTCTCAGGCATCTGGATGGCGATCGGCATCTTCGTGATGCGCAAGATGATAAATTTCGAGGTTTAGGACCGTGACAGACCAAGTCGTCAAATCGCTCACCGATCCGTCCTTTCTCATCGCGCTGCTCGTTGCCATCGCGGTCTTTGCCACTGTTTTCACCGTTTTGCCCTCACTGGCCCGCAACCCGCTCAAGGGGCGCATGAAGGCGGTGGCGCTGGAGCGCGACGAGTTGCGCGCCAAGCAGCGCATCCGCCTTGCCGCCGAGGCCGACCGCCGCCACAAGGGCTTGCGCGAACAGCAGTCGATCGGCATGCGCAACATCGTCGAACGGCTCGATCTGCGACGGGCTCTGGTCGACGAAGGCACGCTCAACAAGCTCAAAGTCGCCGGCTTTCGCGGCCAGAACCCACTGACCCGCTTTCTGTTTTTTCGCCTGGTGTTGCCTTTTGTCGGCCTGGCACTCGGCATGATTTACGTCTTCGTGCTTGGCGGGTTTGCGGAAAAACCCTTCTTCTTCAAGATTTTCGCCTGCATCGTATTGGCCTATGCAGGATTCTACGCACCGGTGCTCTACGTCAACAACCGCGCCACCAAGCGCAAGCAGTCGATCCAGGCGGCCTGGCCGGATGCGCTCGATCTGATGCTGATCTGCGTTGAGTCAGGCATGTCGGTCGAGGCCGCTTTGCGCAAGGTCGCCGACGAGATCGGGGCGCAGTCGGTAGATCTCGCCGAAGAATTCGTGCTCACCAATGCCGAGCTTTCCTACCTCACCGAGCGTCGCCAGGCCTATGAGAACCTGGCTTCCCGCACCGGTCTCGAATCGGTCAAGTCGGTCACGCAGGCGTTGATCCAGGCTGAACGCTACGGCACCCCTGTAGCCCATGCGTTGCGTGTTCTGGCTGCCGAAAGCCGCGACATGCGCATGAACGCAGCGGAGAAGAAGGCGGCCGCACTTCCTCCAAAGCTTACAGTGCCGATGATCCTGTTTTTCCTGCCGGTGCTGTTTGCCGTCATCCTCGGCCCTGCCGGCATGCAGATCAGCCAGCGCGGCATCTTCGGCGACAAGCAGCAGTCGAGCAGCGAATAGGAACTGATCCCCCGCATCAACAAATAAGCCGCGTCGTTCGACGCGGCTTTGGCCTTTATGCGCCTCGGCAGGTCAGTTGGTCTTCTTCTTGTCCGTCGCCTTGATCTGGTTCCAGGCATTCTGCTGGGACAGCATGCCTCTGAGATAGCTGACATTGGCCTGTGCCTGCTCGGGCGAGAGCTCCTGGCTGGCGATCTGTTCGGCCTCGTCGAAGCGGCCCTGCAAGCCGACCGCCAGCGCCAGGTTCTGGCGTACACGGCTGTCAGCGCCGGGCTGGGAAGCTGCCGAGCGCAGATAGGTCTCGGCGGATTTCAGATCGCCTTCGAGCACATAGGACATGCCGAGATTGGACAGCACCGTCGGCTCGTTCGGCTTAAGGTCGAGTGCCTGGCGATAGAGGCCGCGCGCATCCTGTGTCTGGCCGAGCTGGTCGAGGATCGCGGCTTCTGCCGAAACCAGCTTCCAGTCGGGATATTCAGGCGTCTGGGCGCGGCGCACGGCATCAAGTGCCGGCTGCAACTCGCCCGAGGCGGCAAGCGCCTTGCCATAGGCGGCGAGCACGTCGCGATCTTTGGGATAGCCGATGGCAAGCTTGCGCATCACCGCCAGCGACTGGTCGGTCTGGCCCTTCATCTGCAACACCGAGGCGTACTGCAGCGCCACCGGCTTGTTGTTGGGGTCGCTGGCATAGGTGCGGCCGATCTTGTCGGCGGAGCTTTGGAGCGAACCCGTCGACATCGTGTCGACCGACTGGCCGCGCCCGATCGAGCCGGTGGTCATCTTGGAGGTACCACAGCCAGCGACGCTGGCCGTCAGCAGTGCCACGAAAGCCGCTCTCGCAAGGCGTTTTCCCGTTGCGTTCATCGAGCGATTGGTCAACATCGGAGGCAGGTCTCCATTCGTCCGCGTGGCCGTTCGCCGGCCATCTCCCCGCTTTGGAGAAATAATCTGTTAACCCTAACGGATGGTTAAGAGGGCCAGGAGCGCCGCGCCATCCGATACCGAAGGAAGCCGAAATGCCGGTCGAACTGCTCGACACCAAGTCCGCTGACGCGCTGCCGATCCACCTCGTTGCCAAGGACGGCCTCGAAAGTGCAGGCCTTGCACCCGAAATCCTCGCCTGGGCGAATGCCAACAGCTTTGCCGGCGAGGCGGGCAAGGTGCTGGCGATTCCCGGTGCCAATGGCCGCCTTGCTGGCGCCCTGTTCGGCACCGGCCAAAATGAAAACGGGCTCGCTTTCGGCGCGCTCGCCCGCAACCTGCCGGAAGGCGCCTGGCATTTCGCCGCCCAGCCCGCGCATCCCGAACTGGCCGCCCTTGGTGTCGCGCTCGGCGGCTACACTTTCACCCGCTACGGCAAGAAGCCGGGCAGGGAACTCGGCCTTGCCGTGCCCACAGGCGTCGATGCCGCGCGGCTGAAGCGCATCGTCGAGTCGGTGTTCCTGGTCCGCGACCTCGTCAATACGCCGACGAACGACATGGGACCATCGGCACTTGAAGCAGCGGTCAGGAAGCTTGCAAGCGTCCATGGCGCCGAGCTCCGCGTGACCATCGGCGACGACCTGCTCAAGCACAATTTCCCGATGATCCATGCCGTCGGCCGTGCTTCGGACGATGCCCCGCGCCTGATCGACCTGACGTGGGGCCAAAGCGATGCTCCCAAGGTCACGCTCGTCGGCAAGGGGGTCTGTTTCGACACCGGCGGTCTCGACATCAAGCCGCCATCGAGCATGCTTTTGATGAAGAAGGACATGGGCGGTGCGGCCAACGTTCTTGGCCTCGCCTCGATGATCATGGCGGCCAAGCTCAATGTCAGGCTGCGCGTGCTCATCCCGGCGGTGGAGAATTCGATCTCGGCCAATGCCTTCCGCCCCGGCGACGTGCTGCAAAGCCGCAAGGGCATATCAGTCGAAATCGGCAACACCGATGCCGAGGGACGGCTGGTGCTCGCCGATGCGCTCGCCCTTGCCGACGAGGAGCAGCCGGAAATGCTGGTCGACATGGCGACGTTGACGGGTGCCGCGCGCGTCGCGCTCGGGCCCGACCTACCGCCCTTTTACACCGACGACGAGGCCCTTGCCGCCGAGCTGTCCGCCGCCTCGGTTGCGGTCGAGGATCCGATCTGGCGCATGCCGCTGTGGAAGCCTTACGACGCCAAGCTGTCTTCGAAGATCGCCGACATGAACAACGTCACCACCGATGGTTTCGCCGGTTCGATCACAGCTGCGCTGTTCCTCAAGCGCTTTGTCGAAAAGACATCGAGCTGGGCGCATTTCGACATCTTTGCCTGGAACCCCACCGACCGCCCGCACGGCCCGACCGGCGGCGAGGCCCAGGCCATCCGCGCCCTGGAGAAGGTGATTTCGGCACGGTTTGGCTGATTGCGGTGAAGCCTCTCGTCCATCGCCGGCTACACGAGGGACGGGAGGCCACACCCCTGTAACGTCGCAGACGAGCCGGCTAGGTCGTGACCGGCTCGGTTCTGCGCCGTTTGTGGTTTCTCTAGCGTTCCGGCATGGATTCCCGACACTCTCCGCTCGTTCCTCGCTCACGAGGTCGGGAATGACGGGCTTCATTGATCGTTTCCGCCAATCGCCAACGTTTGCGCCTGTGCTGACCTCTCGTGCGCTTGTGCCAATCGCCGACGTTGGAGATTGGCGGGGACGGCCCCCGCGATCCGTCATTCCCGACCTCGTGAGCGAGGAACGAGCGGAGAGTGTCGGGAATCCATGCCGGAACGCGAAGGAAACCAGAAACGGTGCAGAATGACCGTACAGCATGTCTTGGTTCTCGCCTTGCCACCGCCGCAAATTCCCGTTTGAATGAAACGGAACCGAAACAATTAGCGTGGATGCTGGCGTCATGCCGATCGCATTGCGTCCGAGCCAATCGCTGAGACTGCTGCAGCAGTTTGCCCTGTCCGAGGTGCGTGACGACGCGCCCGATTTGACGCTGCGCCAGATGGCGATCCTGCTCACCATCTATCTCGACCCGCCCCCGCACACGGTGCGCGGGCTCGCCGCCCGGCTCGGCGTCTCCAAGCCGGTCATCACCCGCGCGCTCGACACAATGGGCGCGCTCAAGCTGGTGTCGCGCCATCGCGACGAACTCGACAAACGCAACGTCCTGATCCGGCGCACCGTCGAAGGCGCGCTCTATGTCGAGCGACTGGGCGATGCTATCATTGCCAAAGCCATGGAGCTTCCGATTTGACCGCCCGAGACAGCCGCCTTCACGCCTACCGCCCCGACCTTGCCGACGCTCGCCTCAAGGGCGAAGTCGCAGCCGAGCGCTTTGTTACCGGGCGCCCGGCGCGCATATCCGTGCCCGTCGCCGATGTCCGCAAGGCGCCGCGCCCGGATGCCGGGGTCAACACGCAACTGCTCTATGGCGACGACGTCCTGGTCTTCGAGGAATCAGAAGGCTTCGCCTGGCTCCAGGCCGAGCGCGATGGTTACGTCGGTTATGTCTCGGCGGGCGACCTTGCTCCGCGCGAGCTTGAGTCGACACATGTCGTCACCGCCCTTCGCAGCTTTGTCTATCCCGGTCCTGACATGAAGTTTCCGCGCAGCGCGGCGCTCTCGCTGGGCTCGCAGGTCGCCGTCACCGGTTATGCCGAAACGCGCGGCACGCGCTACGCGTTGCTGGCCTCGGGCGAAGCGCTGGTCACCCAGCATCTGGCGCCGCTTGGAACCAAGGCCGACGACTTCGTTTCGGTCGCGGAACGGCTGATCGACACGCCCTATCTCTGGGGTGGCTTCAGTGCCTTCGGCATCGATTGTTCGGGGCTGGTCCAGCTGTCGATGCGCATGGCCGGACGCGATGTCCTGCGTGATTCCGACATGCAGGAAGCCTCGCTTGGCACCCTTGTTGACGCAGGCGCGGATTTCTCCAGGCTTCAGCGCGGCGACCTCGTCTTCTGGAAAGGCCATGTCGCCATCATGACCGACGCCGAGATGATGATCCACGCCAACGGCCACACCATGACCGTTGCCCGCGAGGGGTTGCGCGAAGCCATCGACCGCATCGGCTACCTCTATGGCGGCCCGACGGTGTTCCGGCGGCCGTAGGCCTACCGAATCAATACCCCGCGTTGCGGTCGACGACATTTTCCAGCGCTTCACCGCGTTCGAACGCGTCCATCTGCTTGAGCATCGGCGCCACCAGATGTGCCGGGTCGGAGGTCGCCGCGGCGTGCGGTGTCACGAACACCTTGGGGTGATTCCACATCGGGCTGGTCTTGGGCAGGGGCTCGACCTCGAATACGTCGAGGCTCGCCTCTTTCAGCGTGCCGTCGTCGAGCGCGCGCAAAATGTCGGCGTCGCGCTGCAGTCTGCCGCGCCCGGCATTGATCAGCACAGCACCGCCGAGCCCGTTGCGCCGGCGCAACTCCTTGAGCAGGCCGTAGTTGATGATGCCCTTGGTCGCCTCCGTCAGCGGCAGCAGCACCACCAGTATGTCGGTGGCGTTGAGGAACGGAACGAGCCCGGCATCGCCGCTGAAGGTGGTCACGCCTGCGACCTCTTGCGGCCTGCGGCTCCAGCCATTGATGCGGAAGCCGACTGATTTGAGCACCTCAGCTGCCGCGCGGCCGAGATTGCCCATGCCCATGATGCCGACCGAAATGTCTTCTGCAGGCCTCTGCTGCGGCTCATGCCAGGCCTTTTTTGTCTGTTGGTTGCGGTAAAGCTGTCCCTGGCGATGATGGTCGAGCACCCGCCACAGCACATATTCGGTCATGTATTGGGTCAGATTGTCGGCGACCACCCGCACGATCGGCACCTCGGGCAGGCCGGGATCGGCAAAAACGTGGTCGACGCCGGCGCCGATGGAAAAGATCGCCTTGAGGTTCGGCAGCTTGGCGAGCGTGCCCGGTTTTTGCTTCCACACCACCGCATATTCGATCGAGGGATCGGCGGCACCATCGGGTTCGAGCACGACCTCGCGTTCCGCCGACAAAAGCTCATACCAGCGCTGCGGACTGAAACCGGTGATCGAAAGAAGAATCTTGCCCTTGCCCGCCATGCTCTGCCCTTGATGCTATTCGCTGACCACGCCGGTCGGCGCCGTTTCGATCTTGAACGCCGCCGAGATCAGCGCCCGAGTGTAATCCGTTTGCGGACGCTCGAAAATCTGCTCGGAGGTCCCCGCCTCGACCACCTTGCCGTTGCGCATCACGATGACGTCATTGGCAAGCGCCCGCACCACCTTGAGGTCGTGGCTGATGAACAGATAAGCGAGGTCGTGCTTGGCCTGCAGGCTGCGCAAAAGGTCAACCACCTGCGCCTGCACGCTCATGTCGAGTGCAGAAGTCGGTTCGTCGAGCATGACGAAGCGCGGTTTGAGGACCATGGCGCGGGCAATGGCGACACGCTGGCGCTGGCCTCCGGAAAATTCGTGCGGATATCGGAAGCGTGTCTCGGGATCGAGGCCGACTTCGCGCAGCACGTCGACGACTGCAACGTCGCGTTGGGCTGCCTTGAGCCCGGGCTCGTGGATCTTGAGACCTTCTTCGATGATGTCGGCAATCGACATGCGCGGGCTGAGCGAGCCGAACGGGTCCTGGAACACGATCTGCATTTCACGCCTGAGCGGCCGCATGGCGTTGAAGGTCAGCTTGTCGATCTCGCGACCGTCGAAGTCGATCCGGCCCTGCGACGAGATCATGCGGGTGAGCGCGAGCCCCAGCGTCGTCTTGCCCGAACCCGATTCGCCAACCACGCCTACAGTCTGGCCGGCGCGCACGGCGATATCGATGCCGTCGACAGCCTTCACATGGTCGACAGTCTTGCGGAAGAAGCCCTGCTTGATCGGAAACCACACCTTCACGTCTGTGCCCGACATCACCGTCTTGGCCGAGGCATTGGCTGCCGGCGGCTTGCCCTTCGGCTCGGCGGCAAGCAGATGGCGGGTGTAGCTGTGCTGCGGGTTGGCGAAGATCTCCTTCGTCGGTCCCGTTTCGACGATCTGCCCGCGTGTCATCACGCAGACGCGGTCGGCGATGCGCCTGACGATGCCGAGATCATGGGTGATGAACAGCATCGACATGCCCTTGCGGGACTTCAGCTTGGCAAGCAGCTCGAGGATCTGCGCCTGCACGGTCACGTCGAGTGCTGTTGTCGGCTCGTCGGCGATTAGCAGTTCTGGCTCGTTGGCAAGCGCCATCGCGATCATCACGCGTTGGCGCTGGCCGCCGGAGAGCTGGTGCGGATAGGCGTCGAGCCGCTTCTGGGGCTCGCGGATGCCGACCTCTTCGAGCAGTTCAAGCGTGCGGGCACGTGCCTGCCTGTCGCCCATGCCCTGGTGCAGCGACAGCACCTCGACGATCTGCCGCTCGATCGTGTGCAGCGGGTTGAGCGAGGTCATCGGCTCCTGGAAGATCATGGTGATCTTGTTGCCGCGCACCTTGCGCAATGCGTTTTCGTCCAAGGCCAGCAGGTCCTGCCCACCGAACATGATCCGCCCCGAGGGATGGCTTGCGGGCGGATAGGGCAGGAGCTTGAGAACCGAAAGGGCCGAGACCGATTTGCCGGATCCCGATTCGCCGACCAGCGCCACCGTCTCGCCCTTGGCGATGTCGAAGGAGATGTGGTCGACAGCGGTCGTCGTCAAACCACCCTGGCTGAAGGCAACGGACAGGTCCTGGACGGAAAGGAGGGGGGAGGTCAAATGGCGGCCTCGATGTCGGTCATGCGAAAATCGTCGCCTTTGAAAAGAAGCGGCTCCCGGCGCGCCTTGGCGAGCGCATAGGCAAAGCAGTCGCCGAGGTTGAGCTTCGCCGCGTGGTTGCCCTTACCGAAGGCTTTGTAGGCCTCGCGGGCGAGACGGGCCTGGTCTGGCGTTACAGTCGTAATTTCGATGTTCAGTGCAGTTAGCAGGCTGTCGAATTTTTTCGATTTGTCGTCAGAGCGCAGCCCATCAATGCGCGCGGCCGCTTCGAGAAAATTCACAGGCGACATCACTGGGGGCGCTTTGGACGCGATCAGGAAATCCTCGAACTTCTCGCCTTCAGGCTCATCGAGGATGATTGCGAGGATTGCCGACGCATCCACAATCATATCGGCAAGCCGTCTTCGTCATAAAGATCGGAATGGTCGCTGGTCATGCCCTCTGGTATCGGGCCGAAGCTTTTGACGATTTCACGTACGCGCCGCTTGCGCTCAGCAAGGTCCCGATCGCGTCGCAACCGTTCCAGCCGCTCCTCAAGCGCATACTGAATCGCCGACGTCATCGTCTCGCCGGTCTCGGCGGCGAGTTCCTTGGCCAGCCGCTCGACGGTCGCATTCTTGATGTTCATGCCCATGTTCGTCTCCATGGTAGAAAACATAAGAAATTATACCATAGATCCAAGCTCACTTGAACGTCTTCCTTGGGTCGAAGGCGTCGCGGGTGGCTTCGCCGACGAAGATGAGCAGCGACAGCATCAGCGAGATCACCACAAAACCGGACAGGCCAAGCCATGGCGCATTGAGGTTGCGCTGGCCCTGCTTGAGCAACTCGCCGAGCGAGGCCGAACCGGGCGGCAGGCCGAAGCCGAGGAAGTCGAGCGAGGTCAGCGTCGAGATCGAGCTGTTGAGGATGAAGGGCAGGAAGGTCAGCGTCGCCACCATGGCGTTGGGCAACAGGTGGCGGAAGATGATGGTGCGGTTGGGCACGCCGAGCGCGCGCGCCGCATTCACATATTCGAAGTTGCGGGCGCGCAGGAACTCGGCGCGCACGACGCCGACCAGCGCCACCCAGGAAAACAGCATCATCAGCCCAAGCAGGATGAAAAAGCCGGGCGGCAGCACGGCGGCGATGATCAGGAGCAGATAAAGGACCGGGATCGCCGACCAGATTTCGATGAAACGCTGGAACAAAAGATCGGTCCAGCCGCCGAAATAGCCTTGCATGGCACCCGCCGAGACGCCGATCAGAGCTGAGCCGACAGTCAGGATCAGGCCGAACAGCACCGAGACGCGGAAGCCGTAGATGACACGCGCCAGCACGTCGCGGGCCTGGTCGTCGGTGCCGAGCCAGTTCCAGTTGCCGACCGTGCAGTTGGGATCATTGACGCCCAAGGGATAGCGCTGGCAGCGCACCTCCTTGGCATACATCCAGGATGGCTTTGCTGGTGCAGCCTCGGGAATTTCGTTGTTGGTGGTGCGATAGGAATAGCGGATCGGCGGCCAGATCATCCAGCCATTGGCTGCTATCGCCTCCTGCACCACCGCCATGCGATAGTCGGTGATGGGCAAAAACCCTTCATCGCCAAGGAAAGTCTCTTCGCCATAATCCCGCATGATCGGCGAGAAAAACTCGCCCTTGAAGCGGATCAGAAGCGGGCGGTCATTGGCGATGAACTCGGAAAATAGTGACAGGCCGAACAGGACGAGGAACAGCCACAGCGACCAGTAGCCGCGCCGATTGGCTCGAAAGCTTTGCCAGCGCCGCTTGTTGATCGGCGAGAGCCAGGGCCGCTTGACCGGTGCGGCAACCCTATCTGTCGCCGACATCAAACGTCCCTCCGCTCGAAATCGATGCGTGGGTCGATCCAGGTGTAGGTGAGGTCGGAGATCAGCCCGACGAACAGCCCCATCAGCGAGAAGATGTAGAGATTGGCGAAGACCACCGGATAGTCGCGGTCGAGAACCGAGCGGAAGCCGAGCAGGCCAAGGCCATCGAGCGAGAAGATGTTTTCAATCAGAAGCGAGCCGGTGAAGAAGGCCGAGATGAAGGCGCCGGGGAAGCCAGCGATGACGATCAGCATGGCGTTGCGGAAGACGTGGCCGTAGAGCACCTGGCGCTGCGAAAGTCCCTTGGCGCGGGCAGTCACGACATATTGCTTGCGGATCTCGTCCAGGAACGAATTCTTGGTCAAAAGCGTGGTCGTGGCGAAAGCCGACAGCACGAGTGCGGCCAGCGGCAATGTGACGTGCCAGAGATAGTCGAGCACCTTGCCGCCGAGCGACAGCTCGCTGAAATTTTCCGAGGTCAGGCCGCGCAGCGGGAACCAGTCGAAGAACGAGCCGCCGGCAAACAGCACCATCAAGAGGATGGCGAACAGGAAGGCCGGGATGGCGTAGCCGACGATGATGACGCCGCTGGTCCAGATGTCGAAGGTCGAGCCGTCCTTGACCGCCTTGCGGATGCCGAGCGGGATCGAGATGAGGTAGGACAACAGCGTGATCCAGATGCCGAGCGAGATCGACACCGGCATCTTCGAGATGATCAGGTCGAGCACCGAAATGTCGCGGAAATAGCTGTCGCCGAAATCGAAGCGGGCATAGTTCCACAACATCATGCCGAAGCGCTCGAGCGGTGGCTTGTCGAAGCCGAACTGCTTTTCGAGCTTGGCGATGAATTCGGGGTCGAGACCTTGCGCGCCGCGATATTTGGACGAGCCTTCGCTGCCCGCCGCGTCGAACGTGTTGCCGCCGCCTAAATCACCGCCGCTGCCGCCAGAGAGACGATCACCGGCGTCGCCGCCCTGGCCGGTCAGCTTGGCGATGACCTGCTCGACCGGGCCGCCGGGCGCGAACTGGACGACGGCGAACGAGATCGCCATGATACCGAACAGGGTCGGTATCATCAAAAGGATACGACGGAGGATATAGGCGCCCATCAGGCAAGGCTCCTCAGACGGAGCAAAGAGTCAGGGGCAGAAATCTCAGGTCTTGCCAATACGTGCAGCCTTGTCCTTGTCGAACCACCACATAGCCTCGACGGGGAAGCCGAAATCCGGTTTCGGCTCTTTATAACCGAACATGTCCCAGAATGCGGCGCGGTGATTCGCCGAAAACCAATTTGGAATCCAGTCTAGCCGGGCGCGCAAGGCCCGGTCGAGCGCGCGCATGGCAACTGTCAGCGCTTCGCGATCCTTGGCCGCACCCACAGCGTCGACCAGCGCGTCGATTGCCGGGTCGGCGGTGCCGGGAAGATTTGTCGAGCCCTGCATGTTGGCGGCGCGGGAATGAAACAGCCCGTCGATCTCGTCGCGGCTGGGTGTTGCCGAAAAGGATACGGCCATGGCGATCGCATCGAAGTCGAAGCTGGTTTGCCGCGCCTGGTATTGTGTCGAGTCGACCATGCGCGCGGAGGCGTCGATGCCGATCGCCCGCATGTTCTCGATCCAGGGCGAAAACACGCGTGCCAAGGCGTCGTCGTCGACCAGCACTTCGAGCGTCAGCGGCTCGCCCTTGGCATTGCGCAGACTGCCATCCTTGCGCGCCCAGCCGGCATCCGAAAGCAGTTTCGAGGCCTGCCCCAACAGTTTGCGGTCGCGGCCCGAACCGTCTGATGGCGGTTGCAGCGCTGCCTCGCCGAAGGCTTCGTCGGGAATACGGCCGCGGAAAGGTTCGAGCAGCGCCAGTTCGGCTGATGTTGGCAGGCCCTCGGCGCGATATGGCGACTTCTCGAAGGTGGATTGCGAGCGTTCGTAAGCACCAAAAAACAGGTTGCGGTTGGTCCATTCGAAGTCGAGGCACAGCGCAACGGCCCGGCGCACGCGCGGGTCGCGAAAGCGCTCGCGCCGCTGATTGAGCGCGGTCGCCTGCATTATCGGGCGTTTTTCGCTTGGAAATTCGCGCTTGACCACCTTGCCGGCGGTGAAAGCCGGAAAGTCGTAACCAGCGGCCCAAACGCGCGCGACGAATTCCTGGCGATAGGCGATGTCGCCTTTCTTGAATGCCTCGAAGGCGGCCTGCCTGTCCTGGTAGAACTCGATGCGGATGCGGTCGAAATTGTAGAGACCGCGATTGACCGGCAGGTCGCGGCCCCAATAGTCGGCCACCCGCTCATATTCGATCGTTTGGCCGGGGGAGACGCGGCCGACCTTGTAGGGACCCGATCCCAGCGGCGCCTTCATTTGGGAGGCATCAAAGGGATTGGCCTCGAAGAAGGATTTCGCCGGGATTGGATAGGTCGCGATGTCGAGGAGCGTGCGGTCCGATTGCTTGCCGTCGAAGCTGATTCGCAGCGTGTGAGCGTCGAGCACCTTGGCGTCCGTCAGGTGGTTGAGCGGCAGAAGCAGGCTGGGATGGCCGTCCTTCTTGAACAGCTTGAAGGCATATGCCGCATCTTCGGCGGTGAAGGGCGTGCCGTCGTTGAAACGCGCCTCAGGCCGCAACGCGAAATCGAAGCTGTTGCGGTCGTCGGAAATGGTCACTGACTGCGCCAGAAGACCGTAGATCGCATCGGGCTCGTCGATCGCCCGCACCATCAGCGAATCGTAGCAAAGCTCCATGCGTGGCGGCGCGTCGCCGCGGGCGACGAAGGTGTTGAGCGTGTTGAAGGTGAGCGGGCTCTGGTTGAAGACCCAGTAGGGCGGGGCAAAATTGAAAGTTCCGCCCTTGGGCGCGTCGAGATTCACATAGTCGAAATTCTGGAAGTTGGGCCCGTATTTGAGGTCGCCGAAGGCCGACAGGCCATGCAGTCCGGTGCCGGTCGGGCTTGCGGCGAAGACGCGCCCCGGCAGCAAAGGTGCGACGGCAGCCGCCGCACCAAGCGACAGGAAATCGCGGCGAGGCAGGCGCGGGCTCAATTGGCTCCCTTGTATTTGGCGGCCAGTGCTGCCTCCTTGTCCTTGTCGATCCACCAGGAGTCGGGGTCTACGCCGAGATAGGCCGGCTGCTTCTCCGGAATGCCAAACTTGTTCCAGTAGGCCGTTCGCACCTTCGGCAGATGCCACTGCGGAACGATGTAGTAGTTCCAGAGCAGCACGCGATCGAGTGCGTGAGTAGCGGCGACGAGATCCTCGCGGTTGTCGGCGAAGATGACGCCATCGATCAGTTCGTCGATCACAGGGTCCTTGATGCCGGCATAGTTACGTGACCCCGGCGTAGCGGCGGCCTTCGAACTCCAGAAATCGCGCTGCTCGTTGCCGGGCGACTGAGTCTGGGCGATGACGGTGGTCATCACGTCATAGTCGAACTGATTGACGCGGCTCACATACTGGCTGACGTCGACGATCCTGAGCGTGGCGTCGATGCCGAGCTTGCGCAGATTGTCGATGAAAGGCGCGGTGACGCGTTCGTCGGTAGGGTCGTTGCCGAGGAATTCGATCTTGAATTGCTCGCCTGTTTTTTCGCTGACAAGTTTGCCGCCGCGATTCACCCAGCCCGCTTCCTTGAACAGTTGCGAAGCCGTGCGCAGGTTTTCGCGGAACGACTGCGGCGTGTCGTAGACCGGGAGCTTGAACGGTGTCGTGAACAGCTCGGGCGGCAGCTTGTCGCGATACTTTTCGAGAATTTCGAGCTCCTTGCCTTGCGGCACGCCGCTGGATGCGAGGTCGCCGCCTTTGAAGTAGCTGTCGGTGCGCACGTAGGAATCGTAAAACAGTGTGCGGTTCATGCTTTCGAAATCGAAAGCCTTGGTAAGTGCTTCGCGCACGCGGCGATCCTGGAATTGCGGGCGACGCGTGTTGAGCACGAAACCCTGCATCGGTGCCCCAGAGGTCTTGTCGAATTCCTTCTTGATGACATCGCCGGCCGTGAAGGCTGGGAAATTGTAACCGGTGGCCCAGCGCTGCGAGCGGTTTTCAAGCCTGATGTCTTCGAACCCGCCCTTGGTGAAGGCCTGCCATTCGGCGTCCTGGTCCATGAAATAGATGTAGCGGCGCTTGTCGAAATTGTTGCGCCCCACATTGACCGCCACATCAGCCGCCCAATAGTCGGGCACACGCGCCCAGACGATCTCGGCGCCTGGCTTGAAGCTCTCGATCTTGTAGGCGCCCGAGCCGAGCGGCGGTTCCAGCGTGCCCTTGCTGATGTCGCGCTTTTTGCCGGAAGCGTCGGTGCCCTCCCACCAATGCTTCGGCAGCACGGCAAGGTCACCGATGATGTGGGGCAGTTCGCGATTGCCCTTCTGGTTGAAGCGGAACTCGACCTCGCGGTCGGATATGGCGACCGCCTCGGTCACATTGGCGAAATATTTGCCGTAGAGCGGGTTGATTTGCTTCAATGTGTTGAGCGACCAGACGACGTCTTCCGCTGTGATGGGCTTGCCGTCATGCCATTTTGCGCGGGCATCGATCCGATATGTCGCTGAAGAGTAATCGGCCGGATATTTGTAGGCGTCGGCGATCAGCGGATGGCTGGTGCTCGACTCGTCGGTCGCCTGCTGCATCAGCGTGTCGTAGAGCAGGCCGCCGAAGTAGGTGAAGCCGGCCGCAGGCGTGCCGTTGACGATGAATGGGTTGAAGCTATCGAAAGTGCCGAACGTCGTCGAATTCAATATGCCGCCCTTTGGCGCGTTCGGATTGACGTAGTCGTACTGCTTGAAGTCCTCGCCATATTTCGAGGTGCCGATCAGCGACGAGGTCGTGTGCCATTCTCCGGCGTCCTGCGCGCTTGCCGGCAGCCAGGTGCCCGACAGAAGAACCGCGGCGAGGCCAGCGGCTGCAAAAATCCTGTTCAGGCAAGCCTTCATGAAAAATCCCCTTGGCCCCGGTGTTTTGCGACACTCTAATTCATTCGCCGCGCATGGAAACTATGCGTTGGACGATTGTCGTCGCATGTTTGCGTGAGACAACAAAAAAGCCGGGCTAAACCCGGCTTTTTCATGATGCCAAAATTAGAAATTTCTTACTGAGCGGCCGGAGCCGGCGCGGCACCTTCTGCCGGGGCAGCCGGAACAGCACCTGCGGGAGCAGCAGGGGCAGCGCCTTCGACGGCGGGAGCCGCAGCAGGAGCAGCACCTGCGGGAGCCGCTGCGGGCTGTGCAGCCGGAGCCGCATCTGCCGTGGGCAATGGTGCCGGGCTGTCCGACTGCGAATTCAGATAGGCGATCAGGTTGGCACGCTCGTCATCCTTCTTGATGCCGGCGAAGCCCATCGCGGTGCCCTTGATGTAGCCCTTCGGCGAGGTCAGGAAGTGATTGAGGTGCTCGAAATCCCACACGACCTTGCCACCCTGCGAGAATTCTTTCATCGCGCCGGAATAGGCGAAGCCTTCATGTGAGACCATCGGACGGTTGACGACGCCCCAGAGATCCGGACCGACCTTGTTGGGGCCGCCCTTTTCGATGGAATGGCAGGCGGTGCACTTCTTGAACACGGCTGCACCGGCTTCGGCATTGGCGCTGGCGAGCAGCTGTGCGATCGGCACCGCGGCAGGTGCGGCTTCGCCGCCGGCAGCTTCGCCGCCTTCTTCAGCTGCCTGGATGGCGAAACCTGGCTTTTCCGGGGCGGGCGATGCGAAGATCGCGTCCGACACGAGCGAGATGGAGAACACCACAAAGGCAGTACCCAGCAGACCGCCAAGTACCTTGTTCATTTCGAATGAGTCCATACGCCCCTGGCTCCCTTATCCGGCCAATCGCCATCCTCTGCGACCGCTGCCGTTCGTCGGTATCGTCTATCGCCCGGCCGGCCGGGTGAAATCGCGCGGAAACTAGGTCTTTTGCTTGCCGGTTGCAACACCTATAAGGGCGCTTCCAGTGAGACCTTTTGACACTTTCCAAAGCCATTTAGAAACAGTCACGCAGCCATGTCCACCCTTGTCTTGATCCCCGCCCGTATGGCCTCGACGCGCTTGCCGGGCAAGCCTTTGGCCGATATCGCCGGCCGCCCGATGATCGTCCATGTCGCTGCCCGCGCTTTCGAAAGCGGGCTCGGCCGCGTCGTGGTGGCGACCGACACCGATGCGGTGGCTGATGCCGTGCGGGCGCATGGCTTCGAGGCGGTGATGACACGCACTGACCATGAGTCGGGTTCGGATCGAATCTTCGAGGCGCTGACCAAGCTCGATCCCAAGGGCGAGGTCGAAACGGTGGTCAATGTCCAGGGCGACCTGCCGACCATCGATCCGGACCTGATCCGCGCGGCCTTCCGGCCGTTGACCGAGGCTGCGGTCGACATCGCCACGCTTGGCGTCGAGATCACGCGTGAAGAAGAAAAGACCAACCCCAACGTCGTCAAGATCGTCGGTTCAGCGCTTTCGGCGGAGCGGCTGAAGGCGCTCTATTTTACCCGCGCGACCGCACCTTGGGGCGAAGGCCCACTTTATCATCACATCGGGCTTTATGCTTATCGCCGCGAAGCCCTTGAGCGCTTCGTCAAGCTCGGGCCATCGCCGCTGGAAAAACGCGAGCGGCTGGAACAGTTGCGCGCGCTTGAAGCCGGCATGCGTATCGACGCCGAAATTGTTTCTTCGGTGCCGCTGGGCGTCGACACGCCCGAAGACCTCGAACGCGCTCGCGAAATTCTCTCGAAATAGACAAAGACAGGCCAGCCATGCCGACCACGACCAACAAGATTGCCTTCCAGGGCGAGCAGGGTGCCAATTCCGACACCGCCTGCCGCAACGTCTATCCCGATATGGAGCCGTTGCCGTGCCCGACCTTCGAGGACGCATTTAATGCGGTCGAGACCGGCAAGGCGGCCCTCGCGATGATCCCGATCGAAAACACCATCGCCGGCCGCGTCGCCGACATCCATCACCTGCTGCCTGAATCCAAGCTGCACATCGTCGGCGAGTATTTCCTGCCGATCCATTTCCAGCTGATGGTGCTGCCGGGCGTGAAACGCTCGGAGATCAAGACCGTGCACAGCCACATCCACGCGCTGGGCCAGTGCCGCAAATACATCCGCAAGAACAGCTGGAAGCCTGTGGTCGCGGGCGACACGGCTGGGGCCGCCAAGCTCGTCGCAGAGGTCAAGGACCGGACGATGGCTGCGCTCGCGCCGCGTCTGGCGTCGTCGCTCTACGGCCTCGACATCCTTGAAGAAAATGTCGAGGACACCGAAAACAACATCACCCGCTTCGTCGTTTTGTCGAAGGGCAAGAGCTGGGCCGAGCGCACCAATCCCGACACCAAGATGATGACGACCTTCGTCTTCCGCGTCCGCAACGTGCCGGCAGCGCTTTACAAGGCGATGGGCGGCTTCGCCACCAACGGCGTCAACATGACCAAGCTGGAGAGCTATCAACTCGGCGGCGAATTCACCGCGACCCAGTTCTATTCCGACATCGAAGGCCATCCCGACGACCGCCTGGTGGCACTCGCCCTGGAGGAACTGCGCTTCTTCACCCGCGAAGTGCGCATCCTTGGCGTCTACGAGGCCAACGAGTTCCGCGGCACGCAGAACAACGGCGATTGATCAGTCGCTCTCCGCCCAGGTGCGAATGAGCTGATGGGCGATGGCATGGCCCGGCGGCACCTTGAGTTCTCCGGGATGCGTGCCGTCGAGCATTTGCAGGACCTCCGCGCGGGTGAACCAGCGGCAGTCCTCCAGCTCGTCGGTATCGGCCGAGATGTCTTCGTTGAGCGCTTCGCCGTAGCAGCCGATCATCAGCGAGTAGGGGAACGGCCAGGGCTGGCTCGAGTGATAAACGACGCGGCCGAGCCGGATGCCTGATTCCTCCAGCGTTTCGCGCCGCACGGCTGCTTCGATCGTTTCACCCGGTTCGATGAAGCCGGCCAGCGCCGAATAGACGCCCGGTGCGAAATGCCGGCCCCGCCCCATCAGGCATTTGTCGCCCGAAACCGTCACCATGATGGCAACCGGGTCGGTACGCGGAAAATGCTCGGCCCCGCAAGCCGTGCACACGCGCTTGTAGCCGCCGGCCCGCATCTCGGTTGGCGCACCGCAGCGGCCGCAGAAACGATGGTTGGCATGCCAGGCGAGAAGGGCGGCGCCTTGCGCCAGTGCTCCGAGCTCGGCATTTTCGGTCAGGCCTTGGGCAAGGATGGAGCGAAAGTCGATGGCTTTCAGGTGGTCGGGCAGGCTTTCCGGCTCGGCGGTAACAGGCACAGCGAGCGTGGCTTTGCCGTTGGTTCGGCCGAGCAGGATCGCGTCGGCGGTTTGAGCGCCGAGCGCTTGCACGGCCGCGAGCGTGAAATAAGGGTTGGCCGGGCCATCGGCAAAGTCGAGGACCAGTCGTCCCGAGGCGATCAGCAGCAGTCGGGCGTCGGGTTCGACCAGTGCCAGCCTGGCGGAGTCGTCTTTGCGCTTTTCCGACTGGCGGTCGATGATGTTTCCGGCGAAGCCAAGGAAATGGCTGGCTTCACGCGTCGGTGCGTTAAACAGGCTGAAAGGCATCTGAAACTCGGTCTGGATTGGAGGCCGCTTTATAGAGCGGTCTTGATGCGCTCGGCAAACCGGTGGAGATCGTCGCGGCGATATGGCTCGCGAACGCCATGGCCCCAGACGGGGCCGGGCCAGCCGGGATCGCCCTCGGAGCGGGCGACGACATGGAAATGCAATTGGCGCACGATGTTGCCGAGCGCCCCGCTGTTGATCTTGGCGCAGCCGGTTGTGCGTTTCAGTGCATGGGCGACCATGTTGCTCTCAAATGTCAGCATCGCCTGGTCGAGCGGGGTCAGGTCGTGGAGTTCCTCGACGCCGGGCCGCTGCGGCACCAGCACCAGCCACGGCCAGCGCCGGTCGTTCATGACGCGCAATTCGCAAAGGCCAAGCCACATCACCGGTTCGCTGTCGGCGTCGAGACGCGAATCCAGCGCAAACCCAGCCTTGAGGCCCGACATCATTAGCGTTTCCTTTGTTCAGGCGAAGGCTAGAGCCTGCCTGCGGCGCCTGCAAGCGAATCATTGAATAAGCTATATCCGGCCAGACGCGTGACAAGTGGTGCTGCGATGCCGATATGTTGGTGGACGCTGTGGCGTTGTCGGAGATGCGCAGATGTTCGCCGGTCAGATCGCACTCGTTTTCGCGGCCGCCTTTGCGGGTGCCGCATTCTACATCAATTTCGCCGAACAGCCCGCACGGCTTGGCCTCGACGACAAAAATCTGCTCGCGCAGTGGAAGCCGAGCTATGCCCGCGGCTTCACCATGCAGGCGAGCCTTGCTGTCATCTCAGGTTTGCTTGGTCTGCTGGCGGCATGGCTGACGGCGGACTGGCGCTGGATTGTCGGCGCGGTCCTCATGCTCGCCAACTGGCCCTACACGATGCTCGGCATCATGCCGACCAACAAAAAGATCGAGGCGATTCCCAACGATGAAGGCGGCCCGGCATCCCGCACATTGATCATGCGTTGGGGGACGCTGCACGCGGTGCGCACCGGGCTGGGATGCGCCGCCACGCTTGCCTATCTCTGGGCGCTCAATTCCCAGGGCATTTGATTACGGTTGGGGGCACCTCATCCTTGGCTCTTGCAATTGGTTCGGCAATTGCCGATATGGAGGTTGGGAGGTTGGTGGTGGACGATCCACTCGCCAACCGGGTCAGGTCCGGAAGGAAGCAGCCCTAACGAGCCCGGAACGGGTCATTGTTCCAGCCTCCCGCCTCTTCGCCCTTCTCCGCGTCATTGACGGCGTAGCGCCGTGCGGGCGAAACTCGTTTCGCGGAATCGGCCCATTGCGGCCGAGGCAGGGGCGCCAATACGAACGGGCGACGGGGGCGAATGAGCGAAGCCGGACAGACCGAAAAGACCAAGGACGGCGCCTACCGCGTTCTCGCGCGCAAATACCGCCCTGCAGATTTTTCAGCACTCGTCGGCCAGGAGCCGATGGTCCAGACGCTGACCAACGCGTTTTCCTCCGGCCGCATCGCCCAAGCCTGGATGCTGACGGGCGTTCGCGGTGTCGGCAAGACCACCACCGCCCGCATTCTCGCCCGCGCTCTCAATTACAAGACACCTGACATCGACCGCCCCTCGGTCGACCTCACAGTGCTCGGCGAGCATTGCCAGGCGATCATGGAAGGCCGCCACGTCGACGTCATCGAGATGGACGCCGCCTCCCACACCGGCATCGACGACATCCGCGACATCATCGATCGCGTGCGCTATGCGCCCGTTTCGGCGCGCTACAAGGTCTACATCATCGACGAGGTGCACATGCTCTCGACGCAGGCTTTCAACGGCCTGCTGAAGACGCTTGAAGAGCCGCCTCCGCATGTGAAATTCATCTTCGCCACCACCGAAATCCGAAAAGTTCCGATCACGGTGCTGTCGCGCTGCCAGCGCTTTGACCTGCGCCGCATCGATGCCGGCAAGCTTGTCGGCCATCTCCGCAACATTTCGGCGCAGGAAGGCATATCGGTCGAAGACGACGCGCTCGCCATGGTCGCGCGTGCCGCCGAAGGCTCGGCGCGCGATTCGCTGTCGATCCTCGACCAGGCCATCGCCCATGGCGGCGGCAAGGTAACGACCGAAGCGGTGCGCGCCATGCTCGGCCTCGCCGACCGCGCCCGTGTCGTCGACCTGTTCGAAAACATCATGAAGGGCGACATCGCCGCCGCTCTTGGCGAACTGCGTGAACAGTACGACACCGGTGCCGATCCGGTGGCGGTGCTCAACGATCTTGCCGAATTCACCCATCTGGTGACCCGCCTGCGCTTCGTGCCGTCGGCTGCCGACGACGCCTCGCTTTCGGAAGACGAGCGCAAGCGCGGCGTCGAATTCGCCCAGTCTCTTTCCGTCAGGGTGCTTTCCCGCGCGTGGCAGATGCTGCTCAAGGGCATTCCCGAGGTGCAGTCGTCCAACCGCCCGGTCAGTGCCGCCGAAATGGTGCTGATCCGGCTCGCCCATGCCGCCGACCTGCCGACGCTCGACGAGGCGCTGAAATCGCTGGGCGACGCGCCGTCGCAGCCATCTGGCGCTCCCCGCAACGGTGGTGCGCCGGCTGGCGGCGGCAATGGTGGCCCCGCTGCCTCAGCTGTCGCCCAGGCTCGCATGCCGGTCAGCAATGGCGGCGGTCAGGCGATGCGTCTGGTGGAAAGCGCACCCGCGCCGACTGCCTTTGTCGCGCCGACGCCCGCCCCCGAACCGGTTGTCGACGCCGTGCCGGTGCGGTCGATCGCCGATCTGGCTGGCCTTGCCGAAACCAATCGCGAAATGGCCTTCAAGGTGCTGATCCGGCGCGTCGTGCGTCCGGTCCGCATCGAGCCCGGCCATATCGAAGTCAGCCTGACCGCGGATGCGCCGCGGACATTTCTCAACGACCTGACGATCAAGCTGAAGGCCTGGACCGGCCGTCACTGGATGGTGTCGCTGTCGCGCGAGGAGGGCGGGCCAACGCTTGCCGAAATCGAGGCCAACAAGCGCGAGGTCGCCCTGACCGATGCGCGCGCCGACCCAACCGTGGCTGCGATCCTGACACGTTTTCCCGGTGCGAAAATCATCGACGTGCGCCTTCCCACGGCACCAGATGCACCCGATATCGACACAGACATCGAGTTGCCGCCCGATCCGGGCGTGGACAATGACGATGACGATCCGTTCTGAGACGAAAGGAACAAGACGATGAAAGATCTGCTGGGCCTGATGGGCAAGGCGAAGGAAATGCAGGCCAAGCTTCAGGCCATGCAGGAAGAGGTCGCCCTGATCGAAGCCACCGGCCAGTCCGGCGGCGGCATGGTTGTCGTCACGCTTTCGGGCAAGTCGGAAATGAAGTCGCTGAAGATCGACCCGTCGCTGCTGAAAGAAGGCGAGGGCGAGATCCTCGAGGACCTGATCGTTGCCGCCCACAACGACGCCAAGGCCAAGGTCGAGGCGACGATGCAGGAAAAGACCAAGGCACTGACCGCCGGCCTGCCGATCCCGCCCGGCATGAAGCTGCCGTTCTGAACGCCAACCTTTAGAGATAGTCCTGCCATGGCCTGGTCCGCTCGGCCTGGCTCAAGCCTACATCGCGCCTGAGGTAATCGGGCGGATGCTTGATGCTGCGTGTTCGCTTGCCAAGCGTCCAGGCTATTGACTCGACGACCCTGTTAGAGATTCTCTTCATGAGATGGACCAGTGCGTTGTTCATGCATGACATGTTGGCGCTCGATTGCTGGCCATTGAAAATGAAAGTTTGTCAGCAACTGCATGAGGAAAACTTATGCAAAGGCCGCCCTCTTTTCCACCGTTCCAGACATTGCGGGCGTTCGTCGCTGTCGCGGAACTGAAAAGCTTCACCAAGGCGGCCGAGGCGCTGTGCGTGACGCAAACGGCCGTCAGCCATAGCGTCGCCCAGCTAGAGTCGTGGCTCGGTGCCAGGTTGTTCGTGCGGGATCGCCGAGGCGTGGAGCTGACCAGCCTGGGAGCGAAGTTGGCGCCCGAGCTTGGTCGCAGCATCGACAGTCTTGCCGAACTGCTGGAACGTGCGCGCCGTCTGTCGGCTCGCGGACGCCTCAGGATTTCGACGACGCCGGAGTTCTCGACCCAGTGGCTTTCGTCCAGGATCCCTGATTTCTGCGGCCGCCATCCAGATATCGATTTGAGCGTAATCGTCGAGTACCGCCGAACCCGTTTTGCTGTCGATGACGTCGACATAGCCATTTGGCTTGGCGGCGTTCTGCAGCAGCCTGGCGCCGAAATGCTGACGTCTGACGAAGAATTCGCCGTTTGTGCGCCTGCCGTTGCGAAAACGCTGCCCTCCAGGGGCGCGCTGCGCGTGGCGCAGTTGCTTCGCTACGAGGGAAGTAGACACACAGCGCTCGACTGGCGGCGATGGTACGGCCAGGTCTCCGGCACGGACAGCGAGGCCGTCGGGATCGAGTTCGATGACGGCCCTTGCTACGCAACATTTTCGGAGATGCTGGGCGCCTGCAAGCAGGGTGCTGGCATCGCTCTTGTGCGCACGTCGCTGGTGGCGGATGAACTCCTTGGCGGTCGGCTGCAACGATGTTTTTCCGAAACCATCAATTCCGACCTGCAATATCAGCTTATGGTGTCGGACGAGCGCAGGAACGACCCTGAAGTTTTGGCCTTTCGCAGCTGGTTGCTTGGGCAGGCGGCGACGTTGCGAAGCGACTGACCGTCAGCGCGATCGTAATCTCGTTGTCACGTTACCCCCAGCGCTTGATGCTCGGCTAGATTGGCCATCAGTGGCACAACATTGCCCACTCCCCCCAGGCCCACTCAGTCTCTCTCAGCCCTTCGGCCATCATTTTGCCCGAAATTGGCTCATTCTAGCCAGCATTATGGGGAAGTGGCGGGCTTAAAGAGAGGGACGCTTTTGATCGCCGAGAGATGGAAGATGCCGATTCTGGTCGGCGTCGTCGCATCCCCGTTCATCATGTCCGGTTGCACCACCAGCAAGTTGACGGACGGGGTCACCACAAGTTCGGTCCGCACGGGGTCCTATGCCTATACGGCGAAGGACAAGGAGTGCCTGGCGCGCGCGATGTTCTTTGAATCCAACCGCTCCAGTCGCGACGGCCTTGTGGCCGTCGGCAGCGTCGTCATGAACCGGCTCAAATCGGGCGAATATGCTGACACGGTCTGCGGCGTGGTCGGCCAGAAGGGCCAGTTCGCGCCCGGCGTGCTGTCCAAGCGCATGGATTCGGCAGCTTTGCCCGATGTCCAGGCCGCAGCCGAGTCGGTACTCAAGGGCGAGCGCCATCCAAAGGTGAAGGACGATGTCATGTTCTTCCACACGGCGGGGCTGAAGTTCCCTTACAAGAACATGCATTACACCACCGTTGCCGGCGGCAATGCCTTCTACGAAAAACGCGACCGGCGTCGCCTGCCTGCCGCTGCCGAGCCCGAAACGATGGTGGCGTCCGCCGACGAGCCCACTCTGCCCGGCGTGGTCGATTCCAAGCCCACAACTGTCGCCTCCGCTGGTTCCGATGCGGCACTGGCGAGTGCCATGTCGTTCCAGGCGAGTTCCAAGCAGGCCGATGCCATCGGCGCGCTGATCGCCAGCCAGGACCGGCCAATGAGCGAGTGAGAGGGGATAGCGAATAGGGCGTCGTAAGAGGGAAGACGAGTGGATGGCTTTGGCCGCCGACGTCGGCCCTTCACTATTCGCTACTCACTATTCCCTACTCGCTCTATATCGCTTCCATGTCGAAGCGAATCGCCGGTCCCGAGATCGAACGTCTGATTCAGCTCCTGGCCAAGGTGCCGGGGCTTGGGCCGCGCTCGGCCCGCCGTGCCGCACTTCATCTCATCAAGAAGAAAGAACAGCTGCTCGCGCCGCTGGCCGCCGCCATGGGAGAGGCGGTCGACAAGGTGCGGGTGTGCTCGACCTGCGGCAATGTCGATACCTCTGACCCGTGCATGATCTGCACCGATCCGCGCCGCGACGCGACCACCATTATCGTGGTCGAGGACGTGTCCGACCTTTGGGCGCTGGAGCGTGCAGGGGCGATGAATGCGCGTTTCCATGTGCTGGGCGGCACGCTGTCGCCGCTCGACGGCATCGGCCCGGACCAGCTCACCATCAAGCAGCTGGTGACGCGGATTGCCGAGGGCGGTGTCAGCGAGATCATCCTTGCCGTCAACGCCACCGTCGAGGGACAGACCACGGCGCACTACCTCACCGACCAGCTCTCCGGCTTCGACGTCAAGATCACGCGGCTCGCGCATGGCGTGCCGGTTGGCGGCGAGCTCGACTATCTCGATGAGGGCACGCTGTCCGCCGCACTCAAGTCGCGGACCGTCTTTTGACGCAATTGCCCGGCAGGGAGGGTGGATGAAAAGCGCTCTACGTTGCCCCCCTTTGTCCTGCCGGACATCTCCCCCACAAGGGGGGAGATTGGCCTTCACGCCGGCCTTCGCCAATCTTGCTCGCTGGTGGAAGAGCTGCAGCATAGCCGCTGCCAATCTCCCCCCTTGTGGGGGAGATGTCCGGCAGGACAGAGGGGGGCAACGTAAAGCGCCTTTCTTCAAATCGATTCTGCTTGCTGTCTCGCTTGCATCAGCATTCGCCGCCCCCGCCTCCGCAGCAAAGATCGACGGTCAGTTCCAGGCCTGGCTCGCCAGGGACCTGTGGCCGGAAGCCAAGGCCAAGGGCATTTCCAAGGCCACTTTCGACGCGGCTTTTCAGGGCGTTTCACCCAATCTCAAGCTGCCCGACCTCGTTTTGCCGGGCGAAAAGCCCAAGACGCCGAAGAAACAGCATCAGGCCGAATTTGGCTCGCCGGGCAATTATTTTGCCGAAAAGACCCTCGGTGCTGTCACCGCAGGTGGCCGCACGCGCGCCAGTGCGAACGCCAAAACCCTGGCCGCGATCGAAAAACGGTTCGGTGTGCCGGGCGGTGTGGTGCTGGCCATCTGGGGCCGCGAATCCGGTTTTGGCGCCGCCAAGATGCCTTATGATGCTTTCGAGGTGCTGGGCACCAAGGCGTTTTTGGCGACCCGCAAGGACATGTTCCGCAAGGAGCTTTTGGCCGGGCTCGAAATGGTCGAGCGCGGCATGGTCAGCCGCAAGGACATGCGCTCGTCCTGGGCCGGCGCGCTCGGCCAGCCGCAATTCCTGCCGACGTCGTTTCTTCAGCATGCCGTCGATTTCGACGGCGACGGCCGCGCCGACATCTGGAACTCGACACCCGACACGCTGGCTTCGATCGCCAACTATCTCGTCCATTATGGCTGGGTGAAGGGGCGCGGGTGGGGTTTCGAGGTTTCCGTCCCCGACAATGTCACCTGCGCGCTGGAAGGCCCTGACAAAGGCAAGAAGATTGCCGATTGGGCGGCGATGGGCATCACCCGTGTCGGCGGCAAGCCGTTTCCGGCCAACGAAACCCGTGGCGAAGGGTTCCTGATGGTGCCGGCGGGGCGCAACGGCCCGGCCTTCATCGTCACGCCCAATTTCTACGTGCTCAAGGAATATAACGAGAGCGACGTCTACGCGCTGTTCATCGGCCATGGCGCCGACCGCATTGCTTCAGGCGACAAGCGTTTCGCCCGCGGTTGGGGCAAGGTCGACGGGCTCTACCGTTCGGACGTCGCCGACATGCAGCGTGGACTGGAAAAGCTCGGCTACGATGTCGGCGGTGCCGACGGCCTTCCCGGCTTCAAGACCCGCCGTTCGATCGGCGACTGGCAGGCCAAGAACGGCCGCGCCGCGACGTGCTTTCCGGACAAGTCGGTGGTCGAGGCGATGCGGTAGTGTTTCCCCATTCGCCGAGGCACCGTGAGCGCCGGGCCGTTGCTCCGGCATGGCACCGGTTTCTGGGCCGTCGCTGACTTCACTCTGGGGCACGGCATGGATTCCCGACACTCTCCGCTCGTTTCACTCGCTCACGAGGTCGGGAATGACGGGCTCATTTGTCGTCCCAGCTACTCACTGATGCTTGCCGCTAACGCAAATCGCCAACGGTGAAGATTGGTGGTAGCCTCCCTGCAATCCGTCATTCCCGACCTCGTGAGCGAGTGAAACGAGCGGAGAGTGTCGGGAATCCATGCCGCAACATCAACTAAGACAGAGCGGTCCAGGATTGGCGCTCGGCGCGCCAATCCACCCACTAGGGGAGGGCTACCCCACCGCCTTCATCTCCTGGTGCACTTCCGCCAAAATCTCGTATGAGCGCTTGCGTGCGGTGTGATCGAAGACCTGCGCCGTCACCATCAGCTCGTCGGCACCGGTGCGTGCGATAAAGGCTTCGACGCCGCGCCTGACCGTTTCAGGCGAACCGACGACCGCGCAGGCGAGCGTCTGCGACAGCATCTGGCGTGCGACGGGGTCGAGTTCGCGCTCGTAGCCTTCGACAGGTGCTGGCAGCTTGCCGGGTCGGCCGCTGCGCAGATTGACGAAGGCCTGCTGCACCGAGGTGAACAAAAGCTTTGCTTCCGCGTCGCTGTCGGCGGCAACGACATTGATGCCAGCCATGACATAGGGTTTTGCCAGACGCTCCGAGGGCTGGAAGCGCGAGCGGTAGATTTCGAGCGCATGGTCGAGCTCGGCCGGAGCGAAATGCGAGGCGAATGCGTAGGGCAGGCCAAGCATGGCCGCGAGCTGGGCGCCATAGAGGCTGGAGCCGAGCACCCAGACCTCGACATGCTCGCCCTCGCCGGGCACAGCGCGAATGCGCTGCTCCGGTGTCGCCGGCTCGAAATAGCCCATCAGCTCGACCACATCCTGCGGGAAATTGTCGACGCCGGCTTCGAGATTACGGCGCAGCGCACGCGTGGTCAGCATGTCGGTGCCGGGCGCGCGGCCGATGCCGAGATCGATGCGACCCGGATGGAGCGCTGCCAGCGTACCGAACTGCTCGGCGATCACCAGTGGCGCGTGATTGGGCAACATGATGCCGCCCGCACCGACGCGGATGGTGCTGGTGCCGGCCGCGACATGGGCGATGACCACCGAGGTCGCGGCACTGGCGATGCCCGCCATGTTGTGGTGTTCGGCCAGCCAGTAGCGGTGGAAACCCAGCCTCTCGGCGTGGCGAGCGAGGTCGAGCGTGTTCCGCAGCGACTGGCCGGCAGTGCTGCCTTCGGTGACCGGTGACAGATCGAGCACGGACAGGGTGGTCATGGGGCAGCTCCGGCGGTTGGGACCCGCCGGATATAGGAAGAGGTTTTGGCGCGAACAAACCCGCCATGGCAATTTAGTTTGGTCCAGATGCCGGTGCTCCCGAAAGCCGGGAACGGCTTTCGTAAAGCACGATGCGCAGATTCAAAGACTTGGAGCGCTTTACGTCCAAGTGGACGCACGGCGCGCCAATACCTCAGCCAGCCGGCGCGACCATGCCCAGTTCCTTGCGCACTAGTGGCGCGACCTTGGTGCCGTAGAGCTCGATCGCTTTCATGATCTTGTCGTGCGGCATGATGCCGATCGCCATCTGCAGCATGAAGCGGTCGTTTTTGAACAGCTTGTGCTGTGCCACGATCTTTTCGGCCACCACTTCCGGGTTGCCGACAAACAGCGCGCCTTGCGGTGAGCGCGATTGGTCGAAATGCGCCCTGGATGTCGGGCCCCAGCCGCGCTCGCGGCCTATGCGGTTCATCACCTCGGCTTGTGGCCCGTAGAAATCGTCGGCCGCCTGTTCGGTCGTCTTGCCGACGAAACCATGTACATTGATGCTGGTGGCAAGCTTGGCCGGGTCCTGGCCGCCGCGCCGCGCCGCCTCGCGATAGAGGTCGAACAGGGGAGCGAATCGCGCTGGCTCGCCACCAATGATGGCGAGTGCCAAGGGCAGGCCGAGCACGCCGGCTCGTGCGGCCGATTGCGGCGTGCCGCCGATGGCGATCCAGATCGGCAGCATCTCCTGATAAGGGCGGGGATAGACGCCACGGTCATTGATCGGCGCGCGATGGGTGCCCGACCAGGTCACGCGCTCGCTGTCGCGCAGCGCCAGCAGCAGATCGAGCTTTTCGGCGAACAGCTCATCGTAATCCTCGAGATTATAGCCAAACAGCGGAAACGATTCGATGAACGAACCGCGACCGGCCATGATCTCGGCGCGGCCGCCGGAGAGCTGGTCGAGCGTCGCGAACTGCTGGAACACGCGCACCGGGTCGTCCGACGACAACACGGTGACGGCACTTGTCAGCCTGATTCGCTTGGTGCGCTCGGCCGCGGCTGCAAGGGCAACGACAGGTGCGGAGGCGGCATAATCGGGGCGGTGATGTTCCCCGAGGCCGAATACATCGAGTCCGACCTGGTCGGCCAGCTCGATTTCTTCGATGAGATTGCGCAGCCGCCGATGCGGTCCGATGGCACCTTGGCCCGGCTCAGGACTAACGTCTGCAAAAGTATAGAGGCCAAGTTCCATGATCGCTGGTCCTATCGCTATTATTCGTGCTACACGTAGCTATCGCTCCACGAAGCCGCCAGATGCGGTCTAGTGAACAATCCATATCGAGATTGGCGCCCAAAGAGCGTTTCCCATCGGCAACATCAGGCGATTTCATGGGAGACATGCCTTTTTGGCGCTTGAACTCTGCCTTCGCGCGCGTATGTAAACGGCGAGAAGTGACTCCAGGGAAATCAAATTGGCAATCTACAGGGAAAAAGACGTCTTCGAGCGGCGTAATGCCGCTAATGACGCAAAGAAGGCTCTCCTCGAAAAGTACAAGGCACGCCCGGCAGCTGACGATCCAGAAGTTCTGGCACGCCAGGCCGAACGCAAGGCCATCCTTGAGGCTCGCGCCATCCGCGAAGCCGAAAAGGAAAAGCTGAGGCAGGAACGCCTGGCTCGCGAAGCCGTTGAAAGGGCCGAGCGCGAAGCCCAGGCCGAAGCTGAACGTCTGGCCGCCGAAGAGGCAGCGCAAGCAGAGGCCAAGGCACGCGAGGCCGAAGAGGCCGACCGTATCAGCCGCGTGCTTTCCGACGAGGCCGAGCGCAAGGCCAAGCGTGACGCGCGTTACGCAGCGCGCAAGTCGCGTGGCAAGCGGATGCCGCCTTCAGCCAACTTCGGCTGATCGCGCGACATATCCGACGCATCGGCTGAGTGGCTGGCGCATGTGCAGCCAGGTGGAAACACTTGGGCGTTCGCATAAATGTGCAAAAGCAAAGTGTTGGAGTGTCCTTTGTGTGTCCGTTCGGACGCAGGGCGCTCTAGGTCGATTGCGCAAATTCTCATTGCTAAGCGGTTCGCGACCGGGGGTATTGCCAAGCCCCGGTCGCGGGCTGCTTTCGCGCGTCCAATACATGCCCCGAAATCGAAGTCGATTCTCGGGCAATACCTTGCGCAGGTTCAAAACGGGGTGATGATGAGGCCCGCCCGTTTCGGGCAGGCCATTTAAGGTTGGCTGTTGATCAGGCGACGAGCTTGAGGCCAACGATGCCCGACACGATCAGGCCGATGCAGGCGAGGCGAATCGCCGTCGCGGGCTCGCCGAAAAGCCAGATGCCAAGCATCGCGGTGCCGACCGTGCCGATGCCGGTCCAGATGGCATAGGCAGTGCCGAGGGGCAGCGACTTCAGGGCCAGGCCCAGCAGGCCAAGGCTGATGATCATCGAGGCTACGGTGAGGACGGTCGGCGTCAGCTTCGAAAAGCCTTCCGTATACTTCAGGCCTATGGCCCAGCCGATTTCGAACAAGCCGGCGAAAAACAGGTAAGTCCAAGCCATGGAACGCTCCAGTGGGATGGCGGGTCGTCCCGGCCGGGTTTTTTGAGGGAGTGCAAGGTCGTCCTTGCACCGGTCAAATAGGTTTTTTCGAAGAAGAGTTCAACCATGCGCCCGGCCGAGGCCGGGCGTGGCTGATTGGCGTCAAGCCGAAAACAAGGACTACTTGTCCTTGATCTTGATCGCCTGCACCGGAGGCGCCTTGAATGCCGGCGCAGGCGCTGGCTTCTTGGCATCCTTTTTAGGCTTCCGGGCTTCTTTCCCGGCTTTCATCGCACCCTTGGCCATGATTCGATTCTCCCGCTGCTGAGAAGCGAAGTGAAACGCGAACTTGCCGCGCTTGCAAGAGGGGTATTGAGGGCGTCGACAGCGAGTTTGCCGTCGAGGCGAAAATGCTTGAGTGCGTCAATGTCCTCGCTACAGTCCAACAACGCGAGGCAGACATGGCAGCACATTCCGGTTCGAAGGCTGTGATCTTCGCGGCGATAGCGGGCAATCTGCTCATCGCCGCAACCAAGTTCGTTGCGGCATTCTTCACCGGCAGTTCGGCGATGCTGTCAGAAGGCGTGCACTCGCTGGTCGACACCGGCAACGGGCTGTTGCTGCTCTACGGGCTCCATCGCGCGGCCCAGCCGGCTGACCAGATGCATCCGTTTGGCCATGGCCGCGAGCTCTATTTCTGGAGCTTTATCGTTGCACTCCTGGTCTTCGCGCTCGGCGCAGGCGTCGCCTTCTATGAAGGCATCATCCACATGCTCGATCCCGAGCCGATCCAAAACCCGCTCATCAACTATGCGGTGCTCGGCCTGTGCATGGTGTTCGAGGGTGGTTCGTGGCTGGTCGCGCTTAAGGAATTCCGCCGCTCCAAGGGCAATCTCGGCTACATTCAGGCGGTTCGCCGCAGCAAGGACCCAAGCGTCTATACCGTGCTGTTCGAAGACAGCGCGGCACTGCTTGGCCTGGTGATTGCGCTCGCCGGCATTTCAGCCGCGCAATATTTCGACCAGCCCTGGCTCGATGGCGCCGCTTCCATCGGCATCAGCCTGATTCTGGGCGCAACGGCTGTGTTCCTCGCCCGCGAGAGCAAGGGGCTGTTGATGGGCGAACCGGCCTTGCCGGATGTGCAAGCGACGATCCTCGCGATCGCCCAGGCCGATCCGGCGGTCGAGAACGCCAACGGCGTGCTGACTGTGCATATGGGCCCCGAGCAGATCGTTGCCGGCCTCAGCCTCGATTTCGTCGATCACATTTCAGCTGCCGAGATCGAAACCTGCGTCGAGCGGCTGGAGGCGAAGCTCAAGGCAGAGATCCCCGAGGTGACAGTGGTGTTCGTCAAGCCGCAGACGTCAGGACGCTGGCGGGAACGGCGGAAAAAGATCGAACAGGGTAGCATCCATTAGCCCCTGACAACCGGCAGTGGTTTCGCTAGCACTGCGCAAACGACTTAGGGAGAAACGACATGAGGATTCAGGGCGGCTGCCACTGCGGCGCAATCACCTACAAGGCTGACGTCGATCCAGAAAGGACGGCGATGTGTCATTGCACCGACTGCCAGAAACTGACCGGCACCGCGTTTCGCGTCACCGTGCAGGTGCCTGAAGAAAACATCGCATTCTCGGGCACGCCCAAGATCTATGTGAAGACAGGCGACAGCGGCAACAAGCGCGCACAAGGGTTCTGCGGCGAATGTGGCTCACATTTGTTCGCAACCTCGGTCGGCGATGGGCCCAAGGTCTATGGTCTCAGGGCCGGAACATCAGACCAGCGTGAACAACTCGTTCCGCGCCGGCAGGTTTGGCATCGCTCCGCCCTGCATTGGCTGCCCGAATTCGAGGGCATGGAGACCGCAGAGAAGGTCTCATAGGCCATCTGTCCGACAGGACCGGGCCCGCGCGCTTTTTTGCTACTCGCTTTCCTCGACCACGCGCAGCCTGAGCTGGCCGGTCTTGGAATCGGCGACGCGGGCATTTGGTGCTTGCGGTTTCGCGGCCTCGTCGGTCTCGCTGGGGTGCGAGGCGCCGAACTCCAGCGCCTCGATCTTTTCGCCGCGCTTGGTGACCTTGGACGACGACACAAGGATATCGTCGATATCCTTGCTGGCCTGGCCGAAATGGGTCTGCAGCTTGCGCACACGCTCGTCGAGGCGGCCCACATCCTCCATCAGGCGAATCACCTCGCCTTGGATCAGGTGGGCCTGTTCGCGCATGCGGGCATCCTTGAGGATAGCCTGGATGACCTGGATCGACAGCATCAACAGCGACGGCGAGACGATGACAATGCGGGCGCGGTGGGCGCGGTGCACCAGTGATTCGAAATTCTCATGGATCTCGGCGAAGATCGATTCGGACGGCACGAACATGAAGGCGGTGTCCTGCGTCTCGCCAGCGATCAGGTATTTTTCCGAGATCGCCTTGATGTGCACCTCAAGGTCGCGCCGAAAAGCCTGGGCGGCATATTTTTGTGCTTCCGCCGCACCTTCGACGTCGGCTGCCGAGCGGATGGCGTTCCATGCCTCGAGCGGGAACTTGGCGTCGATCACCAGTGACGGCGCACCGTTCGGCATCTTGACCAAGCAGTCCGGCCGATTGTTGTTCGACAACGTTGCCTGGAATTCGTAGGCGCCAGGCGGCAATCCGTCGGCGACGATCGCCTCCATGCGTGATTGGCCGAAGGCACCGCGCGTCTGCTTGTTGGACAGGATCGCCTGCAACTGCACGACCTGGCCGGCAAGCGACTGGATGTTGCCCTGGGCGGTGTCGATGACGGCCAGCCGCTCCTGCAGCTTGGCCAGGCTGTCATGCGTCGACTTGGTCTGCTCGGCCATGGTCTGGCCGATGCGGCCGGTCATCGCGTCGAGGCGCTGGCCGAGCGATTGGGTAAGTTCCGCCTGGCGCGCACCGAAGATGTCGGCGACCGTACCGAGACGTCCCTGCATCTCGGCCTGGGCCCGCAGGATGCCGGCCATGCGGGCTTCAGCGTCGCGGGCATGGCCGGCGGCCTCGGCGGCGGCAATCGCGCGTGCCTTGGCTGAGCGCCACAGGGCGATCATCAGCACGGCGAGCAGGACGACGAACAGCAACGCGCCAAATCCGAGTGCCTGGCCGAGCGTGATGGTTGTCGCGCCAAGCTGCGCGATCGGGGCGGACAGAATGCTGGAAAGCTCGCTCATGGCCGGCACCATAGCCGATTCGCCCCACAAGGTCAGATCAAAGCGGGAACATCGCCGCACCAGACCGGTTGACGGTTTTATTCCGACATCTTAGTTGAAGCGCATGACGATCAAGCCGCTCATCCTTCTTCCCGATCCGCTCCTGCGCGAGCATTCCAAGCCGGTCGAACGTATCGACGATGGCGTGCGCAAGTTCGCGCGCGACATGCTCGACACCATGTACGATGCGCCGGGCATAGGCCTGGCCGCGATCCAGGTCGGCGAGCCGATCCGGATGCTGGTGATCGATCTGGCCAAGGAAGGCGAGGAGCCAGCGCCGCGCATCGTCATCAATCCGGAGATCGTGATGAGCGGCGATGATCGCGCTGTCTACGAAGAAGGCTGCCTGTCGATCCCCGATTACTACGCCGAGGTCGAGCGCCCGGCGACGGTGCGGGTGAAGTATCTCGACGAAAACGGCAAGCTCCAGGAAGTCGACGCCGACGGCCTGCTCGCCACCTGCCTGCAGCACGAGATCGACCATCTGAACGGCGTGCTGTTCATCGACTACATCTCCAAGCTCAAGCGCGACATGGTGATGAAGAAGTTCAAGAAGCTCGCCAAGGACCGCCCGCCGAGCCGCATGGTGGGGTAGCGATCAATCCGGGCTTCCGTTTCACGCGAAAGAGAGACGCCCGCGATGGATGACCTGTTGATTGAAAATGTTGACGACGACCTGCTTCGAAAAATCGAAGAGCTAGCTCGCCTTAATGGTCGGGACATCGAACACGAGGCCATCAGGCTGATCGAGCTAGGGCTGTTGGTCGAACGGCGTGCAGTTCAAAGCGCGGACGCTGCGTCTGCCCATTCCAAAACAAGGACATAGATGCCACTTCGCGTCATCTTCATGGGCACGCCGGACTTTTCCGTGCCAACGCTGCGTGCAATAGCCGAGGCCGGCCATGAGGTCGTTGCGGTCTATAGCCAGCCGCCGCGCGCCGCTGGCCGCCGTGGGTTGGAGCTGACGCCATCACCGGTGCAGCGCGAGGCTGAGCGGCTGGGCATCGAAGTGCGCACGCCGCTGTCGCTGAAAGGCGAAACCGAGCAGGCCGCGTTTGCCGCCCTCAAGGCCGATGTCGCTGTTGTCGTCGCATACGGGTTGCTGCTTCCCAAGGCCATTCTCGAAGGCACCCGTCTCGGCTGCTACAACGGTCATGCCTCGCTTCTGCCACGCTGGCGCGGGGCAGCTCCCATCCAGCGCGCCATCATGGCAGGTGATTCAGAAACCGGCATGATGGTCATGCGGATGGAAGAAGGATTGGACACCGGGCCGGTGGCGCGACTTGAAAAAGTCGCGATTGGACCCGACATGACAGCTGGCGAGTTGCACGATCGTCTGATGGCGATGGGTGCCTCGCTCATGGTAGAGGCCTTAGCGGAACTCGAAGCGGGCAGGCTGGAAACAGTGCCCCAGGCCAGCGAAGGCGTGACCTACGCCAAAAAAATCGATAAAGCGGAGACGCGGATCGATTGGACCTTGCCGGCGACGGCGGTCGACAACAATATCCGTGGCCTGTCGCCGTTTCCCGGCGCCTGGTGCGAAATCGGCGGACGAACCGAGCGCCTCAAAGTTTTGCGCTCGCAACGTGTCGCTGGACAAGGAGAACCGGGAACGGTTCTCAGCGACCGGTTGGAGATTGCCTGCGGCGAAGGTGCCGTTGGCTTGGTCGAGGTACAAAGGGCGGGAGGAAAACCCGTCACCGCGGATGAATTCCTGCGCGGTGCCAAGATCGAAAAAGGAATGAAGTTGTCATGAGCATGATGTCGATTCGGGCGGCAACGCCGCGCGACCGTGAGGCGATCCGCCTCGTTGAAGAGCATGCCTTCGGCCAGCATGCCGAAGCCGGTCTGGTCGATGCGCTGGTTGCCGAAGGCGATGTGATCGTCGAACTGGTCGCCGAGGAAGATGGCGACGTGGTTGGCCACATCCTGTTTTCGCGCCTCTACGTCCAGAATGGCGGCAGCACCGTTGCGGCGGTGGCACTTGCACCGCTGGCGGTCGAGCCTGATTTCCATGGTACCGGCATCGGTGGTGCGCTGATCCGCGAGGCCCATATCCGGCTCAAGGATGCCGGCGAGACGCTGGCCGTGGTGCTTGGCGATCCGGCTTATTACGGCCGCTTCGGCTACACACACGAGCGTGCCGCGAAGTTTGAAAGCGACTATCAGTGCGACGCCCTGCAAGCGCTTGCTTGGGGTGACGCGCCCGAGACCGGCAAGCTGGTCTACGCTTCGGCCTTCGGTACGGCTCTGGCCGCGTAAAGCGGCCGGAGTAGCACATGCCGCGCTATCGCCTGGATATCGAGTATGACGGTCGCGCCTATGCCGGTTGGCAGCGGCAAGCCGGCCTGCACACGGTGCAGGCGGCCATCGAGCAGGCCATCTTCAAATTCAGTGGCGACGAGATCTCGTTGCGCGGTGCAGGCCGCACCGACGCTGGCGTGCATGCGACGGCCCAGGTGGCTCACGCCGATCTCACCAAGGCGTGGGCCAATGACAAGGTGCGCGATGCCGTCAACGCGCATCTGCAGGCCGCCGGCGAAACCGTGGCGGTGCTTGCGGCACAACAGGTGCCGGACGATTTCGACGCGCGTTTCTCGGCCACAGGGCGGCACTACATCTACCGTATCCTCAACCGCCGGGCGCCCGCTGCCCTTGAGCGCGGCAAGGTCTGGTGGGTGCCCAAGCGCCTCGACCATGAGGCGATGGCCGAGGCCGCCAAGCTTCTGCTCGGCCGGCACGATTTCACCACCTTCCGCTCGACCCAGTGCCAGGCCAACAGCCCGCTGCGGACGCTCGACCGGCTCGACGTGACGCGAACGGGCGAGATGATCGAGGTCCAGACCTCGGCGCGCTCTTTCCTGCACAACCAGGTTCGCTCGATGGTCGGCAGCCTGAAGCGGGTCGGGGAGGGCGGCTGGAGCGCTGACGACCTCAAGGCAGCACTCGATGCGCGCAATCGCGCTGCCTGCGGCCAGGTGGCGCCGCCCGACGGGCTCTACCTGTCTGGTGTGGACTACTGAGGCACGTAAATCCCGAACATCGCCTGCAGCGAAAACAGTACCAGCAGCGACATCATGAACATGGCGGTAAAGACCGCCGATCCGACGGCGGCGCCTTTGCCGATCGTGGCATTGGTCATGCGCCAGGTGAACACCATCGACAGGGTAAACAGCGCCAGCGACAGCAGTGTCGTGAAGCTCTGCGCCGCGGGAAACAGCATGCGCGAAAGTGCCGTCGGCAACATCAGCCAGGCGATGATCGCGGACGCCCAGTTGCTGGCAACCACATAGTGGACGAAGCGGTCGCCTACGCCGGCGCGCGGGGCCACCAGCGCAAAGGCGATCAGCGGCAATATCCAGGCGCCGAGGTCGACCAGCGCCAGCCGCACGACGATGCCGAAGCGTCCGGCGAATGTGACTGTATGTAGCGCGACCTCGTCTGATACCCCGACCCAGCCGACGATCAGCGCCGGTGCGGCGATCGCGATGGCGAAGAACGAATTCCAAAAGCCGTCGGCGCTGAGATCGAGCTGGCGCAGGCCATCGGCCTTGCCCAGCATCAGCCGCCAGGCACCCGACAGATATTGCTCGATGTCATTGGTAGCCAACATGAGGGCTCTTCGTCACCCGAACCAGTCTGCGAGGAACTGCTGGTAGACCTGTGTCAGCATTTCCAGTTCGGCAAGCGGCACGCGCTCGTCGACCATGTGCATGGTCTTGCCCACCAGCCCGAATTCGACGACCGGACAATAGTCCTTGATGAAGCGCGCATCTGATGTGCCGCCGGTGGTCGAAAGCTTCGGCTGGCGGCCGGTGACCGTCTTGATGGAGCCTGCCAGCGCGTCGATCAGCTTGTCGTTGCGGGTCAGGAAGACATGACTTGGCCGGTCGCGCCAGACGAGTTCGTACTCGATAGGCTCCTTGCGCCCCGCCCGGTATTTCTTCCGCCCGCTCGCCTTGTCCAGGCGGTTGTGGATCTCCGCCTGCAACGTCTCGTCGGTCCAGGTATCGTTGTAGCGGATGTTGAAGGTCGCCGTCGCCTTGGCCGCAATGACGTTGGTCGCGGCATTGCCGACATCGAATGTGGTGACTTCGAGATTGGACGGCTGGAAATCCTTGGTGCCCTTGTCGAAGACCGGGTTGAGCAGCGCATCGACCAGTGTCATCAGTCCGCGCACCGGATTGTCGGCCAGATGCGGATAGGCGACGTGGCCCTGGCGGCCATTGACGGTGATCGTGGCCGACAGCGAACCGCGCCGGCCGATCTTGATCATGTCGCCGAGCGCGTCGGGATTGGTTGGCTCGCCGACCAGCGAGGCATCCCACTTTTCACCGCGCGACGCGGCCCATTCGAGCAGCTTGACCGTGCCGTTGACCGAGGGGCCTTCCTCGTCGCCGGTGATCAGCAGCGAAACCGATCCCTTGGGTCCGCCATGCGCCTCGACGTGGCGGGCGACTGCGGCAATGAAGCAGGCGATGCCGCCCTTCATGTCGACAGCACCGCGCCCATACATCTCGCCATTGGCGATTGCCGCCGAAAAGGGCGGATGTGTCCACGCCACCTCGTCGCCTACCGGCACCACGTCGGTATGGCCGGCGAACATCAGATGCGGCCCATTGCCCGAGCGGCGGGCATAGAGATTTTCGATGTCGGGCGTGCCGTCCTCGGAGAAGGTCGGGCGGTCGACCGCGAAACCCAACGGCTTCAGCATGGCTTCCAGCGCGGTGAGAGCGCCGCCTTCGGCGGGCGTGACCGACGGGCAACGGATGAGGGCGGCAAGGTTCTCGGCGGGATCTGTGGGCAGCTTCATGGCCACAGCGATAATCGAATCGCCCGGTCCTGTCACGACGTTCGGTTGTTCCAGCGCACGCCGATTCCAGGCTCAGTAAAGCATCGCTGCGGATTTTGACGTCACAGCCAACCGTTCGGGCTTCGAATAGTTGGCTGTCAGCCGCTATCGCGGCGCGTTGGTCTCGTATCCAAACTGATTCGGGCCTGGCGTGCCTGGGAAAAAGCACAGCGCGATGAAGGCAAAGATCGAGATCACCGGGATGAACAAGGCGACCGCATAAAGGCCGGGCTTGTCGATGTCATGCAGGCGTTTGACGCTGAAGGCGATATGAGCCCACAAAAACACCAGGAAGGTCAGGCCGAACAGCATCGACCAGATTTGCGCGGCCCCGCTTTCGGGGTGAACGCGCATGAACTGGTAGAGCGGGAATGACATCGCCACCAGCATGAACAGGAAACCGAGCAAATAGACCGCGCGATTCACGCGGCCCGAAAATCGGAAGAACAACCAGAAAAGCTGGGATTTGTCAGGCAAGTGGGTCTGGTCCGTTCTGTTTTGGCCGGGCATTCGAGCGATCTGTTCAAATGCCCAAGAGAAATTCTGCCGAAAGATCAGTCTCTGAGCAGTTCGTTGATCGAGGTCTTGGATCGGGTCTTGGCATCGACACGCTTGACGATGACGGCACAGTAGAGGTTCGGGCCAGGCTCGCCATTGGGCAACGGCTTGCCTGGCAAGGAGCCCGCGACAACCACCGAATTGGCCGGAACTTCGCCGTAGAAAACTTCGCCGGTGGCGCGGTCGACGATCTTGGTCGACTGGCCGATGAACACGCCCATGCCGAGCACCGAGCCCTCGCGGACGATGCAGCCCTCGACGACTTCCGAACGCGCGCCGATGAAGCAGTTGTCTTCGATGATCGTCGGGCCGGCCTGCATCGGCTCAAGCACGCCGCCGATGCCGACGCCGCCGGACAGGTGAACGTTCTTGCCGATCTGGGCGCAGGAGCCGACCGAGGCCCAGGTGTCGACCATGGTGCCCGAATCGACATAGGCGCCGACATTGACGAAGGACGGCATCAAAACCACGCCCGGGGCGACATAGGCCGACTTGCGCACGATCGCCGAAGGCACGGCGCGGAAACCGGCCTTCTCATAGTCCATGGCGCCCCAGCCGTCGAACTTGGACGGCACCTTGTCCCACCATGAAGCACCGCCCGGCGCACCGGAAATCAGCTCCATCGGGTTGAGGCGGAAGGACAGCAGGACAGCCTTTTTGAGCCACTGATTGACCTGCCATTTGCCGTCGTCCTGACGCTCGGCGACACGCGCCGTGCCTTTGTCCAGCAGGTCGAGCGCCGCCTCGATGGCTTCGCGGACTTCGCCGCGGGTCGACGTCGAGATGCCGTCGCGTTCCTCGAACGCCTTGTCGATGGTCTTTTCGAGGCTGGCGAGATCGGGCTTCGACATAAACATCTCCGTTACGAGCCGTTAAGCTTAAGGCTTCTAAGCTGGCATAAAATCGCGCGGACCCTATTTCAGCCTTATGAAGGGGTCAATCGCGGTGGCGCCGCGTAATGTCGCGGTCAACGGTAATTTGGGGTCGAGCAGAAAATGAATCCTATGGAAAAGGCTGGCTGGACGCCGCTGCCGCACTCCGACGAGGACCTGGAGCGTTCAAAGAGCGTGCCCGACACGCCGCAGACGCGCGCTGCGACCTACAGGCTTGCCTGGAACGACTCGGACTTCATGACCCAGCGCGACCTGCGCCCCGTCCGGTTGCAGCTCGAACTGCTCAAGACCGAGATGGTGCTGGCCGAGCGCGGCATCCGCTCGACGGTCATCCTGTTTGGCGGCGCGCGCATTCCCGAGCCCGGCGGCGAGGCGTGGGCTGCCAAGAACGAGACGCAGCGCAAGAACCTCGAGGGCAACAGCCGCTATTACGACGAAGCGCGCAAGTTTGCCCGCCTGTGCTCGCAGCATTCGGCAGCGTCCTACTACCGTGAATTCGTCGTGGTCACCGGCGGTGGTCCGGGCGTGATGGAGGCTGGCAACCGCGGTGCCGACGATGTCGGCGCGCCCTCGATCGGGCTCAACATCGTGTTGCCGCACGAGCAGGCGCCCAACCCCTATGTGACGCCTGAGCTGTGCTTCAACTTCCACTACTTCGCCATCCGCAAGATGCACTTCGTCATGCGCGCCAAGGCTGTCGCCGTGTTTCCCGGCGGCTTCGGCACGATGGACGAGTTTTTCGAGACGCTGACGCTGATCCAGACAGGGCGCATGGAGCGCGTGCCGGTGATCCTGTTTGGCAAGTCATTCTGGAAGCGGGCGATCGACCTCGACTTCCTCGCCGACCAGGGCACGATCTCGCCGGGTGACCAGGACATCATCGACTTTGTCGACACCGCCGACGAGGCCTGGGACATCATCAGCAAGTTCTACAGCCTTTGAGCTGGCTTTGCTGTCCATCGGCCGTGGCCGGTGGACCAGCGTTACCAGCACGAAGGAAATGATCATCAGCAGATACCATGCGCCGAGTTTCTGGATGGAAACCGGCGTCCAGCCGTCATGCTGGCCGGGATAGATCCAGGCGCGCGACCAGGTGCCGATGTTTTCGGCAAGCCAGATGAACAGCGCCACCAGCAGGAAACCGAGCAGCAGTGGCATGCGATGGCGAAAGCGGAAGACGCGGTAGTGCACCACGGTTCTGAGGTAGAGCAGCGCTGTGGCCGCAAACAGCCCGTAGCGGATGTCGACAGTGAAATGATGGGCGAAAAAATTGACGTAGATCGCCGCACACAGAAGACCCGTCGCCCATAGCGGTGGGTAGTGCGTGTAGCGCATGTCGAAGATGCGGCTGACCCGGGCAAGGTAAGAACCGACCGCCGCATACATGAAGCCCGAAAACAGCGGCACGCCGGCAATGCGGAAGAAGTTTTCCTCTGGATAGATCCACGATCCGGCCGAGGTCTTGAATATTTCCATCGCGGTGCCGACGACGTGAAAGATCAGGATGACCTTGGCTTCGGAGGGCTTTTCCAGCCTGAGCGCCAGCATCGCCAGTTGGATGGCGACGGCCGAGAGGAACAGGAAGTCGTAGCGCGCGAGCCCGGCATCTTGCGGCCACCACAGCTTGGTTGCCATGATCAGCGCCAGCATGGCGCCGCCGAACAGGCAGGCCCAGGCCTGTTTCAGCCCGAACACCAGGAACTCGACCAGCGCACCGTAAATACCACCTGCGGGCAGGCGGTCGAGCACGGCATGGGCAGCCGCATCGATCCGTGCCTCAACGGAGGTGAAACGACTCAAGCGGCGTTGGCCTCGACAAGTGTGGTGAGGAAGGTGGCGAGATCGTCGGTGACGAAGTCGACGTCGTCTTCGTGGGTCGGGTCGCTTTCCCAGATCTCCGAGAAGGTCGGCTCGAAGTTGCGCGGCACGATCAGCACAGTGGTCATGCCGAGTGCCTTCGGCACCGAAAGGTTGCGGGCAAGATCCTCGAACATCACAGCATTGGCACCCGTCACCTTGTGCAGGGCGGCAAACGTCTCATAGGGCTGGCGCGCCGGCTTGGGCGTCAGGCCAGCGGCAACGATATCGAAGATGTCGGAGAAGTGATCGAGGATGCCGAGCTGGCGTGCGGTGCGCTCGGCATGGCTGCGATTGCCATTGGTGAAGATGAACTTGCGGCCCGGCAGCTGTCGGATGGCAGCGCCCAGGACCGGATCCGGCACCAGCCAGGAATAGTCGATGTCGTGCACATGCTCGAGAAAGTCATCCGGGTTGATGTTGTGGCGATGCATCAGCCCGTTCAGCGTCGTGCCGTATTCCAGATAAAGCTCTTTCTGCAGCTTGCGCGCGTCTTCGCGTGACAGCGTCAGAAGCTCCGCGACATAGCCGGTCATCTTCACATCGATCTGCGAAAACAGGTTCGAATGGTGCGGATACAGCGTGTTGTCGAGGTCGAAGACCCAGTCGGTGACGTGATCGAAGCGGGCGGGATCGGGAATATCGGTCATGACGCCCTTATGGCACGGTTCGAGAATTTTGGAAGCCGCCGCATGAGGCCAGCATGCCACTGGACAATGGCCAAATTCGGCGGGGTTGGTCAAATTTTAACTACCGGTGAAAGATGACCTTCAGATGATGCTGGCATTCCAACTGCCGGCAGGGAGTTGAAATGAAAAGTGTCTTTCTCAAATCCGGTTTCGTCACACTTTTGTCCATAGTGATCACGATGGCACTTGTGTTGGCGATCATTCCGCTCCTGGGCGGCACGATCGACACCGCCGCCTACCTATTGCCGGTGCTATGTCCTGTCTTGATTGCCTTCCCTTTTTCTTTTCACACCTTCTGGCAGCGTGAAAAGTTGAAGCTGGCTTATGCCGATCTGACGCGGGCCCACGCCCAGCTGGCGGCTGCCCATCGCCGTCTTTCGGAAAAGGCCAGCCGCGACGAGATGACCGGCATGCTCAACCGCGAGAATTTCTTTGCCGCGCTCGACGGCTCCAGGCGCAAGAACGATCGCGGCGCGCTGCTGATCATCGACGCCGACCATTTCAAGCAGATCAACGACAGCTTCGGCCACCTGACCGGCGACCAGGCCTTGCTGCAGATCGCTGCGGCGATCACGCGTGGCGTGCGCAGCGGCGACATTCTCGGCCGCATCGGCGGCGAGGAGTTCGGCGCTTACCTGGTTGGCGCTTCGGAGGAGGAGGCCAAGCTTGTGGCCGAGCGTATCCGCAGCGAAGTGGAGCGGCTGCGCTTCCAGCCCAATGACGAGCGCGCGGTGCCTCTGACCGTCAGCATTGGCGGCACCAACTGCGCGTCGGAAGCCAATGTTTCGGAACTGATGCGCGCCGCCGACAAGCGCCTCTATGAGGCCAAGCGCCGTGGTCGCAACCGCGCCATTTTCGACACCGGCATTTCCGAAGCGGCGTAACGGCGCTCGAATCTGTAACATCGCTTGTTCTGGACGGTGGCATTTGCCGCCGTCTCCTTGCTATGCGATCGCCGGTGCGGCGGTCCACGACGCAGTTCCTGCACGAAAATCGCTGTTCACTTCGATCGTGTCTGCGCGAAATGTAGGTTCGGGGTTAGAAAGCTGAACGATTCGCTCTAAATCGAATGTGTTGCCTCGGGTGATGCCGCCTGACTGGTGAAACATTTTGCCAGGCCTGTCGAAATCGGGCCGTGCGGAACGACATTTGTCTGCATCGCATTGATGCAATCTTAAAGGCAAACGGCAGCATTGATCGTTTGGCTGGCCTCGTGGACGCGCTGGGGCGGCGATCCCGGGTCGGCTTCCGAAGTCAAAGGAATTGGAAATGACTTTTTCCCATAGCTCGCCGTCAACGCCCGAGGAGGCCAATCCAAAGCGTTGGATTGCGATGGCGATCCTGCTGCTGGCCGGGTTCATGAACCTGATCGACGTGACAATCGTCAACGTTGCGCTGCCGCGCCTCCAGTCTGGACTCGGTGCGACAAGCAGCCAGATCGAATGGGTCGTGGCAGCCTATGTCCTGGCCTTCGCGCTCGGCCTGCTGCCGTTTGGCAGGCTCGGCGACGTGGTCGGCCGCAAGCGCCTGTTTTTGATCGGCGTTGCGAGTTTCACGGTGTTTTCGGCGTTGTGCGGGCTTGCGCCGACCATGACGACATTGATCGTCGCGCGCGTGCTGCAAGGATTGGCAGGCGCTATGATGATGCCGCAGGTCCTGGCGATCACCCAGGTGATCTTTCCGCCGCAGGAGCGCGGTTTCGCCTTCTCCCTGTTTGGTTTGACGGCGGGCCTTGCCTCGGTCGCTGGCCCCCTTGCCGGGGGCATGCTGATCAGTGCGGACCTGTTTGGCCTCGACTGGCGGCCGATTTTCCTGGTCAACATCCCGGTTGGCATTCTGGCCGTGATTGCCGGCCGAGCGCTCATTCCCGATATGCCTGGCCGGCCCGAGTTGACGCAGGACCCGGTCGGCATCCTGATCGCCAGCGCCGCGGTTTTCCTGCTGGTGTTTCCCCTTATCGAGGGGCATGCCTATGGCTGGCCGCTGTGGACCTTTGCGATGATCGGCCTCTCCGTCGTCGCGATGGTCAGCTTCTTCCTGCATCAAAAGGCAAGGGAGAAGCGGGCGCAGAGCCAGTTGCTGCCGGTCGCCCTGATGACCAACGGCAATTTCCTGCTTGGGTCGGCGATGGTCATGACGTTCTTTTCAGGCGTCGCGGGCTTCTTCTTGATCCTGGCCGTCTTCCTGCAGACCGGCTTCGGGCTGACGCCATTGCAGTCCGGCCTGACCACGGTGCCGTTTCCCATCGGCGTGCTGATCGCTTCGCTTATTTCGGGGCGGCTGGGCAGCCGCTGGCCGCATCGGCGGATCGTTGGCGGTGCGCTGGTCATGGGCATCGGCATGGTGTCGCTGCGTTTCGTCGTCACTGGCATCGGCGATGCCGTCGATCATTGGCACTTTGTCTTGCCGTTGCTGATTTGCGGCTTCGGCATGGGCATAGCCATCTCCTCGCTGTTCCAGACCGTTCTGTCGACTGTGCCGCCGCGCGATGCCGGCTCGGGGTCGGGGGCTGTGCAATCCTTCCAGCAGATCGGCGCCGCCCTTGGCATTGCCATCACAGGGCAGATCTTTTTTTCGACCCTGGACGGGCGCCTGCGGGCGGGCGAGCTTTCGCACGCCGCTTTTGTCGCCGGCATGGATTACGCACTCATCTACGAGATCGCGGCATTCGCGCTCGTCGCAGCGATGGTGTATTTCCTGAAGCCGGCGGCACCGCATGGCAGCCGGGGCCAAAGCGTCGACAACCGGCAGGCCTCGCCGCTTCCCGTGGAAATGTGAACTGTAGCCTTGAGCACGGCGCGTCCAATCAGACGCGCTGTGCTTTTGAACCCTTTGCCGAAAATCGATTCCGATTTTCAAGGCGATGCTGTAGACGCGCAAGTGCGGCCGCTCCGGTCGTTCCCAGCTGACACTGAACCATCATGACATTGTGGATACCCATCACCATCGCAGCCGCCTTCCTGCAGAATCTGCGGTCGGTGGTGCAAAAGCACCTCAAGGGCGTGATGGGCACCACTGGTGCCACCTTCGTGCGCTTCGGTTTCGGTGTTCCATTCGCGCTTGCCTTCGTCGGCGTGCTGCATTTTGTTGTCGGCTATGGCCTGCCGTCGCTCAACGCGACCTTCTTCGCCTGGGCCGTGCTCGGTGGCATCGCCCAGATCGCCGCGACGTTCCTGCTGATCCATCTGTTTTCGTTCCGCAACTTCGCCGTCGGCACCGCCTATTCGCGCACCGAGCCAGCGCAAGCGGCACTTTTCGGCCTGCTTTTCCTTGGCGAACGGGCGACAGCGGGCGCGATAGCCGCCATCGCCATCAGCGTGTTCGGCGTGATGCTGATTTCGGTCGCGCACACCGCTCTCAACGCGCGCACGCTGGTCACCTCGGTGCTCAGCCGCAATGCGCTGATCGGGCTCGCCTCGGGCACCTGCTTCGGCATCTCGGCGGTGGCCTACCGCGCCGCGTCATTGGCGCTTGGCGGGCCGAATTTCATGATGCAGGCGGCTGTTACCCTCGCCGTGGTCATCGTCTTCCAGACGGTGCTGATGCTGGTCTGGATTCTGTGGCAGGAACGCGACGAACTGCCCCGCATCGCCAAGGCCTGGCGGCCAGCATTGTTCACCGGCCTCGTAGGGGCCTCGGCCTCTTTTGGCTGGTTCATGGCGATGACGCTGCAGCAGGCGGCGATCGTCAAGTCGCTCGCCCAGATCGAGATGCTGTTCACCTTCGCGTCGTCGGTGTTCTTCTTCCGCGAGCGCATCAACCGGCTTGAGATCGCCGGTTGCGTGCTGATCGTCGGCGGTATCCTGGTGCTGCTCGCCGTTGGTTAGCCCAAGAAACTAGATTGTCGCCGGATCGCGTGGCGGCTCGCCCTTCCAGCGCTTGATGATGCCGGCCAGATCGGTTTTCTGGAACGCGTCTCTGAGCACGTCGAACGACGGCAGCACGAAATAGGCGCGCTGGAACTTGTCGATCTCGTAGGTCGTGCGCATCACCGTCTCGATGTCGAACGGCACCTGATGGGCGTCAGCGCTCTCGACCGCGAACTGCAGCTCGGTGAAGGACGACATCAGCCCCGCGCCGAATGCCTTGAGCGGCTGGCCGGACTCCTGCATCAGGCCGTATTCGGCCGTGTACCAGTAGAGCCGGGTGATCATCTCGTCGCCGCCAAGCGCGATGAGATCGCCGGCCTTTTCGCCATACATCTGCATGAAGTCGCCGAAAACCGGCTGGCTCAGCACCGGCACATGGCCGAAGAAATCATGGAACATGTCGGGCTCGACGATGTAGTCGAGCTCGTCGCGCGTGCGCAGCCAGTTGGTGACGGGGAAGCGGCGGTTGGCCAGATGGTCGAAGAATGGCTGCGCCGGGATCAGGCCGGGCACCGCCACGATCTCCCAGCCGCTGAGCTTGCGCAGCTTCTCGCTGACTTCGTGGAAATCAGGAATCTTGTCGACGAGATCGAGGGCGGACATGCCATCGAGATAGGAGCGGTGCGCCAGCCGCTTCGTCAGCTTGGTCTGGCGGTCACACAGCGTGCGCCACACGTCCTGTTCGGCTGCGCTGTAGTGGTATTTCTGCTCGACGGTAAAATCCGGGCGGCAGACAGTGTAGTCGCCACGCAGCCCTTGGGCCGCACATTCCCGTGCATAATCCTGAACGCTGATGCCCATGGTCTGATCCTCCCCAGAAACAGGCTTTCGATGAGGAATCATAGCGTTGCGCATGGAGCGGAATTCACTTTTGTTCGCGTACATACGCCAGCTTTGAGGTATGTTCACCTTGAACAGCAGTGCGGAGAGGAAAAATGCCTCAGTTCGATGAGTTTGAGATCAAGATGCTTGAGATCCTTCAGCGCGACGGGCGCAAGCCGGTTTCCGAGATCGCCCACGAGATCGGCCTGTCCAACACGCCTTGCGCCAGACGCTTCGAAGCGCTTCAGGAGGCCGGCGTCATTAAGGGGTTTTCGGCACGCATCGGCCGCCGCGCTGTAGGGTTGATGGTTGAGGTCTTTGTCCAGGTCAGGCTAGTCAGCCACAGCGACGATTCGCCGGAAAAGTTCATCGCCGCCGTGCAGCGCATGGACGAGGTATCGGCGTGCTGGACGATGACCGGCGACTACGACTTCCTGCTGCACGTCATGGTACCCAGCGTCGACGATCTCAACGCCTTCGTCATGCACCGGCTGATGCGGCTGTCAGGCGTGCGCGACGTGCACACCCAACTGGTGCTGCAGAACATCAAAGGCCCAGGGCACGTGCCGCTTGGGCATTTGCGGGGGTAGCGGTCGGTCTCTCGACCTCAGGCTGCTTCGTTCTTAGGTTTGGGCCGTGTTTGGTCTGGGCGCCCGGCGAGCAGGCCTTCGATTGAAATGTCTTCGTCGATGTCTTCCCAATGAAGCCCGCGCGAACTGATCGCTACGCGTTCACGTTGCTCCGCAGAGGCGCGTAGCAGACGTGGAAACCACGCGAGCGGCACGCTCAATGTCCGGCCATCGGACAGATCGAGCCACATGCTGTCCTCGTCGAACCAGACCTTAGTCGCTTTCACCGAAGTGTTCATTCCAGGCATTGGCAATCTCGCGCCGACGATTTGTCACAAAGATGACGGGCATTCCGGCTTCTCCCTTTTACGGAACGATCAGCGTGCCAGCACCATGTTCGGTGAACAGTTCGAGCAGCACCGAATGCGGTGTCTTGCCGTTGAGGATGACCACGCCTTCGACGCCGCGCTCGATCGCCTCGATGCAGGTCTCGACCTTGGGGATCATGCCGCCGGAAATGGTGCCGTCCTTGATCAGCGCCCTGGCTTCGGCGACCGTCAGCTCGTCGATCAGCTTCTTGTCCTTGTCGAGCACGCCGGGAACGTCTGTGAGGAATAGCAGCCGCGAGGCGCCGAGCGCGCCGGCAATCGCACCGGCGAAGGTGTCGGCGTTGATGTTGTAGGTGTGGCCGTCGCGGCCTGGCGCCACTGGCGCGATGACCGGGATCATCTCGGAACGCGCAAGCAGGTCGAGCAGCGTACGGTCGACTTCGACGGGTTCACCGACGAAGCCGAGATCGATCACCTTTTCGATATTGCTGTCGGGGTCGACCATTGTCTTCTTGGCCTTTTCGGCGAAGACCATGTTGCCGTCCTTGCCACACAGGCCGATCGCCCATTCGCCTTCGGCGTTGATGAGGGCGACGATCTCCTTGTTGATCGAGCCGGCCAGCACCATCTCGACGATCTCGACAGTCTTCTGGTCGGTGACGCGCAGGCCACCTTCGAATTTCGACTCGATGCCCATCCTGGCCAGCATGGCGCCGATCTGCGGCCCGCCGCCGTGCACGACGATCGGGTTGACGCCCGACTGCTTGAGAAGCGCGATGTCGCGGGCAAAGGCGCGGCCGAGCGCGATGTCGCCCATGGCGTGGCCGCCATATTTCACCACCACCGTCTTGTTTTCGTAGCGCTGCATGAAGGGCAAGGCCGCAGAGAGCAGGGCGGCCTGCATTTCGGCGGTGGCGGCGACGTTCGTCGTCATCGGCATGGTCCCGGATAGCTGGAAAAGGTCGGCGCGGTCTTAGCTGGAAACCGGGCAGGGGGCAAATGGTTCGATGGTCTTGGCGCGGCTGCGGCGCCGTGACTCATCCCACGGAAGCCGGTACCAGGCGGCAAGCGCGATTTAAACAGCAGTTGCAATTCGCCTTTCGCAACGTAACGTGGCGACGATGACGCCGCAGGACATCACCACGCTGATTGTGCGGACCTCGATGAAGGACCGCGCGGCCTTCGATCTGCTCTACCGGCAGACGAGCTCGAAACTTTTCGGCGTCTGCCTGCGTGTATTGCATGACAGGGCGGATGCCGAGGAAGCGCTGCAGGAGGTCTTCGTCAAGATCTGGACGAAGGCGGATCGGTTTGCAGCCTCTGATCTCAGCCCCATTTCGTGGCTTGTGGCAATCGCGCGCAATCATGCGATCGACCGTATCCGGGCACGGCGTCAGGCACCCCTCGCCATCGACGAGGCGCTTGAGATTGCCGATCCCGCACCGGGGCCGGAGGCGGCTGCTGTGGCCGGCGACGAAGCCGGGCGCATCAATCATTGCCTCGAGGAACTGGAGAAGGATCGGGCGGCCGCGGTTCGCGGTGCCTATCTCAAGGGCGAAAGTTATGCCGAACTCGCGGAGCGCCACGGCGTGCCGCTCAACACGATGCGTACATGGCTGCGCCGCAGCCTGCTGAAACTCAGAGAATGCCTCGAAAGATGACACTGGCGGAAGACAACGGACCGGAACCTGGAGGTGACGACATTCTCGCCGCCGAATACGTTCTGGGCGTGCTTTCGGCCGACGAGCGGCGCGAGGTGAGCGCCCGCATGGCGGCGGAGCCGGTCTTCGCGCGCATGGTCGACCGGTGGGAGGTGCATTTTGCCCCGCTGGCGGACGCATACGCTGAGGCAGAAGCACCGGTATCGGTCAAGCGCGGCATCGACCACCGCCTGCTGCGCGATGCGGCGGCACAATCGAGGATGAACCCATGGTCGAGCCTCGCCTTCTGGCGCGGCTTGGCCGCTGCCGCTGTGGCAGCGCTCGCTCTTTATGTCGTCGTTCCCTACATCAATCCGCCCGCCCAGGCGCCGCAGGAGTTCATGGTGGCCTCGCTTGCCGCCGACGGCAGCGACGTGAAGTACATGGTCATGTATGACGCGGCCGCCGGCGAGATCGGCCTGTCGCATGTCGCGGGCGAACGCGGTTCGGGCAAGGACTTCGAACTCTGGATGATCGAGGGCAACGCCCAACCTGTGTCTATGGGCGTCATCCCAGCCGGCACCACCATGAAGATGCCGGTCAAGCAAGAGATGCGCGACAAGCTTGCGGCCGGCGCCGTGCTTGCCGTCAGCCTTGAGCCTGCGGGCGGCTCACCGACCGGACTGCCGACTGGCCCTGTGGTCGCCGCCGGCGATCTTCGCGAAATTTGATCTCAAAAATTTCGCCTAAATCCAAAAATGACCGAAACTTTATCGATGCGTCGTTCGTATCTGCAAGGTTTCGTCATATTGTTGTTGGGTTTGATAAGTATATTTTCATGAAATCGTGAAACTATTTGTGCCGGTATCCGTAGCTGCTTGTGCCTTTCCGTCTCGGGAAACAACCCAAGGAGTTACGATATGCGCAAGATCTCTCTCGCTTTGCTCGCCGGTGCTTTTTCCGCTCTCTCAACCTTCGCTTATGCCGAAAATCCGATGGTTGGCGGTGCGGCGATGTATGCCAACAAGAACATCGTCGAGAATGCGGTCAATTCGAAGGACCACACCACGCTCGTCGCGGCGGTCAAGGCAGCAGGGCTCGTCAAGACGCTTGAGGGCAAGGGGCCGTTCACTGTCTTTGCACCGACCAACGAAGCCTTTGCCGCCTTGCCCAAAGGCACGGTCGAAATGCTGCTGAAGCCAGAAAACAAGGACAAGCTGGCCAAGATCCTGACCTGCCATGTCGTTGCTGCCAAGGCTATGGCAGCTGACGTCGCCAAGATGGTCAAGGCCGATGGCGGCGCCCACAAGGTCGAGACGGCAGGCGGTTGCGCGCTGACCCTGAAGGACGCTGGCGGCAAGGTCACCGTAACAGACGAAAACGGCACCGTCGCCAATGTCACCGTCGCCGATGTCGCCCAGTCGAATGGCGTCATCCATGTCATCGACAAGGTGCTGCTGCCCAAGATGTAAGCCTGAGGGGCAGGGCGATTGCGCGCACTGTCGCTCCCTGAGGTTCGCGCGATCGGCAGCGCTCCGCGACGGCCTCCGGCCTTTGCGGGGCGCAGTCCGTTTCACTCAAGGCCTGTTGATTTTGCAGTGATGCGACACCGGCCTATGGTCGGATAGGAGACATGCCATGGACCGCCGTTCATTTCTGTTGGGCAGTGCAGCGATCGCCGTTCTTGCCGGTTTGGTGCTCTCCAGGCGGCTGACCATATCAGCCCCGGCGTTGGCCGAAAACTTCGAGGTCACCAAGACGGACGCGCAGTGGCGCGCCATTCTTTCGCCCGCCGCGTTCGCCGTCCTGCGCAAGGAAGACACCGAGCCGCCGGGATCGAGCGCGCTGCTCGACGAACACCGCAAGGGTACCTTTTACTGCGCCGGCTGCGATCTCGGCCTCTACGCGTCGGACACCAAGTTCGATTCGCACACCGGCTGGCCGAGCTTCTGGGAAGCATTGCCCAATGCTGTCGGCACCAAGGTGGACAGCTCGCTGCTGATGACCCGCACAGAAGTGCATTGCCGCCGCTGTGGCGGCCATCTTGGGCACATTTTCGACGATGGCCCGCCGCCGACCGGCAAGCGCCATTGCATCAACGGTCTGGCGCTGGCTTTCAAGCCAGCGACAACCTAACCGCCGTTGACCACCAAAGCGATCGCCTCGCGCAGCTCTTCGATGCCTTCGTTCTTCTCCGACGAGGTTGCCAGCACGGTCGGGAAAGCAGCGGCGCGCTTCTTGATCTTCAAAAGCGTGTCTTCGATCAGCGGCTGCACGCCGGCTGCCTTGATCTTGTCGGTCTTGGTCAGGACGATCTGATAGGAGATCGCGGCCTTGTCGAGCAGGGTCAGGACCTCCTCGTCGTTTTTCTTGATGCCGTGGCGTGAATCGATCAGCAGGTAGACGCGCTTGAGCGTCACCCGGCCGCGCAGATAATCGAACACCAGCTTGGTCCAGGCGTCGACCTGTTCCTTGGGCGCTTTGGCGTAGCCGTAGCCCGGCATGTCGACCAGTGCCATCGGCGGCATGTCGCCGGCCTGGCCGGAATAGCCGTCGGGCACGAAATAGTTGAGCTCCTGGGTGCGCCCCGGCGTGTTCGAGGTGCGTGCCAGCCCGCCATGGCGAACCAGCGAGTTGATCAGCGACGACTTGCCGACATTGGAACGGCCGGCGAAGGCGATCTCTGGCGGCCCTTCGGGCGGCAGGAATTTCATTGAGGGTACGCCGCGGATGAAGATCCACGGGCGTAGGAACAGCTCGGCAGTGACCGCCGCTGTGGGTGTTATCTGATCGTTCAAGCCGCTGCCTCCAGCAGAGAAATATCCGAGCCGCGAATGGCATTGAGGTTGCGGCCGATCTTGTCCACCGGCCAATCCCACCATGCAATCGTCAGGAGCCGTTCGATGGTCTTGTCGTCGAAACGCTTCTTGACCACGACGGAAGGATTGCCGGCTACGATCGCATAAGGCGGTACGTGCCTGCTGACAACCGATTTCGCAGCAATGATGGCGCCATGGCCGATCCGGACCCCTGGAAGGATCACCGCTTCCATGCCGATCCACACATCATTGCCGAGCACAGTGTCGCCGCGCACCTCCTTGTGCCAGGTGGCGACGTCGAAGCCTTCGTCCCAGCCATGGCCGAAAATGTTGAACGGATAGGTCGAAAAGCCCGACATGGCATGGTTGGCACCGTTCATGATGAAGCGCGCGCCTTCGGCAATGGCACAGAACTTTCCGATGATCAGCTTGTCGCCGATGAAGGGATAGTGATGCAGCACGCATTTCTGCTGAAACAGGTCCGGACCCTCGGGGTCGTCATAATAGGTGAAGTCGCCGATCTCGATGTTTTCGGCATCGACGAGTGGCTTGAGGAAACCGACGCGCTTGTGCATCGGCATCGGGTGCTTGATGTCTGGGTTCGGTCCTTGCATGGCGTGTCGTCCATCCTAATGCGTATGAAACGACTATAGCGCGATCTGCCGCGATGACATCGGGCTCGACCGAGCATTGTGGGGGCCAAGTCTTTCAAAAGACGTCGCAGATCGGCATGTCAAACCGGGGTCCCGCACGGGATGCAGGACCCCGGCCTTTGCCGAGACGGTTCAATTCTGACCGGGGAGGTCAGCCGCCGCCCCACAGGCTGATGCTTGAGAGGCATCGCAAAGTTACGCGGCCGCCGCCGCAGAAGTTTCAGCGCCCATAGCTGTGGTGAAAAGAAAAAGGCCCCGTTTCCGAGGCCTTTTCCCTTTTGTCTCAGCCGTCCGGCTATTCCGCCGGCGTTGGTTTTTTCTTGAACAACGCCATGAGGTTGTCCCAAAGCTCGATCTTGGCACCCTGGCGCTTCATGATCACGCCCTGCTGGAGGACCGAAAGCGAGTTGTTCCACGCCCAGTAGATGACGAGACCCGCCGGGAACGAGGCCAGCATGAAGGTGAACAGGATCGGCATCCAGGTGAAGATCATCGCCTGGGTCGGATCCGGAGGTGTCGGGTTCATGCGCATCTGCAGGAACATGGTCACGCCCATGATCAGCGGCCAGACGCCGATCATCAGGAAGGCGGGCACGCCCCATGGCAGCAGGCCGAACAGGTTGAACAGCGACGTCGGATCGGGAGCCGCCAGATCGTGGATCCAGCCGAAGAACGGCGCATGGCGCATTTCGATGGTGACGTACAGCACCTTGTAGAGCGCGAAGAACACCGGGATCTGGATCAGCACCGGCCAGCAGCCTGCCAGCGGATTGATCTTCTCGGTCTTGTACAGCTCCATCATCGCCTGCTGCTGCTTCATCTTGTCGTCCGCGTATTTCTCGCGGATTTCCAGCATCTTGGGCTGCACCATCTTCATGTTCGCCATCGACTTGTACGACTTGTTGGCGAGCGGGAAGAAGATGGCCTTGACGATGACGGTGGTGGCGAGGATCGCCAGACCGAAATTGCCGAGCACCTTGTAGAGCGTGTCGATGAGCCAGAACATCGGCTTGGTGATGAAGTAGAACCAGCCCCAGTCGATCAGAAGCTCGAACTGGCGGATCTGGCGATCCTTCTCATAGGCGTTGATCTTGGCCACTTCCTTGGCGCCGGCAAAGACCAGCGTCTCGACCGTAGCGGACTGGCCGGCAGCAACTGTGATCGGGTCGGTCAGATAGTCGGCCTGGTAGCGCGGACGGCCGTCTTCGAAATAGGAAAAGCGCGGCTGGAACGGCTGCTTGCCCGAAGGAACCAGCGATGCGGCCCAGTACTTGTCGGTGATGCCGAGCCAGCCGTCGGTCGACTTGCCGGGCAGGACCTGCTTGTCCTTCTCGATCGAGGAGTACTTGATCTCCTGCAGGCCTTCGGTGCCGGTGACGCCGATCAGGCCTTCGTGCAGCACGTAGGTCGAGGCATGCAGCGGCTTGTCGAAGCGGGTGATGCGGCCGTAGTTCGACAGCGAGACATCGGCGCCGCTGGCATTGGTCACCGTGTCGGTGACGGTGAACATGTAGTCCTGGTCGACAGCGATGGTGCGCTTGAAGGTCAGGCCCTTTTCGTTGGTGAAGGTCAGCGTCACAGGCGTGGCCGGCGTCAGCGTCTGGTTGCCTTCGGCGGTCCAGAGCGTATCGGGGCCCGGAACGGTACCGGTTGCCTCGCTGCCGACAAAGCCGATCTCGCTATAGAAGCCGGATGGCAGCGCCTGCGGGTTCAACAGCTCGATGACAGGCGAAGTGGGGTCGACGGCGACGCGGTAGTGCTTGAGGCTGATGTCGTCGATGCGCGCGCCGGTCAGGTTGATCGAACCCTTCAGGCTTGGCGTGTCGAGCGCGATGCGGCCCGAAGCTGCAATCGCCTGCGCACGGTCGGCGACCGCGACCTGGGTTGCCGGTGCGCCGGGAATGCCGGCTTGCGGTGCCGTTGGCGTTCCGGTGCTGGCGCCAGGCGTCGTGCCTGCCGGCTGGGCGGCCTTCTGCTGCTGGGCCACGCGCTCGGCTTCGATCCGCGCGGTTTCCCGCTGCGTTTCGACGCGGGGGTTCATGTAGAACACCTGCCAGAGCGTCAGGATCAGCACCGACAAGGCGATGGTGATAAAGAAATTACGGTTGTTTTCCATCGAAAGCCCTTATCGCGTTCCGCGAATGCGCCGAGAAAGTTCGGCCGTAATCTGGCCGAAAGGGGCGGTGAGCACGTCTTCGCGCCCGACGATCACATAGTCTTTGCCGGCGGCCATGTCACCTGCGGCATGTGTACGAACGGCTTCCCTGAGGCGCCGTTTGACACGATTGCGGACAACCGCATTACCGACCTTCTTGGTGACGGTATAGCCGACCCTGGGCCCCGCTTTGTCGTCGCGATCCAAAACCTCGACGAGAAAAAACCGTCCGCGCCGCTTTTCACCACGGCGGACGGCCAGAAACTGTTTTCTTTTCAGAAGCCGTTCGGGGCCGCGTCCATGCGGAGCAGACCCCTCAGGCTTGCTGTCAGCGGGCAAGGTTCCCGCCTATGGCTTAGGCGGAGAGCCGCTTGCGGCCGCGGTTGCGGCGAGCTGCGACGACGTCGCGACCGCCCTTGGTGGCCATGCGAGCACGGAAACCATGACGGCGCTTACGAACGAGTTTGGACGGCTGATAGGTACGCTTCATTTGTTTTTATACCGCGGGGTGCGGCCCTTCTTGATTCTGTCACTTTGTAACAGGAGCTTGGCTCAGCTTGCCTCGACGCGATCAAAAACCGCGACGGAAGCGGGTCCCGAGCGTGTGCGGGCTTATAGAAAGAAGGTGCCGCGAAGTCAATCGGCTCGCGCTGGCCGCTACAACAGTTGTCGCCTGCGGCGATTAACCCCTCGCAGCAGCGCCGAAAGGTTGTTTTTTGCGTTGCAAAATTTGCAACTGCGCTGCGATAGCCTATCTTTGCCAGAACGGGAAGCATAGGCGTTTCGGGATATGACGGAGCCGAGGCAATTTCTCCCAGGGCGGATTTGCAGCAAAGAATAGCATGACTGAAGCAGCCGATACCGGCGCATATGCCGGAAAACAGGCGGAACGGTCGGTTCCGCGCACGCGCAGCCTATCGGCCAAGCTGCTGCTTTTGACCGTCACTTTCGTGCTTTTCGCCGAAGTGCTGTTCTTCCTGCCTTCGATAGCCAGTTTCCGGCTGCGCTGGCTTGAAGAGCGGCTCGCGACGGCTGCCGCGGTTGCGACCATTCTGGTGCAGGGCGATCCGACGTCGCTGTCGCGCGCCGCCCAGAACGACGTGCTGGCGGCCATCGGTGCCAAGGCGATCGCTGTGCGCGATGGCGGTGTTTCAAGGCTGCTCGTCGTTACCGACATGCCCCCCGAAGTCGACGAACATATCGAGATTGCAAAGGCAGGCGTGCTGAGTTCGATGCCGGCTGCGATCGACACGCTGCTGTTTGGCGGCAACCGGATGCTGCGCGTCTTTGGCACTGTCGGTGAAAGCCCCAAGGAATTCGAGCTGGTCATCTCCGACTATCGGCTGCATCGCGCGATGCTGGCCAATGCGCGCTACATCGTCTTTGTCTCGCTGTTGATTTCGCTGTGCACGGCAGCGTTGGTCTACTTCGCCATCGACCGCATCATGATCAAGCCCATCCGCGCCATGACGCGCTCGATGCTGACCTTCTCCGACGCGCCCGACAGTCCCGCCGGCGTCATCATCCCGGAAGCCCGCGCCGACGAGATCGGCCTCGCCGAGCGCGAGCTGTCGGCGATGCAGATGCATCTGCAAAAGATGCTGAACGAACAGAAGCACCTGGCCGATCTCGGCCTCGCCGTGTCCAAGATCAATCACGACATGCGCAACATCCTGGCCTCCGCGCAGCTGATGTCCGACCGCCTGCGCATGGTCAAGGACCCAGCCGTCCAGGCCTTTGCCCCGAAACTGCTGAGGACGCTCGACCGCGCCGTTGCTTATTCGGAAAACGTGCTGTCTTACGGCCGCGCCCAGGAATCGCCGCCGGCGCGGCGGCGCCTGCGGCTCGCCCAACTGGTCGACGATGTGCACGGCTTGCTCGGTCTCGAGCCGGAGTCCGGCATAGAATTCAACAATGCCGTCGACACCAGTTTCGAGATCGATGCCGATCCCGACCAGCTTTTCCGGGTGCTGACCAATCTCTGCCGCAACGCCATCCAGGCGATGACCGGCGTCGCCGACAGCGCCATCGTCAATCGGCTGACCGTCTATGCCGAACGCGAAGGCAGCGTCAGCCGCATCCTGGTTGCCGACACCGGCCCCGGCCTGCCGCAAAAGGCGCGCGAAAATCTGTTCACCGCTTTCCGCGGCTCGGCCCGCAGCGGCGGTACCGGCCTTGGCCTTGCCATCGCCCATGAACTGGTGCGCGCCCATGGCGGCACGCTGGAACTCGTCGAGAGCTCCGGCGGCCGCACCGTCTTTGCCGTTGCCATCCCCGACCAGCCGGTTCGCCTCGATGAAGCACGCCACGGTCTGCGCAGGCCGGCGTGAGGAGCCTGTCTTGATCCATCTCAATGAAGGGTGGGCCGCCATAGGATAATCTCAGCTGAGTACGCGCCAACGCCGCATGGCTTGGCGCGTCAAAACAGGAGTACTCCGATGAAGCCGCATTTCTTCCTCCCCCTTGCCACCTATCCCGAGCCCAATTCCGAGGCAGTGGCATCGAGTGCAGCGTCGATCGCAGCCCAGTTCAATGCGGGCCTGCATGCGGTGGTGTTCAATCCGGCCATTCCACAGGTTTCCAACGCGCTTTCGAAACTGCTGCTCGATACACCGCAGATGATCCGCGATGCCGAGGCTTCAAGCCGCAGGCATGGCAAGCAACTTATCGCGGCCGTCGAGGTGAGCGCGAAACAGGCTGGCGTCGAGCTCACCACTGGCGAGGTCGCCACGCCTGTTGCCGGCTTTGGTGAGGCGGCTTGCGAACAGGCCCGTTATTTCGACCTCGCGCTGCTGGGCTGGGAAACGGGCAACCAGACCTCGCGCATGCTTGCCGAGGCGGTTGTCTTCGGCGCTGGGCGCCCGACCATGATCTTGCCGAACCTTTTGACTGTGGGCGCTATCGACCATGTCGCCATCGCCTGGGACGGCAGCCGCGTTGCAGCCCGCGCCGTTGCCGACGCGCGCCCGTTCCTGGAAAAGGCGTCAAGGATATCCGTGATCACCGTCCTCAATGAAAAGAAGCTGCGCGACACCGACGCTGCCGAACAGCTGGCCGAAGGCTTGCGCCAGCGCGGCCTTGTGGCCGAGGCGGTGCCAACCCGAATCGGCAGCTCCTCCATTGGCGTCACCCTTCAGGAAACCGCGATGTCGCTGGGGGCAAAGCTTTTGGTCATGGGCGGCTACGGCCATTCCCGCGTGCGCGACTTCGTGCTCGGCGGCGCGACCGAGGGCATCTTGAGCGACCTGCGGCTGCCGGTGCTGCTGTCGCACTGACGCCAGCCACCGGCGTGTCGCAAGACGAATGGCCGGGCAACCTTGCGTCCGGCCATGGCTTGGAAAAACTTTGCCGGCGGCGGCTTGCATTTCGCAAAGCCAGCCGCTAGGTAGCGCCGGTCGCTGCGGTCCATTGACCGAAACGACTTGGCCATTGTTGATGGCCTGATGCGCGCCCGTAGCTCAGCTGGATAGAGCACCAGACTACGAATCTGGGGGTCAGAGGTTCGAATCCTTTCGGGCGCGCCATTTCCCCACGGTCCATGCCGAAGCTGCGCTGGTATTGGTCACGGATTGGCAACCATCGGTTGCGATCATAGTTCCTGTAACATTTCTGCCGTTGACAGCTATCACAATGGCATTCACGCTGATTTGCGCGGCGAAATCCAAAGGTCCGCAGACGGGGAACACCATGATCGTGAGTTCCGCAAAATTCCTGCTTCCCACAATCTTGATGGCTGCCGTCAGCAGCACCGCACTCGCGCAGTCCAGCCGATTCGATGAGCTCGCAAATGCGCCATTTTCGGAGAACCGGCCGACGCCCGATACAGCAAAGCTCTTGAGGGACGAACTGCTGTTCCAGCGCGCCACGCAGACATATCTCTGGGCGCTACCTCTCATTAACACACTCGGCATGAAGTTCGGCTCCGAGAAGGTATTCGGCGCCGGCTACAACATTCTGCCGGTCTGGAAGAAACGCCTCGACGCCAAGACGTTGGTGACGACGCCGAACTCCGACGTCATCTACGCGATGAGCTACCTCGACCTCGGCAAGGATGGCCCGATGGTGTTCGAGGCATCGCCCGGATTGCAGGGTATCCTGCTCGACTTCTGGCAACGCCCGATCCAGGGGCCAAAGACCGAGGCTCGGAATTTTCAAGGGGATGTTGGTTTCTTTGGTCCCGATGCCGGCAAGGGCGGCAAGTTTCTGATCCTGCCGCCCGGCTACGACCAGCCGGTTCCAGAGGGCTATTTCGTCTACCGCTCGGAGACCAACAACGTCTTCGTGTTCCTGCGCTCGTTCTACCAGGACCCCAAGGACCTGACGCCTGCGGTGTCACTGATGGAAGCCGCGAAAATCTATCCGCTCGGCGGCGAGGCGACGGCAAAGGCAATGCAGTATCCGGATGCCTCCGGCGTGGCGGCCAACATGCTGCCCGTCAGCGACGCCAGCGCCTTTGACCAGCTCAAGCAGCTCGTCGACAGCGAGGGCAACGGACTTGCCGGTCAGGATTGGCTCGGCATGCTGGCGTCGATCGGCATCGTCAAGGGCAAACCGTTCGCCCCCGATCCTGCGACGAGGGCAATCCTCGATCAGGCGGCCAAGACCGGCTACAAGATGAGCCGCGTCGTAGGCTTCGAGGATGCCATCAGCGGCCGGTCGTTCCGGGTCTACCCGGATCGCCGCTGGCTCAATCCAGTGCCCGATGGGACGCCGGCGAATCCCGAGGGCTCACTGAATTTGGCGTGGATCAACAAGTCCGGCGGGTACCTCGACCTCGACGCGCGCATCTGGATGTTCACCGACTATTACTCGATCAGCCCCGGCATGGTCTCGCAGACACCCGGTGCGGGTGCCAAATATATGATTGCCTTCACCGACAGCGACGGGGCTCCCTTGTCCGGAGGCTCAAGCTACAGCATCAAGCTGCCGCCCGACATTCCCGCCGCCAACTTCTGGTCGGTGACGCTCTACGAGGCCGAGAACGCATCGGGTCTCGCCAACGGCCAGCCTTTCCCGTCGCTCGGCTCGCGCGACAAGCCGGCTCAGGAGGCTGACGGTTCGACCACGCTCTATCTCGGACCGAAAGCGCTCGCAGGCAAAGAGGGCAACTGGCTCGCCACCGCCCCCGGCAAGGGTTACTTCGCGATCCTCAGGCTCTATGGCCCGACCGAAGCCGCTATCAACAAAAGTTGGAAGCCAGGCGACATTGCGAAGGCAAAGTGAGGGAATGCACTGTCCCCGCGCTCCCTACCAAGGAGACAAATATGTACTCGCGCAAGACACTTGTTTCCCTGCTTTTCGCTTCAGTCGTCACCTTCGCCTGGAATGTGCGCGCTGAGACGACTGAGGTGGATACCCGCATCGGCAGGCTCCAGATCGAAAATGGATTCCCGACGGCTGACGCAGCCAAGAAACTGTTCGCAGAAAGCGACTTCCAGCGCGCCACGCAAGCCTATCTTTGGGGCTTGCCGGCCGTCGGCTTTCACGCTTTGCATCTCGCCCATCTCAAGATCTTTGGCGCCAAGGACGGCGAGATCGTCGTCTACCAGACGCTCAAGGATAAGGCCGGCATGCTGACGCCCAACATCACCACGCTCTATGCCATGAGTTTCTGGAACATGGCCGAGCAAGGACCGCTGGTCGTTGACGTTCCCGAAGGCGCGATTGCCGGCGGCATCATGGATGTCTGGCAGCGGCCGGTTACTGACACCGGCCAGACCGGCCCCGATAAGGGAAAGGGCGGCAAGTATCTGATACTGCCGCCTGGCAGCCCCGACGTGAGAGCCGAGGGATACATCGTATTCCGTTCGAAAACCAATCAGCTCTGGTTTGCGACACGCGGGCTTGACCCGAACACCGCCGATGAATTGGTGGCCAAGCACAAGCTTTATTCATGGGCCAACAAGGACAATCCTCCCACTGCAAGCAAGATTGTGCCGGTAGGCGGCAGGGACTGGTCATCAGAGCAACCGCGCGACATCAAATTCTGGGAATACCTGCATGACGTGCTCGCGCCCGAACCACCGGAAGAGCGCGACGGATTCTTTTACGCGATGTTGCTGCCCTTAGGTTTCGAGAAGGACAAACCGTTTTCGCCCGATGTCAGTCAGACGAAAATCCTGACCGATGCCGCCCAGATCGGCGATCTATTGGGCGGGCTGACCGCCTACTCCAAACGCGTGGCTGGCGCCTCGGTTTGGGAGGGCAAGCATTGGGATTATTCGAACATGGTCGAATTGGATCAATGGCACAACGGGTACGCGCAGTTGGATGAACGCGCTTCGTGGTTCTATGAGGCGATTGCCAATTCGACCGGCATGCAAGGGAAAACCCTCGGATTCGGCCAAGTCTATCTCGAGTCGCAGAAGGACAATACAGGCGCGTGGCTGGACGGTGGCAAGAGCTATCATTTGCGAGTGCCGCCTAACCCGCCGGTCGAGCAATTCTGGTCATTTACGATCTACGACAACCTCACGCGCGGGCCGCTGATTACGGCGCAAGGCGCAGCCGACATATCGTCGCGCAAGCATGACCTCGTGAAGAACGCTGACGGTTCGGTCGATCTCTATTTCGGCCCGAAGCCGCCGCCGGGCGCAAACGCGAATTTCATCCAAACGCCGCCCAACAAAGGTTGGTTCACCTACTTCCGCCTCTACGGTCCCAAGCAAGCGTATTTCGATAAGGTCTGGCAGTTGAATGATATAGTGGAAATCAAATAGCGGGTCGGTCGAGCGAGCGTACGCCACGCGCCTTGGAGCGAGTGACTCTCAACAGCGCCTTGTCGGAGTCCTGGCGCTGTCCGCTAGGAATGCAGCGTAGAGAATCATATAGCAGAAACAATCACATAAGAGTGCCCAGTTTCATCCTCTCGGGTGCGCCATTTCTCCGCTATAGGCAATCAACCTCCGGGACTAGCTGATGGCAGTGGCTTGCGACCACACGACCATCCATTGCCCGTTGCGATACTCATAAGTGTCGGTGTGCCAATAGCCGCTGAGGGGAACCTTGTGTCCTGAGAAGACGACCTCAAGCTGCGCGCGATAGCGAATGACCGCGACCTTTTCGTAGAGGCGCACGGCGATCTCGCCCGGCTCCCACGCCAGGTACTTGATCTGCCCGGCTGCGATCGCACCCAGATATTCGTCCCTTGAAAGAACGGCGCCGATCGGCGTTATCAGCTGGAAGTCCGGGGCATGAACCTTTTGGGCCTCGGCGATATCGGCGCCGACCAGGGCGCGAAGCCTCGCACGTTCCGTCTCGCGGATGAGATCGGCTTCATTGTCTAGCGAGGCAGAGGCTGCGGGCTTTGTCATAGGTTTTTCCATGTGAGAACGAGAGATCGCGCGATCGAAAGCGTGGGCGCGGGTGCCGCGCTGGCGCGTTGAGTCTACCGTCAGCTATCGTCACCAGCGAATCCCCGGACCTCATAGCAGATATCCGCTCCTCAGCGTCGATGCCTTTGGGCCGTCCCTCACATCGTCACTTGCTGCCGAGCACCAGGCGATTGCCTTCGCTGTCGCGGAATTCGGCGACGATGCGGCCGGGCTGCCAGGGTGCTTCCTGCGGTTCGCTGACGATCTCCACGCCGCGCGATTTGAGCTTCCCGACTGTCGCTGTGACATCGCTGTCGACCAGCACCAGCACCGGCTCCACCGAGGGTGCATCATCGGGGCGCCTGACGAAGTGGAGAGCCGTTTCAGCGCCAGCGAATTTGAGTTCGATCCAGCGCCAGCCGTCCTTGCCCATCGGCGCGTCGGCTGCGACCTGGCAGCCGAAATGATCGACGTAAAACGCCTTGGCGCGGTCCTGGTCGAACACGGGCAGCTCGGCAAACTGAATGTGCATGGTTGGCTCTCCTGCAATCTGGTTTTGATCAAATAGACTGGACGGTCCAGTACCCGTATTGCGTAAAACTAGACCGTACAGTACTGATGAGTCAATCCGAGTCTCGATTTCGATGGATAGGCGGTTTGATGGCGGATGTGGCGACAGAGCAAAAACCGGACGGGCCGCGATCCCCCCGCAAGCGTCAGGCGATCCTGGCGGCCGCAACCGAGGTCTTTCTGAAAAGCGGCTATCTCGGCACCAACATGGACGAGATCGCGGCCCTGTCGGAGGTGTCGAAACAGACAGTCTACAAGCACTTCGCCAGCAAGGAGGCGCTGTTCATCGAGATCGTCACCAGCATGACGAGTGCCGCCGGCGACAGCGTCCATGACCAGGTCCCCGAATTCGATAAAAGCGGTGATCTGGCCACCTATCTCTACGACTATGCCGAGCGCCAGCTGATGGTGGTGCTGACACCGCGCCTGATGAAGCTGCGCCGCCTGGTGATCGGCGAGGTCAGTCGTTTTCCCGAACTGGCGAAGGTGCTCTACGAGCGCGGACCCCAGCGCGCGATGGACGCCCTTGCGGCGTCATTCCAGCGCCTGGCCGATCGCGGCCTGCTGACGATCGACGATCCGATGGTGGCCGCGTCGCATTTCAACTGGCTGGTCATGTCCGCCCCGGTGAACCAGGCCATGCTTTTGGGCGATGAAGCGATACCAACCCCTGCGGAACTTCGCCGACATGCCGCCGACGGCGTCCGTGTTTTCCTCGCCGCATACGGAAAGAAATGATCATGGCGCAGACACCGAAATCCGCGACCACCGTGCGTTGTTCATGCGGCAGCGTTGAACTCGAAGCCACCGGCGCTCCCATCGCAAGTGTCGTGTGCTATTGCGACGACTGCCAGGCCGGCTCGCGCCAACTCGAAGCGTTGCCGAATGCCAGCGCTGTTCAAGATGCCGATGGTGGCACCGCCTATGTTCTCTACCGCACCGATCGCGTCCGATATGCCAAGGGTGCTGAACTGTTGCAGAGCCACAAGATCAAAGAGACATCGGCGACGAATCGTCTTGTCGCCTCTTGCTGCAACGCGGCCATGGCGATGAAGTTCGACGATTCCAGGCATTGGCTGCCGATCTACCGCATGCGCTTTGAAGGCGATGCCCCGCCCTTGGAGTGGCGCATCTGCACGAAGTTCAAGGCTGAGGCTGTCGAGCCTCCCAAAGATGTCCCCAGCTCCAAAATGTACCCGTTCGGCTTCATCGTCAGGCTGGTGACCTCCAATATCGCCATGCTGCTGCGCCGCTGAGAAGCAGTGCCGGCTGGGGTATTGCGCCGTCTATGGCTGTTTTTGCTTGGGGTACCCAAGCCGGTCATAGGCGGGTGGGGCGTTTTCCCGGAAAAGTTTGGCTGTGGCGGCTTGCAATTCGCCATGTCAGCCGCTAGGTAGCGCCGGTCGCTGCGGTCCATTGATCGGAACGACCGGCCATTGTTGATGGCCTGATGCGCGCCCGTAGCTCAGCTGGATAGAGCACCAGACTACGAATCTGGGGGTCAGAGGTTCGAATCCTTTCGGGCGCGCCATTTCCCCAACCACTGCGAAATAGAGCTGGGCACCAAAGTCCGCATTCTGGGGCTGCCTGCCCTTGAGGGCGACGCCCGCGATGGCCGTGAAGGGGGGATTGCGGTCCTTTCTGCTTCTAGTTGCGGTCGGGCGTTGAAAGCGTGGAGCGCCGCCGCCCCGACATGATTGTCCGAATACTTCGACAGGACTGGACAGCGCCGTGCCAAGGCGTCGATATAGTGGACAATTCGAGGGCAGATTCTTGGGAATGACTGCGGACGAAATTGCCGATCATCCAGCGCTGCAGGATTTCATCCGGCGGCAGTCGCAGGCACTGCTGATCGCCTATGAGGCCAATCCGCGATTGGCGTCGATCTTTGCCACCCAGCAGCGCTGGTTGATGGCGCATATAGGGCTCGCCCTCCACTTCCAGCGCGCAGCCGGAGAGCCTGGCCTCAAGACGTCGCGCTTCCTCGATCTGATCCAGGTCCATTCGGTGGCCAGTCGCAATACCGCCGATGCCTTCGTCAAGGAATTGCTGAATTATGGCTTCGTGGAATATTGCCCGGAAGGCGACGACCGGCGCGCGCGCCCGGTGAAGCCCGCCCAGACGACGCTCGACGCCATCAATGGCTGGGTGATGGTGCATCTGGCAACGCTCGACGGCCTTGACGGAGGTCATCGCCTGACGACGTTCCTGGCTGTACCGGATGGTCTGGAACGTATCGAACCGCTCATCTGCGACGGGCTTTTGTCCTCGCATGCGATCAGGCAGCCGGCTGATACCTTCTCCTTGTTCACCTGGCTGAACAATGGCGGAATCATCATGGAGCGGTTGATCGCCGGCCTGCAGGACACCGACGCCGATGCCGGGCAGCTGTCGACCAGCATCAGTTCCGTCACCGAAATGGGCCAGTGGCTGCAGCTGTCGCGCTCCCATCTTGCGCGCAAACTGCGCGAGGCAGAGAGCCTGGGCAGCATCGGCTGGCGCGGCAAGCGGGGTAATTCGGTGATGTGGGTGTCGCGTGATTTCATCCGCGAGATCGCCATGGCGCAAGCCGTCAAGCTTGCCGTCATCGATACCGCGTTCGACGCCTGCTTCGGCGCCGAAATCGGCTAAATACCTGCAAAAACGAGTAAAATTCCTCCCAATAATAGTCAGCTCCCGAGAATTGACCGCGATTTTAGGCGGGCATAGGGTCCCGCTCATCCGGTGCTTGGGGTTTTGGGGCGGCGCCGGAGCTGAATTTTGAAACCAATGTGAACTGTGACCGACAGCATGGCTGTTTTCGGCGACGGCGGAGCTTTGAGCTGTGCCCGCTGCCGGCTCGTGTTCGCGAATACGGGGAAGACCGAGTGAGCAGCATTTGCCGTAGCGGACAGAACGCCCAGAACGATTGCGAGCCGAAGGCGCCGGCGGGTGCAAGGACGCCCGGCAGACATGAGCGCTATCGCGCTGTCCTGCTTGCCTGCACGGCCCTGATCGCGCCGCTCGCGCTGGCGACGATGCCCGCTTTGGCGCAGTTCACCGGACAAAATGGTGGCAAAGGCGCCTCCGCACCGAATGGCTATACGGCAGGTGGCGGCGGAACAGGCGGTGCCTACGGAGACGGCAGCGCGACTGCCGGCGCCGGCGGCGGCGGCTCGACCTCGGGGCAGGGGGCTCGCGGCGGCGGCGGCGGCGGCTCGGATGGTGCCGGTGGCGGCGGCGGCGGCTACGCGGCTGGCGCAGGTGGTGGCGGAGGCGGTGCCGGCGGTGCCGGTCTGACCCTCAACGCCGATTTGAACAACATCAATGCCATTGCCGGCGGCAATGGCGGCAATGGCGGTAGTGGAAATTACAATTCCGTGCCGAACTATTCGTATGGCGGTGGTGGTGGCGGCGGCGGCGGCGGTTCCGGCATCATCGCCACGACAGGTGCAAACCTCACCAATTCCAGCACGATCACCGGCGGCAACGGCGGCGGTGGCGGCTCGCCCAACGGAGCAATCAATCCGTTCATCGACCCCTCCGGCAATGGAGCGGGCGGCCGGGGCGGCAACGGCATTACCGGGACCGGCTCGGCCGGGCTGGTGATCACCAACACCGGCACCATCAAGGGCGGCGACGGCGGCTCCGATTTCCAGAATGCCCAGCCCTACCGGCCGCAAGCAGGCGGCCTCGGCATCATCGGCCAGAACCTGACGATCATCAACAGCGGCACCATCGCCGGTGGCGTCCAGGGCGGTGCTGCGGGACATTCCGGCGCTGTCTCTGACGCCATCGTTCTGACTGGCGGCATCAACAGTATCAAGGCGCTGGCCGGCAGTAACATTGGCGCGATCCAACTTGGCGGCACTACCACCTTGGCGGGTGTTTTCAACAACACGATCCTGGTTCATGGCGGCGTCACCATGTCGGTTACCGGATCGAGCGCCGACGACGATGTGAGCGGGATAACCACGTTCTCCAACTACGGGACGACCTCGGTCGGGGCCGGGCGCACGCTCAGCGCCCAGACGATTACCAACAGCGCTGGCACGATCGACATCGGCGCCGGTGCGACGCTGCGGGGAACGGGCAACACGCTCAATAACAACGCGGTCATCAATGTAGGTGCCGGGGGCAGCATCATCGACGCCGGCGCGATCAACAACCAGGGCGGCGGCACGATCAATTTCAACGGTCCGAGCGGCACGGCGACGCTGTCATCGGGAACCAACAGCATCAACAATGACGGGCAGATCAAGGTGCTCGCAGGCGACGTCGCAGTTGCCGGCGACATCAGCAACCAGAACAACGGCACGCTGTCGCTGACCGGCGGCAACATGACCGGCATCGGCACGCTGACCAACAGCGGGACCGCGACGGTGAATGTTGCGGCGGGCTACAATCTCGGCGTCGGAACCTTCACGATGGCCGGCGGCAGCGTCACCGGCACGGGTACGATCACCGCCACGACCGCGTTCAACCTCTCGGCCGGAACGATCGGCGCCAGCCTTGCCGGCGCCGGCGCCCTTGCCAAGACGGGCGCCGGCACGTTGATCCTGGCTGGCACCAACACCTATTCGGGCGGCACCACCGTCAGCGCCGGCGTCTTGCAAATCGGCAATGGCGGTCTGAAGGGCTCGATCATCGGCAATATCACCAACAATGCGACGGTGAGGTTCGACCGCTCGGATGATTTTTCCTATGGCGACATCATCAGTGGAACCGGTGCGGTTCACAAAAATGGCGCAGGCATCATGACGCTGACCGGCGCCAACACCTATTCGGGCGGCACATTGATCAATAACGGCACGCTGAAGCTCGGCGCGGGCGGCAGCCTGGGCAGCGGTGGCAACATCTCCATCAGTTCGGCAACCGGCGTCTTCGACCTCAACGGCCATGTGCAGACGATCGCCCAGCTCGACGGCATGGGCGAGGTCAGGCTCGGCAGTGGCGGCGTGCTGACGGTCGGTAGCGGCAATGCCTCATCGAGTTATGCAGGCGAGATCACGGGCAATGGTGCGCTGACCAAGGCCGGCAGCGGAACGCTCGTGCTTACCGGCGCCAGCACCTACACCGCCGGAACGACAATTTCAGGCGGCACCTTGCAAGTCGGCAACGGCGGAAGCACCGGCGCGATTGCCGGCGATGTGATCAACAACGGCGCGCTGGTGTTCAATCGCTCGGACACTTACGGTATTTTCACCGGCGATATTTCCGGCACCGGAACGCTTACCGTGGCCGGCGGTAGCGGTGGCGGCATGATGCTGACCGGCAACGCCAGCCATGCCGGCGGCACCACGATCGAAAGCAATACCTTTCTGCAGGTCGGCGACGGGGCGACAAACGGCTCGCTGGCCGGCAACGTGGCCAATGCTGGTACGCTTGTGTTCGACAGGTCGGACGACATCACGTTTGGCGGCGACATCAGCGGCTCCGGGTTGCTCAATAAGTATGGCGCCGGCGTGCTGACGCTGTCAGGCAACAGCGGCAGCTACAACGGTACCGTCAATATGCTCGCCGGTACATTGCGGGTCGAAAACAGCTCGGCGATCGGCACCGGCTATCTCATGATGTACGGCGGCGCGCTCGACTATGGCGACGGCGTCGATCTTACCAACGACATGATCGTCCAGCAGGGGGATATCGAACTCTGGGTCAAGCAAGGCACAGCCAGACAGTCGGGCCTCATCATCGGTGGAGGCGGTGTGCCGCATGCGGTCGAAAAGAAAGGCGCCGGCACGCTGGTTGTCAGCTGGATGGGCCATGGCGGCGCGACCACGGTGAGCGAAGGCACGCTTAAGGCCGGCTTCGCGGGCGCATTCGAGCTGGGCAGCGCCGTTTCAGTGGCTTCCGGCGCCAAGCTCGACCTCGGTGACTCCGACCAGGCCATTGGCTCGCTGGCTGGCGCTGGCAGCGTGGTTCTTGGCACAGGCATGTTGACCACCGGCGGAGACAACACGACGACGGCATTTTCCGGTGCGATTTCAGGCTCCGGCGGCCTGGTCAAGCTCGGTACCGGCGTCTTCGCGCTCAGCGGCGCCAACATCAATACCGGCGTCACCCGGGTCGATTTCGGCACCCTGAAGGCCGGTGCGGCAAACAGCTTTTCCTCAGGCAGCGCCTTCGACGTCGCCTCGAGCGCGATGCTCGATCTCGACGGCTATGATCAGACCATCGGATCGCTTGCGGGTGCCGGCAGCGTCGCCCTTGGGGCTGGAACCCTGAAGGCAGGCGGCAACGGGACATCGACGGCATTTTCAGGCGGTATAAGCGGCACCGGCGGCCTGACAAAAGCTGGCGCGGGCATCTTCACCCTGACCGGGGCGAGCACCTATACCGGCGCCACCAATGTCGATGCCGGCACGCTCACGGCCGGTGCGGCAGGCGTGCTTGCAACAGACAGCAACTTCTCGCTCGGCTCAGGCGCGAAGCTCGACCTCGACGGCTACGACCAGACCATCGGCTCGCTTGCCGGCGCTGGCGATGTCGCGCTCGGTGCCGGTACGCTGACCGCAGGCAATTCTGGCGACACCAGCTTCTCCGGCGTCATCTCCGGCGGCGGTGGCCTGGTCAAGCAGGGAACCGGTACGCTCACCGCGACCGGAACCAGCACCTACACCGGGACGACAACCATCAAGGCAGGGCAGTTGCAGGTGGACGGCAAGCTGGGCAACACCGCCGTCACCGTCGACAGCGGTGCAACGCTCGGTGGCGCAGGCACCATCGACGGTGCGGTGACAATATCCGACGGCGGTCGTCTCGCACCCGGATCGGGCAAAGGCACGTTGACCCTGGGCTCGCTGGCTTTGGTGGCAGGTGCCTATCTCGACTTCGAGCTTGGCCTGACCAGCGACCGCATCGATGTCGACGGCAACCTGACGCTCGACGGCACGCTCAATGTCAGTGGCGGCAACGATTTCGGCGCCGGCATCTACCGCCTGTTCAACTATGGCGGCACCCTGACCGACAACGGGCTGACCATCGGTAGCATTCCCCCCGCTTTCCTGGCTGGCGACTTGACGGTGCAGACCGGGGTGGCCTCGCAGGTCAACCTTGTCAATTCAGGGGGAACGGTGCTGGCCTACTGGGACGGCGGCGCGAACGCGAACCTCAACAATGGCGCGATCGACGGTGGCGACGGGGTATGGAGTGCTGGGGGCGGCAACTGGACCCGGCAGGATGGCACGTTCAACGCCCCGATGACGCCACAGCCCGGATACGCCATCTTCCAGGGCCAGTCGGGCATCGTGACGGTGGACAATAGCCAAGGCGCCATCTCCGTCACCGGCATGCAATTCGCAACCGACGGCTACCGTATCGAGGGCGACGCGATCGAGCTCGGTGCGGAAACAACGACAATTCGCGTCGGCGATGGCACCGCCTCCAGCGCCAGCACCAAGGCGACGATCGCCTCCGAACTCGTCGGCTCAGGCACCCTCGTCAAGGACGACTACGGCACGCTTACACTCAGCGGCACCAACACCTACACCGGCGGCACGCTGGTCAAGGGCGGCACGCTGTCGATCTCGTCCGACGCCAATCTCGGCGATGCGGCTGGGGGACTGGCATTCGCCGGTGGCACGCTGAGCAACACCGCAGCGATTGCCACCGCGCGCGACATCGACCTGCGCATGCCGGGCGGCACCTTGGCCACCGACACCGATCTCACCGCCTTGGGCACGATCTCCGGTCAAGGCAAGCTGATCAAGACCGGTGCGGCGACGCTGACCCTGACCGGCACCAACACCTATGGCGGCGGCACCTTCATCAATGGCGGCACGCTTCAGCTGGGCAATGGCAGCGAGCAAGGTTCGATCGTTGGCAACGTCGCCAACAACGGCGCGCTTGCCTTTAACCGCTCCAATGAACTGACCTTCGCCGGCGCGATCTCCGGCAGCGGCGCGCTCCAACAGATCGGCATCGGCGAGACCGTGCTCACCGGCACCAACAGCTATGCCGGCGGCACGACGATTTCAGCCGGTACGCTCTCCGGCTCGGCATCGAGCTTCGGCAGCGGCGCCATCCTCAACCACGCCGCATTCATCATCGACCAGGCAGCAGACGCCACCTTCGCCAACGCTATCAACGGCACCGGCTCCTTCACCAAGTCAGGCACCGGCATGCTCAACCTCACCGGCACCAGCCTGCTTTCGGGCGAAACCACAGTCGAGGCGGGGTGGCTTTCGGTGAACGGCTCGCTGGCGCATTCGGCCGTCACGCTGCAATCGGGCGCAAGCCTCGGCGGCACGGGAACGGTCGGCAATGTGACGGCGCTCAGCGGTTCGACGATCGCCGCCGGCAACTCCATCGGCACGCTCAACGTCGCGGGCGATGCAAGCTTCGCTGCCGGCTCGATCTATCAGGTCGAAGCCGATGCGACCGGCAAGTCGGACAGGCTTGCGGTGGCGGGCAAGGCAACGCTTTCCGGCGGAACGGTGCAGGTGCTCGCGGCGGCGGGAAATTACCAGGCAACGACCCAATACACCATCCTGACAGCGGTGTCGGGCGTTGTCGGCCAGTTTGCGTCGGTGACCTCCAACCTCGCCTTCCTGACGCCGACGCTTGCCTACACGGTCGATGCGATCAGCCTTTCGCTCGCCCGCAACAACATTGCATTTGCCAGCATCGGGCGCACAAGAAACCAGATCGCCAGCGCCGGCGGCGCGGACGAACTCGCCAACACCAATGCGCTCTACAAGGCGATCACTGGCCTCGACGAAAGCGCCGCACGCCAGGCTTTCGACGCGCTGTCGGGTGAGGTTCACGCCTCGGTGAACGGCATGCTGGTCGAAGACAGCCGCTTCCTGGCTGATGCCGCCAACAACCGGATACGGGCCGCTTTTGGCGAAGCCGGCGCGGCAAGCGTTCCTGTCATGGCCTATGGCCCCGACGGCCCCATCCTTGCTGCGGCCACGACCGAGCGTTTCGCCGTTTGGAGCCAGGCCTACGGCTCTTGGGGCGACACTGACGGCGACGGCAACGCCGCAGCTTTCAGCCGCCGGACGGGCGGTTTCATCGGCGGTGCCGACACCGCCATCGGTGACAACTGGCGCCTCGGCGTCCTCGGCGGCTATAGCCACACCTCCTTCGATGCCACCGACCGGGCCTCGTCGGGTAACAGCACGAACTACCATGTCGGCCTGTTCGGCGGCGGCCAGTGGGGCGCATTCGGCCTGCGTGCCGGGGCGGCATACAGCTGGCACGACATCGAAACCAGCCGTGACGCGGCCTTCGGCAGCTTCTCCGACAGCCTTGCGGCGAAATACGATGCCGGCACCGCGCAGGTCTTCGGTGAACTCGGCTATCGGCTGCAGCTTGGCGGTGTGGCGCTCGAACCGTTCGGCGGACTTGCCCATGTCAGCGTCAAGACCGACGGTTTCACCGAGCAGGGCGGCCACGCCGCGCTGACCGGTGCGGGTTCGACCACCCAAACGACCTTCACCACAGCGGGGTTGAGGGCAGCGACTGACTTTGCCGCTGGCAACGTCAATGCCACGGTGCGCGGCATGGTTGGCTGGCGCCACGCCTTCGGCGACATCACGCCGCAGTCCGCGCTTGCCTTCGCCGGCTCCAGCGCCTTCATCGTCGCAGGCGCGCCGATCGCTCGGGATAGCGCGATTATCGAAGCGGGGCTCGACTTCGAGCTGACGCCCGACGCGACGCTTGGGGTCTCCTACACCGGCCAGTTCGGCGGCGAGGCCATCGACCAGAGCTTCAAGGCCAATCTCGGCGTGAGGTTTTGAACTTTGGCACCAACTGCAGACCCCGCGCGGGCAACAGCGTCGCCTGAGCGCCAGAACTGCGGGCGGGCAGGGCCACTGCCAGCGCCGCGCGTGAATGGCCGATGGCGGAGACACCTGATCTGCCGTTTCATGTCCTTGTCGGTCGACGCCTAAAAGACTGGCGTCGACCGAGCTGTTTCAGCCCTACTCGCCGTAGGGGATCCAGACATTCTTGACCTGTGTTGCGTGACGGAGCACGTCACGGTCGCCTTCGGGGCCGACGATCCAGACCTTTTTCAGATTGCCGACAGACGCCTTCTCCACCGGCGCCACGCCCTCGCTGGGGCCGTCATACCAAAGCGCGTCGACTTCATTGTGCTGCGCCAGAACCTGCGCCAGGTCGAGCGTATTGCCGGTCACGATGTTCACCACGCCGGCCGGCAGGTCGGATGTGTCGAACACCTGATAGAGATCGGTCGCCGACAGCGGGTGCGTTTCGCTTGGAACGACGACCACGCGATTTCCGGTGGCAAGCGCTGGCGCGACCAGAGCAAGCAATCCAGCCAATGGACGCTCATTCGGGCAGACGACGCCAACGACGCCATTGGGTTCGTTCATCGCCAGCACCGCGCCATGGATCGGCACGGCATGCACGGCACCGTCATATTTGTCGGCCCATGCGGCATAGGTGAACAGGATGTCGAGCGCCTCATCCAGCTCGGCGGCGCCATCGTCCCGGCCGGTCATGGCCGCTATCCTTGCCTCGAATTCCTGGCGGCGGGCAGCCAGGTTTTCCGCGACGAAATAGAGGATTTGTGCCTTGTTGTAGCCCGACACGCCGGCCCAGCCGCCGGCCTTTTGCGCGGCTTCAACCGCATTTCTTATATCTTTGCGGCCGCCTAGGCCGACATGGCCAAGCAAGGAACCGTCAGGTGCTGTGACCTCCATGGAGTATCCGCCATCGGGCCGCGCCTGCTTGCCGCCGATATACAGCTTGGGCGTGCGATCGACGCCCTCGACCGCCTGAACCTTGTTTTTCTTGGCCGGCTTTTGTGCTGCTTTTGCCGGAGCGATGGGCTTGAGATAGGAAAACAGCCCCTCACGTCCGCCCTCGCGGCCATAACCGGATTCCTTGACGCCACCGAAGCCGGCGGCCGCATCGAACAGATTGGCCGAATTGATCCACACCACGCCAGCCTTCAGCTTCGGCGCCATGTCGAGTGCGAGATTGACGTTTTCGGTCCACACGCTCGCCGCAAGGCCGTAACGCGTGTGATTGGCGATCTCGACTGCCTCGCCGGGTGTCCTGAACGTCATCGCCACCAGGACAGGACCAAAGATCTCTTCTTGCGCGAGCAGATGAGATGTCTCGACATTGGTCAAAAGCGTGGGCGGGTAGAAATAGCCGGTGTCGGGCAGATCGCAGGGTGCCTGGATGAGTTCGGCTCCCTCGCTGGTTCCGATTTTCACCAGCTCGCGAATGCGCGCCAACTGCTCGGCTGAAACGATGGGACCCATGTCGACCGACTTGTCCAGCGGGTCGCCGACACGCAGCGTGCGCAGGCGCGCGGCAAGCTTGCCGTACAGCTTTTCGGCAATGCCTTCCTGGGCCAGCAGGCGCGATCCGGCGCAGCAAACCTGACCCTGGTTGAACCAGATCGAATCCACGATCCCTTCAACCGCGCTGTCCAGGTCGGCATCGTCGAACACGATGAACGGAGACTTGCCGCCGAGTTCCAGCGTCAGGCTCTTGCCGCTGCCGGCGGTGCGCTCGCGGATGAGCTTGCCGACAGCGGTCGACCCGGTGAAAGCGATCTTGTTGACGTCTGGATGGTCGACAAGTGCTGCACCCGTTGCGCCATCGCCGGTGATGATGTTGACGACGCCGTCGGGCAGTCCCGCTTCCTGGCAGATTTTTGCAAACAAGAGCGCGGTGAGCGGGGTCTGCTCGGCCGGCTTCAGCACCACCGTGTTGCCCATCGCGATCGCGGGTGCCACTTTCCATGCCAGCATCAGAAGCGGGAAGTTCCAGGGGATGACCTGGCCTGCAACGCCAAGCGGTTCATAGCCGGCGAACTCCTTCGCCTGAAGCGAGGCCCAGCCGGCGTGATAGTAGAAATGCCGCACGGCGAGCGGGATATCGATGTCGCGGCTTTCGCGGATCGTTTTGCCATTGTCCATGGTCTCAAGCACGGCAAAGAGGCGCGCATGCTTTTGCAGGTGCCGGGCCAGCGCGTAGAGGTAGCGGGCACGCTCGCTTCCCTTCAAAGCCGCCCAGGCTGGCTGCGCGCGTCTTGCCGCTTTCACCGCCGCATCGACATCGGCGTCGCCGGCAAGCGCGATCTCGGCCAGCGTCTCGCCGGAGGCCGGGGAGGATGTCTTGAAGGTGGAGCCCGACAAGGGAGCCGAAAAGGCGCCATTGATGAACAGGCCAAAGCGGCGGTCGTGGGCGTTCAGCCAGGCCAGAGCTTCGGTTTTGCTCTCGGGTGCCGGGCCGTATTCCATCGTTTCGTAGATCTCTCTTACGTTCATTGCCTTCAAGCCCCTTTAGACAAGCGGGTGGCGGAAAGAGGCGGAATATGCGCCGGTGACATGATGCTCGAGCTGGCGTTCGATGTCGCCAAGCAGGCTCGATGCGCCAAACCGAAACAGGTCTGGTTCCATCCAGCGGCGCCCCAGCTCTTCCTTCATCAGGATCAGATAGGAAAGCGCGTCCTTGGCCGTGCTGACACCGCCGGCCGGTTTGTAGCCGACGAAATGGCCGGTTCGCTCATGGTAGTCGCGAATGGCGCGCACCATGATCAGCGACACCGGCAGCGTCGCGTTCACCGCCTCTTTTCCGGTCGAGGTCTTGATGAAATCGGAGCCCGCCATCATCGCGACGAGTGACGCCTTGTAGACGTTGCGCAGCGTCTTCAACTCGCCCGTGGCAAGAATGGACTTCATATGCGCATCGCCACAAGCTTTGCGAAAGGCCGAAATCTCGTCGTAAAGTGCCGTCCAGTTCTGGGTGAGCACGTGGCGGCGCGAGATCACGATGTCGATTTCGCTTGCCCCTGCTGCAACAGACGCCTCGATCTCTTTCAGCCTAAGCTCAAGAGGCGAAAGACCTGCGGGGAAGCCGGTGGAAACCGCAGCGACAGGGATGCCGCTGCCGCTGAGGAAGCGTTTCGCCGGCTCGACCATCTCGTGATAGACGCAGACCGCGCCCGTCGTCAGGTTCACCCCGGACATGCCGAGCGCTTCAAGGATGTCGGCGCGTATCGGGCGCTTTGCCTTTTCGCAAAGGCGGCGAACCCGCCCCTCGGTGTCGTCACCCGACAAGGTGGTCAGGTCGATGCATGACACGGCTCGCAACAGCCAGGCCGCCTGATAATCCTTCTTGGCGGTGCGCCTCGCAACGAGGCTCTTGGTCCGGCGCTCGATCGCCGAGGTATTCGCCCGCACAGCCTCGACCCAATCGAGATCAAGTGCCATCCCGGGATTGCGCGGCAGATTGTGCCCAATGGGGGCAGTAGGGATCATCCCTTCGCCAATTTCAGGCATGGACATCCACGTTCCCCTTCCAATCGATACTGTTGCTTTGCATGTTCGTCTTGATGCCAAGATGCGCCGCGATGGTCGCGCCGATATCGGCAAACCCTCTGAGCCCGACCGATCCCGGTTTTGCGCCCGGCCCGGCGATCAGGATGGGTGTTCTTTCCCTGGTATGGTCCGTTCCTGGCCAGGTCGGGTCGTTGCCGTGGTCGGCGGTCAGGATGAGCAGGTCGCCTGGACCCAGCTCGCGCAGGATCGAGGGAATGAGTCCGTCAACGACTTCCAGGGCGTTGGCGTAGCCGGCCACATCGCGGCGGTGTCCAAATTCGCTGTCAAACTCGACGATGTTCGAGAACACGAGCCCGCCAGGCGGCAGATCGCGCATCGCCTGAAGCGTCGCATCGACAGTACCTTCGATGCCTGTCGCCTTTCGCGATTCCGATATGCCTCGGCCGGCAAATATGTCGCTGATCTTGCCAACGCCGGTCACGTGCCGCCCCGCCGCCACCAGCTCGTCGAGCAGGGTCTGGTCGAAGGGGGGCATCGAGAAGTCCCGGCGGTTGGCACTCCGGACGAAGCTATTTTCTTCGCCGACAAATGGCCGGGCGATGACGCGTCCGACCACCAGCGGGTCGACGAGATCACGCGTGAATGCGCAAAGCGCGTAAAGCCTCTCGAGGCCAAAATGGGTTTCGTGAGCGGCGATCTGGATGACGGAGTCCGCGGAGGTATAGAAAATGGGCTTGCCGGTGGCGACGTGTTCGGCGCCGAATTCCTCGATGACCTGTGTGCCCGACGCATGTTTGTTGCCGATCACGCCGGGCAGGCCGAAGCGCGTGACGATGTCGTCGATCAGGCGGTCGGGAAAGGTCGGAACCTGGTTCGGAAAATAGTGGAAGTCCTTGCTGACAGGTGTTCCGGCAATCTCCCAATGGCCCGATGTCGTATCCTTGCCCTTGGAGCTTTCTATTCCAACGCCCCATGTGCCGGTTGCCGGTTCGCTTAAGACTGCCTCGCCGCCAGCCAGTCGCAATGCATTGAACAGCCCCAGCTTGGCCAGGTTGGGCAGCATCAGCGGCCCACGGCGAATGCCTTCGATATCGGCCTTGCCCTGGTTGGCTGCCTCAATGATGTGGCCCAAGGTGTTGGAACCGTTGTCACCGTAAGGAATCGCGTCGTCGGCACCGCCGATCCCGACGGAATCCAGAACGATCAAGATGGCTCGGTTGTTCGTCATGATACCAGTTTTCAGCTATCGAAGCTCTTGAGCACGCGTCTTGCAAGAGCTTCGTCGATGACGAGCTCGTTGATGTATCCGCTGCGCAGCACGCCGAGCGTTGCCTTGGCCTTGGTCTCTCCGCAAACGATGGCGATGCATCGCCGATCCGACACTTCCGCGGGAGATATCCCGACAGCCTTGTCGGCGAGTTCAACCGGAACCAGCCCTCCGTCGATGTCGAAGAACCTGCCCATCAGATCCCCCACTGCGTCGGTGGCGACCAGCTCGTCATACTCGGCCTCGGTGATGACCTGATTTGCAAACAAATGGTCTTCTCGGCCAAGCGAGCCGATGCCGACGACAAACAGATCCGATGCGCGGGCCTTGTCCAACAATTGCTGAACGCTCGGTTGGGACAGGAAAACGTTCTTTTCCTCCACGCTGTTGGCGAGGTAGGGAACCGGCAGGAAGTACATGTCTCCGCGAACGTTTCTGGCAAGAACCTGAACCGGGTCCATTCTGTTGGAGGCGAGCGAGCGGGTCAGAGAGCCGGAAATCGACACCGCCTCCAGATCCGGCCGCTCGATCGTCACCACTTCGGCGAACGTGCAAGCCAAGGTTCGGCCCATGCCGATACCGATGCGCTTGATCGATGTATCTGACAGCACCGAGGTCAGGTAAGCCGCCGCGATCTTGCTGACGGGCTGAAGAACGTCTTCGAACCGGCGCGACGACGCGGCATCGACCGGCACGACGACGCAGTTGTCGAGCCCAAACTCTGCGCAAAGCGCCATTTCGAGCTCAATGCACTCGCTCGGCCGTTTGCTGACCGAAACCTGGACGATCCGCTCGCGCTGCGCCTGGGCGATAAGGCGGTTGATGCTGGGCTGAGACATGTTCAGTGCTTTGGCGATCTCAGCCTGGCTTTTGCCCCCGACAAAATACATCCAGGCAGCCTTGACCACATTGTACTGGTGCCAGTCGCTGGATGTTTCTTTCATCGTTCTTGTCCCCCTTGGCCGATGCGAACGGCGATGCCGTGAGCTACTTATAGGCCACGCAGAAAGCCGCGGATAAGCTTTTCGAGCTTCATCGCGCCAATGGGCGCGCTGGCCTTGGTGTGCTCGTGGCTGATGTGCTCGGTGCCGAGGCCCGCGGCCATGTTGGTGATCACCGACACGGCACAGCACTTCATGCCGAGGAACCTGGCCAGGATGACTTCGGGAACGGTGGACATGCCAACGGCGTCGGCGCCGAGGATTTTCAGCGCGCGAATTTCTGCCGGTGTCTCGAAGTTCGGGCCCGAATACCAGGAATAGACGCCTTCCTTCAGCGCGATCCCTTCGGCTGCCGCAATTTCCATCAGCCTTTTGCGGCTCGCTGGATCGTAGGCGTCGACCAGATTGACAAACCGCTTGTCGGTCGGCTCGCCGATGAGCGGGCTGCGGCCGGAGAAGTTGATGTGGTCCGAAATCAGCATCAGTTCGCCCGGAGGAATGTCGGTCGAGAACGAACCGCAAGCATTCGTCGCAAACAGCTGTTCGGCACCCAAGGCAGCAAGGACTTCGAGGGGAACGCGCATCGCGTCAGCCTGGCCTTTTTCGTAAAAATGCGCACGTCCGCCAAAGACGGCGACATCGACGCCTTCAAGCTTGCCGATGACAAGCTTGGCGGTGTGGCCGGACACGCCGGCATGCGGGAAGCCGGGCAAATCGGTATAGTCGATGGCGATGCCGTCAACGGCCTCGGTCAGATGTCCCAGGCCCGATCCGAGGATGAAGCCGATGCGAACCTTGGGATTGCCGCAGCGGGCATTGATGACCTTCAGAGACTCTTCAGTGCTCATTTCAACGTTCCTTTGTGTAGGGGATACCGCCCGCGGCGGGCGGTGTTGCTTTTCCGACGAACCCGGCAAGGATTACGATCGTCAAAATGTAGGGAAGCGAGCTTTCAAGGAACTCGACAAGTGCCGCGAGCACGCGGCTGTCGAAGTGTACGTTTCCATGAATCTGATAACCCACGGCCTCGACAAAGCCGAACAGCAGGCATGCGCCGAGGGCGGGGTAGGGGCGCCACTTCGCAAAGATCAACGCGGCAAGGGCGATGAAACCCCGGTTCGCCGTCATGCCGTCCGTGTAGCCGGCGGCCTGGGCGGTGGAAAGATAGGTGCCGGCGACACCGCAGAGCACGCCGCCGATCAGGACGGCCGAATAGCGAAGCCTGGTGACACTGATGCCGGCCGTATCCACAGCACTCGGTGCGTCACCCACAGCCCTTAGCCGCAGGCCGTAGCGTGTCCGGTACAAGATCCACCAGGTCAATGGAACCAGCGCAAGCGCCAGGTACACGATCACGCTCTGGCCGGAGATCACCTGCTGGTAAACGCCGCCCAACTGATTGTGGAAAGGCAACTCGATGCCCAGGAAGCGTTGGTCGGCATTGAGGCCAGGCGTTTGACCACCCGTTCCGAATATCGTTTGCGCTAGCAGGTAGGCGATGCCGAGCGCCAGCATGTTGATGGCGACACCCGAAATCAGCTGGTTGCCGCGCAGTGTGATCGATGCGAAGCCATGGATGAGCGCAAACCCCGAAGATGCCAGCACGGCAACGAGAAGTGCTATCCAGATGTTGCCGACAAGCGCTGCTGTCGCTGCGGACGCAAAGGCAGCGATCAGCATTTTGCCGTCCAGCCCGATATCGACGATGCCGGAACGTTCGGAGTACAGCCCCGCCAGACACGCCAGCAGGATCGGCGTCGCCACGCGCAGCGTCGCACCAAGAATTTGAATGATGATATCGACGTCCATTATCACGACTTCCGCGAGAATTGGGCGAATGCAAACAGGCGGGTGAGCGGGATGCGGACAAGGTTTTCCATCGCGCCGACAAACAAGATGATCAGCGCCTGGATGATGACGATCATCTTCGCGGGGATCGCCGGCATCTCGAACGCCAGTTCCGCGCCACCTTGGTAAAGCGCGCCGAACAGCAGCGCGGCCAGTGCAACCCCGAATGGATGGGATCGTCCCATCAGCGCGACCGCAATGCCGGTAAAGCCCGCACCCTCGACAAATCCAAGCACCAGTGCGTGCTGCTGCCCCAGGACTGAATTGGTGGCCATCAATCCGGCCAGCCCGCCTGAAATCAGCATCACAAGCATGACGATGCGGAAACTGGATATTCCAGCGTAGTCGGTGGCTTTTTCGCTATGTCCGTAGGCGCGGATTTCATAGCCGAAATGGGTCCGCCACAGCAGCAGCCAAACCAGGACGCAGGCCAGCAGTGCAACGAAGAACATGATGTTGCCCTCCATGCGCTGCACCTCGAAGCCAAACCAGGCCAGCACTTCATCGATCCGGGGCAGGTGGGCGGCGTCGTCGAAGGTGCGCGATTGCGGCGCGGACGCGCCGATCGGCTTGAGGATGTTGCTGAGCAGCGCAACCAGCAAGCCTGCTGCGATGTAGTTGAACATGATCGTGGTGATGACGATGTGGCTGCCACGGCGCGCCTGCAGATAAGCAGGTATCGCAGCCCAAGCCGCGCCAAAGGCGAAAGCAACAAGAATTCCCACAGGCAGGACGATCAGCCAATGCGTCTGGTCGAGCGAAAGCCCCACAAGCCCGGCACCGATCCCGGCAAAAATCGCCTGGCCTTCACCGCCGATGTTGAACTGCGCGGCGTGGAAAGCGACAGCAACCGCAAGGCCGGTGAGAAGGAAATTGGTGAAGTAAAAGAGGGTGAAACCGAGATTGTAGCTGTTGCCGAATGCGCCTGTGGCCATCACGCGAACGGCCTTCAGCGGGTCCTCTCCGATTGCCAGCACGACGAGGCCCGACACGACAAGCGCCAGACACACGCTCAGCAGCGGAACCAGAAATACATCAGCCCATTTTGGCAGCTGGGGCATGGGAGCTCTCCCTTTGGTTCACGCCAGCCATGAGCAGGCCAAGGTCGTTTTCATCGGTGTCGTCAACGGATCGCTCGCCCGAAATGCGGCCATCGAACATCACGATCACCCGATCCGAGAGACCGAGAATCTCGTCCAGCTCGACCGAAACCAGCAGGATCGCCTTGCCCTGCTCGCGCAGCGAAATGATCTCGCGATGAATGTATTCGATGGCGCCGATATCCACCCCGCGCGTCGGCTGGCCGATCAGCAGCAGGTCGGGATTTTGTCCGATCTCGCGTGCCAGGACGATTTTTTGCTGGTTTCCGCCCGACAAATTGGCGGTTTTCAGGAATGGATCGTCTGGCCGGACGTCGAACGCCTCTATCAGCGCGCGCGCGGCCTGTTTCATCTTGCCGGGGCGCGAGAACAGCCACTTTGTGAAGGCGGGCTTGCGGTGATAGCCGAAGCTTGCATTCTCCCAAACGCTGAATGGCATGACCAGCCCGTGGCGATGCCGGTCCTCGGGAACATGGCCGATGCGTTTCTGGCGCTTTTCAGCCGCGCGGCCGCCGCGCGAGACGTCGAGGACCGAACCGTTCAGCCGGACCTCGCCGCTTGTCGCCGGGCGCATCCCGCACAAGATCTCCAGCAGTTCGGACTGGCCGTTCCCGGCTACGCCTGCCACCCCAAGGATCTCGCCAGCGCGAATATTGAACGAGACGGACTTCAGCCGTTCGACGCCGTCTTTTGCGACGGTCAGATCGTGGACGGAAAGCACGTCCTTGCCGGGCTTTGCCGTAGGCTTGTGCACTTTCAACTCGACCGAGCGCCCAACCATCAGTTCGGCAAGCTTCGTCACGCTCATGTCGGCGGTCGGATGCGTCGCGGTCATTTCGCCACGCCGCATGACGCTGACAGTGTCGGTGATCGCCATGATCTCACGCAGCTTGTGCGTGATGAAAACGATCGTTTTGCCTTGCGCCTTGAGGCCCTGCAGAATCCGAAACAGATGGTCGGCTTCAGCCGGCGTGAGCACGCCGGTCGGCTCGTCGAGGATCAAAATCTCGGCTTGGCGATAGAGCGCCTTGAGGATCTCGACCCTTTGCTGCAAGCCGACAGAAAGATCGCCGGCCACGGCATCGGGATCGACCTCGAGACCGTACTCGCTGGCCAATTCCTTGAGGACCTGCCGCGCCTTGCTGTAGGAATGCTGCAAGCGCACGCCGTCTTCGGCGCCCAGAATGATGTTTTCCAGCACGGTGAACGGCTTCACCAGCATGAAATGCTGGTGAACCATGCCAATTCCAGCCGCGATCGCATCGTTGGAGTGGCGGATCGCCACCCGTTTGCCGTTGACCTGGATCTCGCCCTTGTCGGCCTGGTAGAAGCCGTACAGGATCGACATCAATGTCGATTTCCCGGCGCCGTTTTCACCTACAATGCCGTGAATGGTCCCCTTGGCCACCGTCATCGAGATGTTCTTGTTCGCGTGAACAGAACCGAACGATTTGGATATGCCAATGAGCTCAATCGCGGGGGAGACCGAAGTGGTCTCCTCCATGTTGTTGCTGACCATCTGACGGCCTCAAATTTTCAGAGCGGGCAGGTGTCGTCAGTGCGGTAGTCGTGCACCTTGATCTCGCCGGAGACGATCCGGGCCTTGGCCGCTGCGACAGCCGCAGCCATCTCGGGCGAGATGAGAGCCTTGTTGTTGTCGTCCACGGCGATATCGACGCCGTCCTGAGCTAGGCCGAGCGATTGAAGGCCGGGCGTGAAGGTGTCTTTTTGAACGTCCATCATGGCCGTATAAACGGCGACATCGACGCGCTTGAGCATCGAGGTCAGCACGTGGCCGGGATGCAGGTGGTTCTGGTTCTTGTCGACGCCAATACCAAGCGCGCCAGCATCGGCCGCCGCCTGCAGCACGCCAATGCCCGTTCCGCCGGCGGCATGGTAGACCACGTCGACGCCCCGGCCGATCTGCGACTTGGCCAATTCGCCGCCCTTCACCGGGTCGCGCCAGGCAGCACCGGTGGTTCCGGTCATGTTCTCAAGCACCTCGATGTCGGCCTTGGTCGCTTTGGCGCCCTGCTTGTAGCCGCAGGCGAAGGCGCGGATCATCGGAATATCCATCCCGCCGACAAAGCCAACCTTGTTTGATTTCGAGGCCATGGCGGCCATGAGGCCCACCAGATAGGAGCCTTCCTGCTCCTTGAAAATCACCGAGCGCACATTGGGAAGGTCGACGACGGAATCGATGAGCACGAACTTCGTATCAGGGTATTCCGGCGCAACCGCCTTTACCGCCGGGCCCCACGAGAACCCGGTGACGACGACCGGATTGTGCCCTTGCTGGGCGAAGCGCCGCAACGACTGTTCTCTCTGCGCATCCGACTGCAGCTCGAATTCGCGGTAGGCAATGCCGGTTTCCTGGCGAAACCTTTCGGCTCCGACAGACGACGCCTCGTTGAACGATTTGTCGTACTTCCCACCCAGGTCGAAAATGACCGCCGGGTTGGCATCGGCCAGGGCCGCAGACACGGCTCCAAGCATTGAGCCGGCTACAACGACGGCGCGCACAAAATTCATGATGTCCTCTCCAAACAAGGGCTCCCGACCCTTGGTTGATAATAATGCACACTATGAATTATTATTCAAACGCATTTTCCAGCGGGTGCTGGCGCAGGCGTTTACGCACCAGCCCGCTCTCTCAGCCGGCCGCGGATGACAAACAATCCGGCGAGGGTCAGCATGGTAAAGGTGGCTCCTGCCAGGAACGTGCCTTGCGGCCCCGCCATGTCCCAAAGCGCGCCGGCAACGACGCTGGCGACGAGCAGCGCGACCCCGGTCATCAGATTGAACATGCCGAAGGCCGTTCCGCGCAGCTCGGCCGGAGCGGTCTCGGCGATAAGCGTTGTCAGCAAGCCCTGGGTGAAGCCCATATGAAGGCCCCAGAGCACGACACCTGCGCCGAGCCAGATGATATCCGCCGCGAAAGCGAGCACGAGGTCGGCCCCCAGAAGAAGAACGAGACCGATGGCCAGAAGAGTCAGGCGATTGACGCGATCCGAAAGCACGCCGACCGGATAGGCCGAGAGTGAATAGGCAAGGCTCATGATCACCAGCACGATCGGAACCAGCGTCAGCGGCAAACCGATCGATTGAGCACGAAGGATCAGAAACGCCTCGCTGAAGCGGGCGAGCGTGAAGACGGTTGCGACCCCAACGACCCACCAATATGTCGACCCGAGACGTTTCAGTTCATCGCGATGCAGTGGCATGCGAACACGGCGCAGTTCTCTTGGCCTCTCCGGTTCCTTCACCGCAACCAGGATCAGGCCGACTGACAGGAACGCAGGAATGACGGCGATCCAGAACACCGCCTGGAAATGATCGGCAGTCAGCCACATCAGGCCGATGGCGAGGAGCGGACCGATAAAGGCGCCGATGGTGTCGAGCGACTGGCGCAAGCCGAAGGCCGCGCCGCGCAGATGCGGCGGAGCGATGTCGGCGACAAGGGCGTCACGAGGGGCACCCCTGATGCCCTTGCCGATACGGTCGATGAAACGGGCAGCTATCAGCCATTCGATCGTGGACGCCAATGGGAAAATCGGCTTGGTGATGGCCGCAAGGCCATACCCAAGCGCTGCCAGGAGCTTGCGTTTGCCGAGCCAGTCGCTCAGCGCGCCCGAGAACACCTTGGTGATCGAGGCTGTCGCTTCGGCGATGCCTTCAATGATGCCAACGGTAAGCGCCGAGGTTCCGAGTACCGCCACCATGTAAACGGGCAAGAGCGCGTGGATCATCTCGGACGAGATGTCCATGAGCATCGAGACGAAGCCGAGGACCCATATACCGGTTGGAATCCCGCTGCGGGCCCCGGGGCGTTTTGCAACTTCGAAAGTCATCGCAACTGTTCCGTCATCTTGGCCGCGCAAGTCACGCGGCCGCCCATGTCAGTGGTTCTCGTCATGGGCGTCGAAGACCCGTTGCGCGTAGCTGTCGAGCAAGGTCTCGCAGGCCCGCAACCGTTCCGCTGCCTCGTCCGCCAGCGTCGCGCCGTAGAAATCGAGCTTTTTGATCTTCTCCAGCCAGCCCTGGAGCTTCTTCAGGTCGGTCTCACCCTCCTCGAGCTCGGCATAGGTGAATTTGTTGATCGCGACCTCCTTGGCGATCTCCGCTTCGAAGTCGGCGCATCTGCCGAGAAACTCGCGATACTGCTCATCGCGATCCGCCTTGAAGCGGGCAACGACCTTTTCTTCCTGGGTCCGGTCGAGCGCGACAGTTTCCAGGATCACGGCTTCGCCACCCATCTCGGAAACATCGTTCTCCAGCATCTTCAGCCGCCGGATATGATCGTCGGTCTTCGGCAGCAGGCAGACGCCGTTCTGCAGGTAAATCGCGCCCATGCCTTTGAGCCGCCGCCACAGCGCGACGCGTTTCGTAGCCGGTTCGGGCGGCACTTTGTAGGTCAGAAGAAGCCAAGCGGAAACAACCATGGCTACATCATGGTGCAACGGCCGTTACAAATCAATTGCAACTATTGACACATTTCCGGTGCGCTCGATCGATAGGACTCAAACCGCCCGTGGCCCGATGATCAAGGCCGCGCGATAGGCCGGTTCTCCGTACCAGGCCATGCGATCGAACATGGCATCGCGGATCGGCAGATCGGCAACATCGACGCTGGTTTCGAGCGCATCGACTTCGAACCATGGGTCGTTGACGAGGAAATGCTCCGCGCTCACCGCATGGGCGACAACCCAGTGCGGTGCGGTGCGGCCGTGGGTCTCCCTTTGGTCGATCAGGACCACTGCGATCGAGCCTGCGGCCACGGCGCCGCGCAGTTCGGCGATGGTGAAAGCGCGCTCCGCGACCTCGATGCCGGCATCAAGCACACGGGTCTTGAAGTCGGCCTGGACGAACTTCATCAGGTCGCGTTTGGCTTCGGTGTTGCCGCGATCGATGAGGATCGCTTCGGATGTGCTCATGAACACCTTCACCGCATAGCCGCGCGATGCTGCTGAAAGAGCGAGGCCGTAAGGATCGCAGCCGCCGGGGCCGTCCATCGACACCACAGTCGTTGCCTCGCGCCACATTGCTATTTCCAGAAGACGGTCCATGCCAGACGAAGGATCGAGGCCGGCAAAAGCCATCATCAGCGAGGCCGAGCCACAGGTGAAACCTGTCGTTTGCGTGTATATCGGCGTCCTTGAGTTTGCCGTCAGCCCGTCGTTTCGCAATCGTCGTTCCGCATATGTCGCGCCTGGTCGCGCGGTGGCGATGCCGGTCAGGCCTCTCAAAGTTGCGGAGATATCGTTTTCCGCTGTGTCAGCTGCGATGCGCCAGGTCAGGATATCGCTGTCGAGCGACAGCTGCTCCAATGCCGATACAAGTTCGCGGCCGACAGCGTTGCTGTCGATGTCATCGGCATCGACCCAGAAACAGGCGATCCGCAGCATTGTCGTGGTGCGCCGCCTGCGCCCGACCAACAGCCCGACGATGGCATCGCCACGATGCGCAATGAAAACGATGCGGCCGCGCGCCGACTGGATTGCCGCAAGGCGCTCGGCCATATCAGCTGGCAGTCCTTGCGGCGCTTCGCGGCCATCGAGAAGTTGCGTGACGTTGATGGGCTCGGCCATGTCAGATCCTTGGAGTTGCGAGATGGGCGAGGCAATCGCCGCGCACGACCAGCGAGGGGTGGCGCTGGCACACGACGATGCCGGAAATGTCGAAATACTGGGGCGTCGCTGCGCGCGCCGGATCATTCACCGCATGGATCACACCGCATAGGGCGCCAGCCTCGATGTGGTCTCCGAGATCGGTCATCGGCTCGAACACGCCGTCCTCGGTCGCGTAGACATAATAGTCGCGCCCAAGCACCTCGAACTCGACGGCGGGAGGCAAGGGTTCGTCCAATGTTGGCTCGATCATGCCAAAATGGGCGAGCAGGCGCTGGATGCCGTTTTCGATCAGCGCAAGCCCCTGTCGCGATACCGTTCCGCCGCCGCCAAACTCGCCGCCGAGCGAAATGATGCCCTGGCGGTTTGACTCCGAGGTCGAGAGCCGGGGATCGGGGCTGTAGCCCCAGACCTGCAAATGCGGCGCCCCGAACGCCCGTGCGGCCGCGAGCGCGCGGTTGTCGAGTTCGGCATCGCCGCTGCGGCGGATGGAGACGAACGGAAGATAATTCAGCGACGAGCCGCCGGCGTGGAAATCATGATAGACATCGGCGAGTGGCAGCAGCACGGAGCTGACATAGTCGGCGATGGCCGCAGTCGGCCCGCCCAGGGGATCGCCGGGATAGGCACGGTTGAGATTGCCGCCGTCGAGCGGAGAGACACGGCAACCGGCAAGTGCCGCCGGCGCGTTGAGCATCGGCAGCACGATCAGCCGGCCGTTGATCGAGGCGGGATCGATGGTCCGCAGCAGCTTGGTCAGCGCGATCTGGCCTTCATATTCGTCGCCATGGGTGCCTGCGGTGAGCAGCATTGTCGGGCCCTTGCCGCCTGAAACGACCCCAACCGGGATGGTGATCGTGCCATAGGCCGAGCGATGAACCGAATGCGGCAGATGCAGATTGCCGATCTGCTTGCCCGGTCGGTCATAGTCCAGCTGCGTCCAGATTTGCGTCGACATCTTCAGTTGCTGCTCATGCGGGAGTGGGAATTGGCAGCTGCCTGGCGATAGAGCGCCAGCAGCCGGGTGGTTTTCGGCGCGTGTTGCGCGCCTGAGGTGTTTGCCTGAAAGGCAGGGATTTCCTGCCAGCGATGGCAAGCGACCAGCCGCCCGTCGTCGCCGGGCGAAAGGGCGGGGATTTCCCGCCGGCAGCGCTCGACCGCGAACGGGCATCTTGGGTGGAAGCGACAGCCCGAAGGTGGATCGAGCGGACTTGGCATATCGCCGCTCAGCGCCACGCTGGCCTGGCGCGCGCCCGGCCGCGCCACAGGTGCTGCAGCGAGAAGCGCTCGTGTGTAGGGATGCGACGGCTGGTCGAAGATCACAGCCTTCGGGCCGATCTCGACGATATTGCCGAGATACATCACCGCGATGCGGTTGCTGATGTGACGGACGACGGACAGGCCATGCGAGATGAACAGATAGCTCAGCCCCAGGCGATCCTGAAGGCTTTGCAGCAGGTTGACGATCTGCGCCTGAACCGAGACGTCGAGCGCGGAGACGGGCTCGTCGCAAACGATCAGCCTGGGTTCGACGGCCAGTGCGCGGGCGATGCCGATGCGCTGGCGCTGCCCGCCGGAGAATTCATGCGGGTAACGTCCGGCATGCCGCTTCGCCAGGCCAACAAGGCCGAGCAGTTCGGCGACCCTGTCATTGACGTTGCGGCGGTCGGCCAGCCCATGCAACAGCGCAGGCTCGGCGATCAGCTCGCCGACTGTCATGCGCGGGTTGAGCGAGCCGTAAGGGTCCTGGAAGATCAGCTGGATGCGGCGGCGCATGGCGCGCTGTTGGCTGGCGGTCTGGCCGGACAGGTCCTGGCCTTCAAACAGGATACGGCCTGAGCTCGGCGCGGTGAGCCCGACCAGCATGCGCCCGGCGGTCGACTTGCCGCAGCCGCTTTCGCCGACCAGCGACAGGGTCTCGCCCGGATTGATGCGGAAGCTGATGTCGTTGACGGCGCTGAGCATCCGTTTTTGCCATGGCCAGCTACCGGAGACGCTGAACTTCTTGCTCAGCCCCTCGACTTGCAGCAAAGGGGCGGCCGTGTTGTTGGGCGACGTCATTGTTGTCCTCCCGGGGTGAGGCTTTCCAGCAGGGGCGCGCGCCAGCAGGCGGACAAATGGCCCGGCCTGACGGTCTGGAGTGGCGGCGCCTCGACGGCGCAACGCTTGATGGCGAAGGGGCAGCGCGGCTGAAAGCGGCAGCCGGGAGGCAAGGCCAGCGGATCGGGCATGTTGCCTTCGATCGGCGTCAGCGTTTCGCTGTCGCCGTCGATCGCCGGCATCGAGCTGAGCAGCCCGATCGTGTAGGGGTGCTCGGGCCCGTCGAACAGATCGGCGACCGGGGCGATCTCGACGATGCGGCCGGCATACATGACAGCGACCCGGTCGGCCATCTCGGCAACCACGCCGAGATCGTGGGTGATCAGGATGATGGCCGCGCCGCTGCTTGTCTTGAGCTCACGCATCAGGTCGAGAATCTGGGCCTGAACGGTGACGTCGAGCGCGGTCGTCGGTTCGTCGGCGATCAGCAGCTCGGGCCGGCAGGCCAGCGCCATGGCGATCATCGCCCGCTGGCGCATGCCGCCGCTGAGTTCATGCGGATAGCTTTTCATCCGCGCCTTCGGCGAGGGGATGCCGGTCAGTTCCAGCACTTCGACCGCACGGGCTCGCGCTGCCGCCTTGCCGACCGCCTCGTGCAGCTGGATCGCCTCGACGATCTGGTCGCCGATCGTCTGCACCGGATTGAGCGATGTGTTGGGCTCCTGGAAGATCATGCCGATGCGGCCGCCGCGAATGTCGCGCATTGCGTGGGCCGGCTTGGTCAGCAGGTCTTCGCCATGAAACAGGATCTGGCCTGTCGTGATGGCACTGGGAACCAGCCGCAGCAGCGACAGCGACATGACGCTCTTGCCCGAACCGGACTCGCCGACGATCGCCAGGGTTTCGCCGGCACGCACGGTGAAATCGACGTCGTCGACGGCCGTCACCGTTCCGCCTGAGGTGTGGAAGCCGACCCGCAAGCCGCGGACCTCGATCAGGGGCGCATCTGGGGTCATCGCTGCAGCTTCGGGTCGGTGAGGTCGCGAAACGCATCCCCCAGCAGGTTACAGGACAGCACGATCATGAAGATCAGCAGGCTCGCGGCGGTCGAGATATGCGGCGCCAGGAAGATGAAACTGCGCCCTTCGGCAGCGATGCTGCCGAGTTCCGCCGTCGGTGGCTGCAATCCAAGGCCAAGGAAGCCAAGTGCCGCGGCCAGAAGGATCGTCTCGCCGAATTGCAGCGAGCAGTAAACGACGATGGGAGCTGAGCAGTTGCGCAGGAGATAACGCCGGATCAGGGCACCGTCGGACAGGCCGATGACGCGCCCGGCATCCATGTATTCCGCCTGCATCACCGAGGCAGTGGCGGCGCGGGCAACGCGAGCGATGGGCGGTACGGCAGACAGGCCGAGCGCGATCACCAGGCTGTCCATGCCAACGCCGAGCATTGCCGCCAATGCCAGGCCAAACAGGATCGATGGAAACGACAGCAGGATGTCGACCAGACGCATCAGCGGCCCCTCGAGCCGGCGATAGAAGGCGGCGGCCAGGCCGATGCTGGTGCCGATCAGGCTGCCGACGACGATGCTGGCAAAGCCAAGCGCAAGTGTCGTCCGCGCGCCGTAAAGCAGGCGGGTCAGCATATCGCGACCCTGGGTGTCGGTGCCCAGCAGATGTTCGCCGCCGGGCGGGCGGAGCCGCATCCTGAGATTGGTGTCATAGGGATCGAACGGTGCCAGCACGGGCGCCAGAACGGCCGCAACGACAATCACGACAAGGAAGATCAACGCGATGAGAGCCAGCGGATCGCGTGACAGGCGGCGCAGCAGCGGCGGCCTCGAAACGCTAGCGGGATTGGCTGTTTGGGCGGCGGTCGCGTCGGTGCTCATCGGACCTTGCTCCGGATGCGGGGGTCGAGCAGGCCGTAGAGTGCATCGACGACGAAATTGACCACGATGAATCCGAAGGCGAGCACCAGGATGCAGCCCTGGGCCATCGGAAAGTCGCTGGAGACGATGGAGCCGACCGCCAGCCGGCCGATGCCGGGCCAGCCAAAGATGGTTTCGGCGATGACCGCGCCGCCGAGCAGCGAGCCGATCTGCAGGCCGATCAGCGTCACGACCGGTATCAGCGCGGTGCGCAACGCGTGTCTTGTGACGACGCGGAACTCCGATGCGCCCTTGGCACGGGCGGTGCGGATGAAATCGACGCCCAGCACCTCGACCACCGCGGTGCGGGTCATCCGCGCGACCGGGCCGATGAAGATCAGCCCCAGCGTCAGCGCGGGTAGCGCGACGTGATGCAGCCCGTTGAGCGTCCACAGCGGCCCGCCGCGCCCCTGCAACGGAAACAGCTGCCACCGAAACGCGGCGAACTGCAGCAGCAGGAGCCCGACCCAGAAAGCGGGAACCGAAACGCCGGCCACCGACAACGCGGTGACGGCGCGGTCGAAGACCTGCCCACGGCGCATGGCGGCAAGCGTGCCAAGCAGGATGCCAAGCGGCACAGCCCAGATCAGGCTTGCCACCATCAGCTCGATTGTCGGCCCGAGTGCCGTCAAAAGCTCGCTGGCGACCGGCGCATTGTTGATGATCGAGCGGCCGAGATCGCCTTGCAGGACGCGCAGCAGATAGAACCAGAACTGCATCATGATCGGCGCGTCGAGGCCAAGCTTATGTCGGATGTCTTCGATTTCGGCAGCGGTGCCCGACGGTCCGGCGATGATGGTGGCGGGGTCCGTCGGAATGACCTGAAGCATCAGGAAACCGATCAGAAGCACACCGAGCAGCACTGGTATCGAGGTCAACAAGCGCCAAAGGAGCTGTCGCGTCACGTTGTCTTCTCCCAAGCAGGCGTCATTTCAGGGATTCCGGGCGGGCCCGAAATCCCTGGCGTTCAAGCGGTCCACCGCGCCGCCGCCAGGCTGGGCGCGGTGGACCATCGCCGTCATTTCGCCAGCTTGAGATCCAGCCCGTTGTAGAGAGGCGCGCCGCTGATGCCGTGCGGCTTGAACGGCGCCACGCGCGGCCCGGCCACCACGACCAGCTTCTCGTTGACCAGCGGCTTCCACAACACGGCGTCGTGGATGATCGCGCCGGCCTCGGCGAAGGCGGCAAAGCGTGCTTCCGCCGAGATCGCGCGGTTGCCGGCGTCGATCAGCTCATCCGTCTTGGGGTCGTTCCAGTTCATCCGGTTGGGCGTGGGCATGTTCGACGACAGGAAATACAGGTTCATGGCATCGCCCGCGCTCAGATAGGGATAGCTCATCTGATAGAGGTCGAAGTCCTGGGTCTTCAGCTTGCCCCACACGATCGTCGGATCGTAGAGCTCGACCTTCAGGTCGACGCCGATCTTGCGCAGGTCGCCCTGCACGGTCTCGGCCATCTGCTTGTCCGAATCGCCGGTGAAGCCATAGAAGACCAGCGACAGAGGCTTGCCGTCCTTCATGCGGACGCCGCCGTCCTTGGCGACCCAGCCTGCCTCGTCGAGCAGCGCCTTGGCCTTTTCGGGATCATAGCCGAAAGCGTCCAGATTCATCGTCGGATTGAAGTCGCGCGCGGCCTGGGAATAGTAGGACCTGGCCGCCTCGGCCTCGCCAAAGAAGATCGTGTCGGCGATGGCGCTCTGGTCGATCGCCAGGCTGAGCGCCTCGCGGACGCGCTTGTCGCCAAGGTCGGGGCGCGTGATCTTCATGCCGACATAGTGGGTGCGGAAGCCCGCTTCGGGACGCAGCAGCTGGATCGAAGGCGTCGCCTGCAGCTGGGAGAGCGCCCAGGCCGGCACCGCGAAGGACACGTCGCCTTCGCCGGTCTGCAGCGCGGCGGCAAGGGTTGCCTCTTCCGGCACGATCTTCCAGACGATTTTCGCGACCGAGGCCGGTCCGGGATTTTCCATGAAGGACGGCCCCCAGCGATAATTGTCGTGGCGGGTCAGCACCGTTTGGGTGCGCGGCGTCCACGACTGGAAGCAGAATGGCCCGGTGCCGTTGAAGGCAGCGACCCCGAAATCATCCTTGAGCGCGGTCGCCTGGTCCGGGTCGATGATGATGAAGTTGAACTGCGTCATCTGGTACAGCAGTTCCGAATAGGGCTCCTTCAGCCGGTATTCGACGGTGTAGTCGTCGAGCGCCTTGACGCTTTCGACCTTGCCGGCCTTCCATTTGCTGACGCCGGGAAAATCCGCGTTGAGCCAGCGATCCATGGTGCCGACAACGGCCTTGGCGGTGAACGGCTTGGCATCGCAGAAGCTGACGTCGCGGCGCAGGTGAAAGGTGTAGGTGAGGCCGTCGGCGCTGACGTCCCAACGCTCGGCCAGGCCGGGGCGAAGGGTCTTCAGATCGTGGTCGAGCGTCACCAGCGTTTCGCCGACCATGTAGAGGATTTCGGCCGCGGCGAGCGCGGTGGAGCGCTGCGGATCGTAACGATCCGCGTCACTGATGCGCAAGACCACGGCGGTATCTGGTTCCTGTGCCATGGCGGCCGTCGTGACCAATGCGAGCGAAAGCATGCATCCGACGGCTCGTTTTCCGATGATTCCCATTTACTCACTCCCCTTTGTCATTGGACGCCGTTGCGGCAAACCTTTGGCCAGCGCCAACCGTCTCCTTGCAAGGAGCGTCCTGGCGCAAACTTCGAGGTTGAAAATGTCCGGCGTCGTGAGCTGAAGAGTAGAGTGGCCGGCGATGCTCGTTCAAACGATAAGATCGCGTCAAATCATTCCTCTACGGAATGAACTATCGCGCCGCGCCGACGCGGCACCTCGTGGCCAACGGAAGGTGGCCGCTTGGATGCCGCCACCTCGTCGAGCAGCCATTGCCGGAAGGCCTGTACCGCGGGCAGATGGCTCTTTCGTTCCGGACAGACGAGATAATAGGATTCCGGGCTCTTCATCGGCCGGCCAAAGGGCGCGACCAGCGTGCCGTCGGCCAGTTCGGCCTCGATCATGAACCTCGGCACGATCGCCATGCCCATGCCGCTGATGGTGGCCTGGATGATCATCTCGAACTGTTCGAAGCGGACGCCGTGGAACGGATTGACAGTAGCCTCGCCCGCATTTTGCAGCCAGTCCTTCCAGGCGCGCGGCCGGGCGCGATGGTGCAAAAGGGCGACCCGTGCGAGGTCGGCGACGCGGCTCACCGGTCCGTCCGGCGCCATCAGCGACGGCGCGCAGACCGGAATGACTTCTTCCTCCATCAACTGGTCGGACGGTCCGCCGGGCCATGGTTTTTCGCCGAAATAGATGGCGACGTCGATGTTTTCCTCGACAAGGTCGAAGGGCCATGTCCGCGCCGTCAAATTGAGCGCGATCCTGGGGTGGCGTGCCCTGAAGCGGCCGATGCGGGAGGCGAGCCAGCGCGAACCGAAGGTCGGCAGCGTGGCGATGTTGAGCATGCCGCCGCCGCCCTGGAAGGCGAGCGCCTCCATCGTTGCCGATTCGAGGATTTCGAGGGCCTCGCGCACCCGGGCAAGATAAAGCTGCCCGGCCTCGGTCAAAACGATGCGCTGCCGGATGCGCTCGAACAGGCGCAGGCCGAGGAAGGATTCGAGCGACTGGACCTGCTTGCTGACCGCGCTCTGCGACAGGTTCAGCTCTTCGGCGGCGCGGGTAAAGCTCGAATGGCGCGCCGCAGCTTCAAAGATCGTCAGCGATGGTAGCGAAGGCAAGACGCGGCGCATGACGATTCCGAACTGGGCACTGGCAAATGTCGGAGGCGACTATGGAGTGCTTGTCGTTGCGCCGCAATGTCGGGTGAGGGGCCTCGCTCACCTTGGGCGGCTACTTGCCGCCGATGCGGCCTGGGCGCTTCAGAGCAGGATTTTCGCAAGGATTGCGCCAGCGGAACCGACGACCGACAAGACCATGAGTATGGCGGCCGCGTTCTCCAAGCGAGGCGTTTTGACCGGTTGCGGAACGAAGCGCTCGAACGGGCCGCCTTGCGAAAAGACCTGCAATCGGTCGTACCACTGCAATCCATGATCGATAGCGCTGAGCCACATTTTCGTCCCGCCACCCGATGTCGCCAGCGCTTGAGGCGCCAGCTTGCGCGACACCAATACGTCTCGGCGCATGGGGTTTCGAGGTGACCGAAACGGCACGGAAATCAAAATGTCATAGGAATTTGGCTGCCGGGCCTGGTGAACGCCGGTGGCGCCATCGCAACTCGGCATTCCAATGGTTGCCGCAGCGCGGCTGGCTGAAGCCTCTCGACCCTACTCCGGCTTTTGGCGCAATATGCAGCGGAAGCTGACATGGCTGGTCGAGGTATCGACCGGCTCGGCATGCCGCGCGGCAGGGCGGTAGCGGCGGCAATAGTTGGGGGCGCACAGATGCGAGCCGCCCTTCAGCACCTTGCGCGGAATCCTGATCTGCGGCTGGTTCGGGTCGAAGCTCGACTCGATGGGCCCGCCGCGCGGATTTGTCGGCACGCAACAGGCCTTGGGCGCATCTTCGGTGTGCTTGGTCGACCAGAAGTCGCTGGTCCATTCCCAGACATTGCCGATCATGTCGTAGAGGCCGTAGCCGTTGGCCGGAAAGGCGGTCACCGGCGAGGTGCGGTCGTAGCCGTCGCTCTTGAGGTTTTCGTGCGGGAACATGCCTTGCCAGGTGTTGGCCATGTGCTTGCCGCCAGGGGTGAGTTCGTGGCCCCAGGCATATTCGGCGTCCTCGAGCCCGGCGCGGCCCGCGAACTCCCATTCGGCTTCGGTCGGCAGTTCCTTGCCCGCCCATCTGGCATAGGCCTCCGCGTCGCAATAGGCGACGTGAACCACCGGATGCTCGTCGAGCCCCTTGATATTGCTGCCCGGGCCGTACGGACGGCGCCAGTTGGCACCGAACTTGAAGGCCCACCATTGGCCCCAGTTGCGCAGGTCGACCGGTCCTTTCGGCGGCGAAAAGATCAGCGACCCGGCTTGCAGCATATGCGGCAGCGCGCCGGGATAGTCAGCCGGGTTTGGCGGAATCTCGGCAAAGGTGGTGTAGTTTGTCGCCTCGACGAAACGCCTGAACTGGCGGTTTGTGACCGGGGTCTTGTCCATGAAGAACCCGTCAACGGTGACGCTATGGGCAGGGCGTTCTTCGGCATAGTGATTGTCCGAGCCCATGCGGAACGTGCCGCCTGGAATCCACAGCATATCCGCCTTGCCGATGACTGCGCTTTCGTTCATGGCGACTTTCTCTTTCAACGGCTTCGCACGGCGTGGCAGCATACACTTTGCCTCGGCGGTGTCGACCTTTTCGCTGGCCCGCACGCGTGCCTTGGGGCCTCAGGATTTCTCGTCGGCAAGCTGCTTGCGGGCCTTTTCCATCGCCCGCAAGGCCTTGTCGTCGACCTCGGGAAATTGCGGATCAAGCTTCTGCAACTGGTCGACGATGGTTGCCGCAATGACAAGGCGCGTGAACCATTTGTTGTCGGCAGGCACCACATGCCAGGGCGCGCTTTTCGTTGCCGTATGGCGGATCATGTCCTCATAGGCGTCCATGTAAGCACCCCAGCGCTGGCGCTCGACAAGATCCTGGCTGGAGAATTTCCAGCGCTTTTCCGGTTCCTCGATGCGTTCGATGAAGCGCCGTTTCTGCTCTTCCTTCGAGACATGCAGGAAGAACTTGAGAACGACAGTGCCGTTGCGCGCCAGGTGTTTTTCGAAAGTGCAGATGTCTTCGAAACGCTCCTTCCAGATGTCGTCGGTCACGAGTTCCGGCGGCAGGTTCTGACTGGTGAGGATTTCGGGGTGCACACGCGCCACAAGCACTTCTTCGTAGTAGGAGCGGTTGAAGATGCCGAGGCGGCCGCGCTCCGGCAGATTGACCGCACAGCGCCATAAATAGTCGTGGCGCAGTTCGGTCGAACTCGGTGCCTTGAAAGAGGTCACGTCGCAGCCCTGGGGGTTGACCCCGGACATGACGTGCTCGATGGCGCTATCCTTGCCCGCGGCGTCCATCGCCTGCAGGACGATCAGCACCGACCAGCGGCCCTCGGCGTAAAGCCGTTCCTGCAGCCCGCGCAGACGCTTCACGCCCGCTTCCAGAAGTTCCTTGGCGTCACCTTTTTCGATGTCGAGGCCACATGTGTCGCCCGGATCGAAATCCGCGAGCTGGAACTTCCGGCCTTTCTTGACCCGAAAGGTTTTGACGATTTCGGCTGGCAGCATTTAGGTCGCCTCTGATGCTGAACGGGAGCGCGCCGCCGGCTATTTTGCCTGGGGATAGACGGCGAGCCAATCGCTCTTCATGTCGACGATCGTCCAGCCCTTGGCCGTGCCCTCGTCGAGCGCCTTGTCGAGCTTGCCTACATGTGAGTCGCGGTCATAGGCCCATTCGCGGTCCGCGTCGGTGTGGTGGACGATGCCCATGAAGCGCGCGCCGTCACCGGCTGCGGTCCATTCCAGCATCTGCTGGTCGCCGTCCGAATTGCCGAAGGCGAAGATCGGGCGGCGGCCGATGAAATTATTGATGCCAGCCGGCTTGCCGGGGCCGTCATCGACAAACTGGACCTTGGGTTCCTTGACCAGAACCGGCTTGCCGTCGCGCAGTTCGAACTTGGTCACGCCGGCCGAGCCGATGACCTGCTCCGGTGGGATGCCATAGGCCTTTTCGGTGAAGCCGCGCATGAATTCGACGCCGCCGCCCGAGACGATGAACGTCTTGAAGCCGTTGGCGCGGAGATAGTCGAGAAGTTCCAGTTGCGGCTGGTAGACCAGTTGGTCGTAAGGGCGGTCGAAGCGGGGGTGGCGCGCTGTCTTCAGCCAGTCGGAAACGATGGCGGCATATTCATCCGTCGTCATGCTGGCGTGGGTCAGCGCCATGATCTCCATGAGGCCCTTTTCGCCTGAAGCAGCGAGGCCTTTGGCGTCTCCGGCCAGCACCGATTTGTAGGGCTCGGTGTCCTTCCATTCGGGGTGCTGCGGCGCCATCGCCTTGATGCGGTCGAGCGCGAAGGCCAGCTGGAAGTAGATCGGCTGTTCCGACCACAGCGTCCCGTCATTGTCGAAAACGGCGATGCGCTCCTCCGGCTTGACGAAATCCGCCCCGCCATCCTTCGTCACCTTGGCGACAAATTCCGTGATCGCCGACTTCACCGCGCCATCCTTCCAGGACGGCAAGGGCGCTGATTGTGCAAACGCGCTCGACACAAGTGTCAGCACCAGGAGTGGGGCTGCGAGCGCCGCCCGCAACAAGAAGTTGCATGAATGGGTCATGGAAGTCGTCTCCGGCCAAACTGTTCACCTGGAATGCTATAGGCCTTTCAACCGGGCAGCCAGAGCAAAAGCCGAAAGCGGGGCATCCATTAGTATCCATTAATATTAATACAAATACCAACAGATGTCGGGCCAAAGCGCATTATCATTTTGTTTACACGACATAAGCTTGGGTGCCGAAACATCTGCTCGCGGGCAGAATCCGCAAACGTTCCGTCTTCCCTAATGGGAAAGGCGCCAATACAGTGACCTTGCCGAAAGGAGGCCCGGCGCAAAGTCCGCCGACAATCAGGGCGGGCGCCCCTGTCTTAAATCACCCGTTCATTTCAACTGATTTCGCACAGGAGTATGACTATGCGGAAGGGAAATACGTTAAAGGCGATGATGATCGCCGCGGCCAGTTGCCTGGCCATCGGGGCGGTTTCATCCGCCAACGCGCAGGACGCGAAACCCAACATCCTCGTCATCTTCGGCGACGATATCGGCCAGACCAACATCAGCGCCTATTCGATGGGCCTGGTAGGGTACAAGACGCCCAACATCGACCGCATCGCCAAAGAAGGCATGATGTTCACCGATTATTACGGTGAAAACAGCTGTACGGCGGGCCGCTCGACCTTCATCACGGGCCAGGTCTGCCTGCGCACGGGTCTGTGCAAAGTCGGTGCGCCCGGCGCGCCGGTCGGATTGCAGGACGGCGACATCACCATTGCCCAGGCGCTCAAGCCGCTGGGCTATGCAACCGGCCAGTTCGGCAAGAACCACCTCGGCGACCAGGACAAGTACCTGCCGACCGCGCATGGTTTTGATGAATTCTTCGGCAACCTCTACCACCTCAACGCCGAAGAAGAGCCGGAAGCCCCTTATTGGCCCAAGGACGACAAGGAATTCCTCAAGGCATACTCGCCACGCGGCGTCATAAAAGCCTCTGCGGACGGCAAGGTCGAGGACACCGGTCCGCTGACCAAGAAGCGCATGGAGACGATCGACGACGAGACGACGGCCGCCGCCATCGACTTCATGGATCGCCAGGCCAAGGCCAAGAAGCCTTTCTTCACCTGGATGAACACAACCCGCATGCATGCGTTCACGCACGTGCGCGAATCCATGCGCGGCCAGAGCGGCATGGTCGGCAACGAGTATGCCGATGGCATGGTCGAGCATGACGGCGACGTCGGCAAGCTGCTGAAGGCGATCGATGATCTCGGCATCGCCGACAACACCATCATCGTCTACACGACCGACAACGGCCCGAACCAGTGGTCGTGGCCGGATGCGGCGACGACGCCGTTCCGCAGCGAAAAAGACACCAACTGGGAAGGCGCGTTCCGCGTGCCCGCGATGGTTCGCTGGCCGGGTCACGTCAAGCCGGGTCAGGTCTCCAACGGAATGGTTTCCGGTCTCGACTGGTTCCCGACGCTGCTTGCAGCCGCTGGCGACACCGACATCAAGGACCGCCTGCTGAAGGGATGGAAGCCCGAGGGAAGCCAGACGACCTTCACCAACCACCTCGACGGCTACAACCAGCTCGATTACCTCACCGGCAAGGCAGACAAGAGCGCGCGCAGCGACTTCTTCTACTTTGACGATGACGGCAATCTTGTCGCTACCCGTTACGACGACTGGAAGGTCGTCTTCCACGAGCAGCGGGTCCCCGGCGGATTTGGAGTCTGGCAGGAGCCGTTGGTCACGCTGCGCGTTCCCAAGCTCTACAACCTGCGCATGGATCCCTACGAGCGGGCAGACATCGTCTCCGACCAGTACAATGACTGGCTGGTCAGGAACGACTATCTTCTCGTCAAGGGCCAGCTGAAGGCCGGTGCCTTGCTTGAAACTTTCGTCAAGTATCCGCCCAGCCAGCGCGTTGCCAGCTTCAACATCGAAGGGGTTCGCGAAGAGGTGAACAAGGCGATCGACAAGTCGTTCAAGGATCGCGGCATCGAAAAATAACGCGATAATCGAGCGGCTCTAGCTCGATCTCAAAGCACAAACGGACGCATCGCCATTGGCGATGCGTCCGGCAACTTCTTACGGGGGCTCAGCATGACCGCACGCGACGACATCGTCGACCTTGGCAAGCGCATCGGCCAGTCGATCATCGGCCAGGACGCCATGGTCGAGCGCCTGTTGCTGGGGCTGCTGAGCGACGGCCATCTGCTGGTCGAGGGCTTGCCCGGTCTTGCCAAGACCCGCGCCATCAAGAGCCTGGCGAAGAACCTCGATGCCAAGCTGTCGCGCGTCCAGTTCACGCCTGACCTCCTGCCGTCCGACATCACCGGTTCGGAGGTCTATTTCACTGAGGGTGGCAAGGGAGAGTTCAAGTTTCAGGAGGGACCGGTGTTTGCCAACCTGATCCTCGCTGACGAGATCAACCGCGCGCCCGCCAAGGTGCAGTCCGCCCTTTTGGAGGCGATGGAGGAGCGGCAGGTCACTGTCGGCGGCGAAAGCCACCCATTGCCCGAATTGTTCCTGGTCATGGCGACGCAGAACCCGATCGAGCAGGAGGGCACCTATCCGCTGCCCGAGGCCCAGCTCGACCGTTTCCTCATGCATGTCCAGGTCAACTATCCCGCCCGCGAGGCCGAAGCCCAGATCATGCGGCTGGTGCGCAGCGAAGAAGATGGCAACGCCAAGCCCGCCGGCAAGCAGGCCGCCAAGCTCGACCCGAAATCGGTCTTTGAAGCGCGCAAGCAGATAGGTGGCATCACCGTTTCCGAAGCGGTGGAGAACTACATCGTCGCCCTTGTCTACGCGACACGCGAGCCGGCCAAGCTCGACAAGGATCTGGCGAGCTGGATCCAGGTCGGCGTCAGTCCGCGCGGTTCGATCGGGCTCGACAAGGTGTCCCGCTCCAATGCCTGGCTCAAGGGCCGCGACTATGTCAGTCCCGACGATGTGAAGGCGGTTGTGCATGACGTTTTCCGTCACCGCCTGATATTGTCCTACGAGGCGCATGCCGCCGGCGTCACCGCCGACCAGGTGGTCGACCGTGTCGTCGAACTTGTGGCGGTCGCCTGACGGAGGCATCCATGGGCTTCTCCCTGTCAGCGCTGGGACGGTCGAAAGGGCTGACGAGGCCGCGCACCGCGGCGCCGGGCCCGACCACGGGCGTCTATACGACTGTCGAGCAGCTGGTAGCGCTTGAAGCCGCCGCGCGGGATTTCAGCTTTCTCCGCAAGCAGCCCGTCAATCGCCTGCTCGCCGGCCGCCACGCGTCCAATATGCGCGGGCGCGGGCTTTCCTTCGAGGAACTGCGCGACTATCTGCCCGGCGACGACATCAGGACCATCGACTGGCGGGTGACCGCGCGCACCGGCAAGCCCTTCGTTCGCGTCTATGACGAGGAGAAGGATCGGCCCGCGCTGATCGTCGTCGACCAGCGCATGAACATGTTTTTCGGCAGCCGCCTGATGATGAAGTCGGTGACGGCGGCAGAGACCGCGGCGCTCTGCGCCTGGCGGGTGATGAACCTCGGCGACCGTGTCGGCGGTTTTGTGTTCAACGACACCCGCATCGACGAACTTAGGCCGCATCGCAGCCGTGCCGCCGTCATCGAATTGGCCGGCGCGATCGCCAGGCAAAATGGCGAGCTGAGCGCCGACCTGTCCGACCATCGCGGATCGGGCCAGCTCGACCTCGCGCTCGAGGCTGTCGCCAATGTGGCGCGCCACGATCACCTGGTCATCGTCATCAGCGATTTCGAAGGCCACGGCCAGCGCACCCGCGACCTGCTTTTGCGGCTGACGATCAGCAATGATGTGCTCGCCGTGCTGGTCTACGATCCGTTCCTACTCGACCTGCCCGAGAGCGGCCACATCGTCGTCAGCGGCGGCAGCATGCAGGCGGAGCTGCCGCTCGGACACGGCAAGGTCAGAAGCGGTGTCGCCGACTTCGCCAGAAAGCGTGGCGAGGAACTGATGGCCTGGCAACAGGAGCTTGGCCTGCCGATGCTTCTGGTCTCGGCCGCCGAGGCGACCGCACCGCAATTGCGCCGGACGCTCGGCCAGCTTGCCTGGCGGCAAAGAAGGCGCTGACCATGGAGCCAGATCCGCTCAAAGGGGATCCGATCACCCGCCTGGCGCTGCAGAAACTGGCCGACATCGCCGTTCCGCAACCTGTTTCGTGGATGCCTCAGACCTGGGGCTGGGCGCTGCTGGCACTGGTCGCAGCGCTGCTGCTCGCCCTTGCCGTGTGGCGCTGGCACAGGCGCCGCGTCGCCAACCGCTATCGCCGCGACGCGCTTGCCGAATTGACCCGGATCGAGCAGAGGCTGGGGGATGCGGCGGCGCGTGCGCAAGCGCTTGAAGCCATGCCGGAATTGCTCAAGCGCGTCGCTCTCGCCGCCTGGCCTCGCGATGCCGTGGCTTCGCTCAGCGGCGGGGACTGGCTCGCTTTCCTGCGCAAGCACGGCGGCGAAAAGTCCTTCCCGGAGCCGGCGGCACAGCTGCTCGACGATCTCGAATACCGTTCAAGGCAAAGCCGCGCCAGCGTCAGCGAAGACGACGCGCGCATGTTCGCGGCCTCCGCGCGCCGATGGATCGAGGGCCATATTGTATCAGCTTGAGTATCCATGGCTGCTCGCCGTACTGCCGCTGCCATTGCTCATCTGGTGGCTGGTACCGGCCTATCGCGAGGAAACGGCGGCCATCCGCATCCCGTTCTTCGGCGAGGTGGCGGATGCCGCGGGCGTGGTGCCGACCCAAGGCTCGGTCGTGCCACGCACCAACTGGGTGCAAAGGCTGCTCGCCCCGATCTGCTGGTTCCTCATCGTCCTGGCCTTGGCCCGTCCGCAATTTATCGAGCCGCCGATCACCAAGACCGAACCGCAGCGTGACCTGATGCTGGCGCTCGATCTGTCGCAATCGATGGACACGCGCGATTTTCGCGATCCGTCCGGCCAGCTCGAAGCCCGTGTCGAAGCCGTGAAGCAGGTCGTCAGCGACTTCGTCAAGCGCCGGCAAGGCGACCGTGTCGGGCTGATTGCCTTTGGCGACGCGCCCTATCCGCTTGTGCCATTCACGCTCGACCACCTTACCGTCCAGACCATGATCGAGGATGCTCTGCCTGGCATGGCGGGGCCACGCACGGCGCTGGGCGATGCCATCGGCCTTGCCATCAAGATGTTCGCCGACAGCAAGGCGCCGGAAAAGGTGCTTGTCGTTCTGACCGACGGCAACGATACGGCAAGCAAGATGCCGCCGGACCGTGCGGCCGATATCGCCAAGCAAAACAAGATCGTCATCCATACCGTCGGTATCGGCGATCCGAGCGCCACGGGCGAAGACAAGCTCGACATCGCCGCGCTGCAGAAGATCGCCGCGACGACCGGTGGCCGCTATTTCTTCGGACAGGACCAGAGCCAGCTGGCGGACATCTACGCCACACTCGACAAGATCACGCCCGCCAACCAGACGACGCTTTCCTGGCGCCCCAAGATCGAACTGTTCAGCTATCCCCTGGGAGCCGCACTGCTGCTGCTGATCGCCTATCACCTGTTCGCATGGCTTTGGGCCCTTCTCCGCCGCGCGCCGGCCATTCGGACGGGGCAGGCCTCATGATCGCGGATTTTCATTTCCTCCGGCCTTGGTGGCTTCTCGCGCTTGTTGCGGCCGCCGCATTGGTGTTTCTCGTGTCCCGGCAGACCGATGCGCGGGCGCGGCTGAGCGGTCTCATCGCGCCGCATCTGCTCGACAATCTTCTGATCGACCGGCAAAGCAGCAAGCGGTGGCGGCCGGTGCATTTTATCGGCGTCCTCATCGCGCTCGGCGCTTTCGCTACGGCAGGGCCGACCTGGCAGCGCCAGCAGCCGCCTTTCGTCGAGGACAGGGCGCCGCTGGTGCTGGTGATCGACGTCTCGCAGACGATGGATGCCATCGACATCACGCCTTCGCGGCTTGAGCGGGTCAAGCTCAAGGTCCAGGACCTGCTCAAGCTGAGGCCCGGCGCGCGCACCGCGGTTTACGCCTATGCCGGTTCCGCCCACATGGTGCTGCCGCTGACCGATGACGCCGATCTGGTCAAGACCTATGTCAATGCGCTGCAGACAAGGATCATGCCCGTCGCGGGCAAGGATACGGCCAAGGCGCTGCAAGCCGCCGAGGCCGGGCTGAAAAACGAAGAGGTGCCGGGCACGCTGCTGTTTCTCACCGATGGGGTCGAGCCGGCGGCCACGAATGCCTTCAAAAATTATGCCGGCAACAACGAGATCATGGTTCTGGGCGTCGGCACCGCCGAGGGCGGGCCGGTCAAGACAGGCGAGGGCGAGTTCCTGTCCGAAGGCGGCGGCCGTGTGATCGCGAAGCTCGATGTGGCGCAGTTGCAGGCGCTCGGGCGCGATGCCGGGGTTCGTGTCGCCACCATCACCGCCGATGACAGCGATGTCAGATGGATCGCGCAGCGCGTGCAAAGCCATTTGCAGGCCAAGCTCGCCGAAGGCCACACACGCTGGCTGGATGTCGGCTGGTGGCTCGTCATTCCCATTGCCGTGCTGGGTGCGTTCTGGTTTCGTCGCGGCTGGACCGTGCAATGGGTTTTCGCAGCACTCGTCGCAGCCACCCTTGTGGCACCCGGCCGCGCCGATGCCGCCGAGTTCGATTTCGCCGGCATGTGGCTGACGCCCGACCAGCAAGGGCGCGTGGCCTTCGACAAGGGCGACTATGCCGGCGCGGCGGCGCATTTCACCGGCCCGATGTGGCGCGGCGTCGCGCTCTATCGCGCGGGCAAGTTTTCAGATGCGATTGACGCCTTCGCGCAGGTCAGAACCGCCGAGAGTTACTACAATCAGGGCAATGCGCTGGCCTATCTCGACAAGCTCGACGAAGCAGTGGCGAGCCTCAAGGAGGCGCTGAAGCTGCGGCCCGACTGGCCCGAGGCCAAGGCCAATCTCGCGCTTCTGGAGAAGGTGATCGCCGACAAGAAGGAGATCGACGACAATCCGGAGGAAGCGCCTGGCGACAAGCCGGACCAGATCCAGTTCGACGACAAGGGCAAGAAAGGCAAGGAGGGCACGGTAGACCTGGCGCAGCAGACGGCCGAGATGTGGATGCGCAACATCCAGGTCACGCCCACCGACCTGCTGGCCCGACGGTTCGCCCTCGAAGTGGCGGGAGCGAAGCAATGAACGTCGTCGCCCGCTTCCTGGTTTTGCTGTTCCTGGCCCTGGTTTCCGTTGCGCCGCTGCATGCCGCCGAGCCTGTCGTCCGAGTCGACATTCTGACGCCGGCGCCCATCGTTTCGGGCCAGCAGGTTCAGGTCCAGGTCGACGTTCTGGTGCCGAATTTCTTCATGTCGGCGCCGCAGTTCCCGAATTTCGACATTCCGAATGCCATCGTCACCTTGCCGGATGTACGGGCGTTGAATCTCGTCGAGACAATCGGCGGCGAGAGCTATTCGGGCATTCGCCGGCTTTATTTCGTCACCCCGCAAGTGCCCGGCGACTACGTGCTGCCGCCCGCCGAGATCACGTTCGCCTATGCGGCGGTTCCGGGCCAGGCGACCAATGGATCGGTCACGCTGCCGCAGGTGAAATTCACCGTTGCCGGCGTGCCGGGCGCTGCCGCCGGAAATGTGGCGGCCGCAACCAAGCTGACTGTCACGCAAAACCTCGACCGCGAGCCCGGCGGCCTGAAAGCCGGGGATACGCTGGTTCGCACTGTTACCGTCAGCGCCCAGGGCATGCAGGCGATGATGATCCCGGTCCCGGATTTTGCCGCGCCCGATGGCGTGCGCATCTATCCGCACGACCCCGTGCTCTCCGATCAGGACGGCGGCGGCAAACGCATCGACCGCGTCACATATGCTTTCGAAAAGGCGGGCAGCTATGTGCTGCCGGCTGTCGAAATCGATTGGTACGATCCAGCATCGCAAAAGCATGAAACGGCGCAGGCACCCGAAATCGCGGTGTCGGTCGCCGAGGCCGCTGCCTTCAAGCCGGCCATCGCACCGCCGGCGGCGCCAAAGGAGGCAGCGCCCCCGGCATGGAAAACATGGCTGAACTATTGGCCATGGGCGGCTGCATTGGTTGGTGGGCTCGCGGCCTTGGCCTGGCTCCTCACGAGCGTCTTGCCGCGCCTCAGCGCTTGGCGCCATGCGCGGCGGCTGGAACATGAACAATCCGAGGCTGCCTACTTCCAGCACTTTGAGCAAGCATGCCGGTCGGGCAAGTTGCCCGTCATCTATGCGGCGCTCGACTCCTGGTCGCGACGGGCGGGTGTCGCGCCGGTTTCTGCCTGGCTACGCCAGACCGGCGACGAGGCGACTCAGCAAGAGTTCGAGCGGTTCGAAAGTGCAATCTTCGCAGCGAAGCCGGATGCCGGACCCGGTGATCCTCAAAAGCTGTCGACCGGAATAGCCCGCGCCAGAAAACAATGGTTGGCCAGCAACGCGGGCAGAATCGCTTCACCCCCGGCCTTGCCTGCGCTCAATCCCTAAGCCGTCTGCCGAGGCGTCAGCTGACTGTCTTTTCCTTCTTGTGTTCGCAGTCGCGGCCCTGGCCGCTCGGCTTGGGGCAATTTTCCCCCGTGCATTCCTGGGCTTGTGCACGAGCGGTGAACTGGAACGGCGTGGCCGGCACAGCCAGTAGACAGAAGATCGAAACTGCGAAAAGGAGCAAGCGCATGTCACTCTCCTTGATGCGTTGCAGATTGGGCTGGCCGCAACATCTTGAGCGGGCAAACCTGCCAAGGCGTTCTCTCACGGCCGCAAGCGCAGCATAACCCAACTGCCGGCATGGTAAAGCTATAGGGCTCTCATCCACTGGTTGAGAGGATGCCGGGGTGGGCGCATATCCGAAGTGGCAAGCATCGCTTTGTCGCCGCATTTGCATTTGCCGCGACGGCCTTTTTTGTTTAAGGCCAAGCTCATGTCGCACCTGCCAGAGACACTGCTCGCCGGTTACCGCAACTTCATGACCGGTCGCTATGCGGCCGAGACCGACCATTACAAGTCGCTGGCACGCGAAGGCCAGTCGCCTGAGACAATGGTCATTGCATGCTGCGATTCCCGCGCTGCGCCTGAAACCATCTTCGATTCCGGCCCGGGCGAGCTGTTCGTCGTCCGCAACGTTGCCAATCTGGTGCCGCCCTATTCGCCCGACGGCGAATACCACTCGACGTCGGCAGCGCTTGAGTTCGCGGTGCAGAGCCTCAAGGTCAAGAACATCGTGGTGATGGGCCACGGCCGTTGCGGTGGCATCCGCTCGGCGCTCGACCCCAATTCAGCACCGCTTTCGCCGGGCGACTTCATCGGCAAGTGGATGAGCCTTGTCGCACCCGCGGCCGAAGCCGTCACCGGCAACACGATGATGACCCAGGCCGAGCGGCAGACCGCGCTGGAACGCATCTCGATCCGCTACTCCATCAACAATCTGCGCACCTTCCCATGCGTCAAGATTCTCGAACAGAAGGGGCGGCTGGAGATATTCGGCGCCTGGTTCGACATCTCGGCGGGCGAATTGTGGCTGATGGACCGCAACACTGGCGACTTCGAGCGCACCGCCATCGCCTGACGCTTGGCGGCTGGCCCCATCGCAATGACTTGAATGGCCTGATGTCTCCAGCCTAGGCTTGCGGGACTGACGAAGCGTTGGGCACCGTTGCCCGTTGCGGCGTCGCGGAGAGCCAAGTCATGACCATCGCCCAGCCCCGCCATTTGCTCGACGGCCGCCATCGCCCGATGTTTATCGGCGGTGCCTGGGTTGAGGCCGCTTCCGGCCAGACGATGGAGACCCGCAATCCCGCCACTGGCGAGGTCATCGCCACCGTGCCGCGCGGCAGCAAAAAGGACGTCGAGCGCGCCGTCGCTGCCGCTCGCAACGCCTTTGACGGGCCGTGGAGCCGTTTCAAGCCGCATGAGCGGCAGAAGCTGTTGCTGAAGATCGCCGATCTGTTCGAGCGTCACTGGGAAGAGATCTGCATCTCCGACACCATCGACATGGGGCTGCCCATCGTCAGGGCGCGGGGCAACGCCAACCGGGTACTCGGCATGCTGCGTTATTACGCCGGCATGGCCACCGCCATCCACGGCCAGACCATCGAGAACTCGCTGGCCGGCGACATCGTTTCTTATACACGCAAGGAACCGGTTGGCGTCGTTGGCGCCATCATCCCGTGGAATGCGCCGACCGCCGCGTCGGTTTGGAAGATCGGCCCGGCACTCGCCACCGGCTGCACAGTGGTCCTGAAACCGTCCGAGGAAGCGCCGCTGACGCCGCTCCTGATCGCCGAACTGATGGCCGAGGCGGGCGTTCCCGACGGTGTCGTCAACATTGTCACCGGCACCGGCCCCGAGGCCGGCGCGCCACTTGCGGAACATATGGGCGTCGACAAGATTGTCTTCACCGGCTCCACCGCCACCGGCCAGAGCATCGTGCGGGCATCCGCCGGCAACCTCAAGCGCGTGTCGCTCGAACTCGGTGGCAAGTCGCCGGTCATTGTCTGCGCCGATGCTGACCTAGAACGCGCTGTGCCAGTCGCCGCCATGTCGGTCTTCGCCAATTCCGGCCAGATCTGCATCGCCGGCTCCAGGCTGTTTGTTGCGCGCTCCATCCATGATGAGTTCGTCGCGCGACTGGCGGCCTATGCCGGAACCTTGCGCATCGGCAACGGCATTGACCCGAACACCGAGATCGGCCCGCTGATCTCACAGCGCCAGCTCGACCGCGTCGAGGGCTATCTGCGTGCCGGCGCCGAGGAGGGCGCTCGCCTCGTCGCTGGCGGCAGCAGGCTCTCGGATGGTGCGTTCGCGGCCGGCAATTTCGTCGCGCCCACGGTTTTCGCCGATGTCTCCGACACCATGCGCATTGCACGTGAGGAGATTTTCGGACCGGTGATCTCGGCGCTGCCCTTCGACACGCTCGACGAGGTGGTGCGCCGCGCCAATGACACGCCCTATGGCCTTGCCGCTGGTGTCTTCACCCGCGACCTCGTCACCGCGCACCAGCTGTCGCGGCGGCTCCATGCCGGCTCTGTGTGGGTCAACACCTACCACGCCATCGACCCGGCCATTCCCTTCGGTGGCTACAAGATGAGCGGCTACGGCCGTGAGGGCGGTGCCGAGCACCTCGACGAGTATCTCAACACCAAGGGCGTGTTCATCCGCATCGACTGAGCTTAGGCGACCGCCTGCCGTTCAAGCTCGGCGCCCAGCGCGTCGAGCAATTGGCGTGTGCCACGCTCGCGGCCGCCAGCGTCGTCGAAATCATCGAGAAACGCGCCTTGCTCGGTGAAGGTAAGCCGTGTGCCGGTACCTTCAGGTGCCAATTCGAAGGTTGCCAGCGACACCGAGATGCGGGTGTCGCCGAGATGCATGTCGTAGCTGTAGACGATGCGCTCGTCGGGCACGATGTCATGATAGACCGCATCGAATCTATGCACCGGTCCGCCCTTCGGTCCGCCCGAATTCAGCTCGCGGCCACCGACACGAAAGTCGATCTTGTGCTCCATCCTGCCCCACTCCTTGGGCCTGGAAAACCAGCGCGCCTTGGCGACAGGGTCGCTCAGCGCATGAAAGACCCGCGCCGGCGACGCGTCATAGCGGCGCTCGATGGTGAATGTGGCATGCGTTACGGATCGTTTGGTCACGTCGAACTCCCTTGCTCCGGTTCGTTTGATGTCTCGGCCAGGAATTCGCCCAGCCTGTCGAGGCGCTCCTCCCACAGCATCCGGCGTTCTGAAATCCAGCTTTCGGCGCGCCTCAGGGCCGTCGGCTCGATCTGGCAGGTGCGCACGCGGCCCACCTTGGCCGTGCGGACAAGACCGCTCGCCTCCAGCACTTGCAGGTGCTGCACCACCGCCGATAGCGACATGGCGAAGGGCTCCGCCAACTGGCTGACCGAAGCCGGCCCCTGGCACAGCCGGTCGACCATGCCGCGCCGGGCCGGGTCGGCCAGCGCCTGGAACATCAGGTCGAGTTGTGCCGGATCATGCAGCATTGGGATTTCCTATCAGCCGGGGAACATCTTGAAATAAGGCTCGGCCTCCTTGTAGACGCGTGCCACCGAAGGCCGCGCCATCAGCCGGCCGAGATAAGCGGCCGCCTTGGGATAGCTGGCCGCGAGCGGCATGATCTTGTCGGCGTAAAACAGGGCAGGGGTCGCGGCACAGTCGGCCATCGTGAAGCTCTCGCCCATTGCCCAGGTCTTGGATTGCATGTCGTGCTCCACCATGCCGAGCGCGGTCTCAAGCTGCGCCCTAGCCGTCGCCACGCCGTGCGGGTCGTTACTGCCTGCGGGTCGGATCCTGTCGGTCACGATCTTCTGCATCGGTACCTGGACATAGAGGTCGAAGAAGCGGTCGCTGAACCGCGTCCGTCGCGCCTCGTCAGGGTCGACGGGAACAAGCTTCACTGGCCCAGGATAATGCTGATCGAGATATTCGATGATGATGCTCGATTCCGGCACGACGCAGCCGCGCGCATGATCCTGCAGCACCGGCATCTTGCCGATCGGCCAGAGTTTCAGGAACGCCGCTCGTGATATCGGCTCCCCCAGGTCGACGATCAGCGGCTCGAACGCGATGTCGTTCTCGTACAAGGCAATCAGAGCCTTGTGGCAGAACGAGGCCAGAGGGTGGAAATGGAACGTCAACGACATGCCGGAAACCTCATTGATCATGCTGTTTCTAAACACTGAAGCAATTACTTAAGTATCATGGCGTCGGCATATCGGCAAGTGCGGTTGGGAATGCGCACCAAATGAAAAAGCCGCGCCCGGCATCCCGGTCGCGGCTTTCGAAAGTTCTGTAGGCTGGTTTCGGCTCAGCCCATGAGCTGGAATTCGTAGAGCCTGCGATAGAGGCCATCGGCCTTGATGAGATCGGTATGGCGACCCTGCTCGACAACCTTGCCGTCCTGCATCACCACGATGTTGTCGGCTTGGTGCACGGTCGACAGACGGTGCGCGATGGCGATCGTGGTGCGCCCGGACGACAGCTTCTCCAGCGCTTCGCGGAACAGCGACTCCGACTCGGCGTCGAGCGCGCTGGTCGCTTCGTCGAGCAACAGAACGTTGGCGTCGCGCAGGATGGCGCGTGCGATCGACAGGCGCTGCTTCTGGCCGCCCGAAAGCAGGGCGCCGTTCTCGCCGACCTGGGTGTCGTAGCCGTTCATCAGCGACATGATGAAATCGTGCGCATTGGCGGCCTTGGAGGCTGCGATCACCTCTTCGTCGCTCGCGCCTTCTCGGCCGAGCCGGATATTGTGCATGATCGTGCCGGAGAACAGGAACGTGTCCTGGCTGACATAAGCGATGCGGTCACGCACCGAGTGCAGCGTCGCGTGTGCGATGTCTTGTCCATCGAACAACACCTCGCCGCTGTCGGGATCGTACATGCGCATGATCAGGTTCATGACCGTCGACTTGCCACTGCCGGATGGGCCGACAAGTGCCGTCATCTTGCCGGGCGGGAAGATGAGGTCGAGATCGCGCAGCACCGGCTCGCCGTCGGCATAAGAGAAGCTGACGTCCTTGAGCTCGATCATGCCGGTACCGGGCACCAGTGCTGTTGCTCCAGGTTTCTCGGCAAGCGTCAGCGGACGGTCAGAAAGCTCGAACATCATGCGCACACCGATCAGGCCGGCCTCCAGCGACACGCGGAAGCGCGCCAGGCGCTTGGCAGGCTCGTAGGCCAGCAGCAGGGCCGTGATGAACGACATGATGCTGCCCGGCGTCTGTCCACCCTGGACGACCAGATAGCCGCTGACCAGAACCACGCCGGCGATGGCCAGGCCCGCCAGTGTTTCCATGATCGGGCTGGTGCCTGCTTCGAGCGCCGCTATGGAGTTGGCGCGCTTTTCGACGTCGGAAACCGCGCGGTGCATGCGGGTGCGCATGATCGGCTCGAGATTGAAGGACTTGACGATCCTGACGCCGACAGTCGTCTCCTGCATGACCTGTACGATCTGGGCGAGCGAGAGGAACTCCGCCTCCATGATCTTGCGCACCCGGCGCAGGATCAGATTGACGCCGAAAATGGCGATCGGTCCGACGATGAAGGCGACCAGCGACATGACCGGCTGCTGGTAGACCATCACGAAGATCAGGCCGATCAGCGAAAACAGGTCGCGCACAAACGAGGTGACGATGACGTCGAGCACATTTCGCGCCGCCTGGGCGTTGTGGGTGACGCGGGTGATCAGGTCCGACGACGGGACCGAATGATAGAAAGAGATGCCTTGCGCCAGGATGCGATCGTAGATTTTTCGCTGGCGGTCGGCGATGATGCTGTTGCCGACACGGCTCAGGAAAAATGCCTGCAGAAAGGTGGCGAGGCCTTTGATGATGAAGATACCCGCCACCAACCCCGCGATCTGGTAGACGCGGTTGAGATCCTTGCCGATCACGAACTCATTGGTGATGTCCTGCATGATCCAGGCGCTGGCTGCGGTCATGCCGGCCACCACCATCATCGAAGCGATTGCAACGGCATAGCCGAACGCATGCTGGCGGAATGACTCCCGTATCAGCCGCCAGATCAGGAGATGGTTCTGTGTCGGACGAAAAAAACCAAACAAATCAATGAGTCCCTTGGGTCGCACCCCTGCGCGGGTCTATATAAAGCAACGATTGGCGAAGGGAAACTGCCAAATTTAGGGACCAACCGTCGCGGGCAGCAAGGACATGGTGGACAGCGGGCGGCCACCGATTGCCGCTATCGGCGATTTCGCATACCGTTGACCAAACGATAAAAAAGACGCCTTCGCCAAAGAAGACCAAAACCAGCCAGAGGTGGAAAGAATGCCAAGAAATTCAACTGATTTCGGCTTGTCCAGGCGTACCCTGATCAAGGCAGCGGGTGCGTCCGCGGTGGTCGCGGTGGCTGGAATGCCCGTCCGCCTGTTTGCGGCCGATCCGATCAAGGTCGCCGCCGTCTACACCGTGCCTGTCGAGCAGCAGTGGGTCAGCCGTATCCACAAGGCGGCGAACGCTGCCAAGGAACGCGGCGACATCGAATATGTCTATTCGGAAAACACCGCCAACAACGATTATGAGCGCGTCATGCGCGAATATGCCGAGGCCGGCCACAAGCTGATCCTGGGCGAGGTGTTCGGCGTCGAGGATGCCGCCCGCGCCGTCGCCAAGGATTATCCCGACGTTGCTTTCCTGATGGGTTCCAGCTTCAAGCCGGATGCCGCGGTGCCGAATTTCTCGGTGTTCGACAACTATATCCAGGACGCCTCCTATCTCTCCGGCATTGTCGCCGGCGCTATGACCAAGTCGAAGAACATCGGCATGGTCGGTGGCTATCCGATCCCCGAGGTCAACCGGCTGATGAACGCCTTCATGGCCGGCGTGAAGGAAAGTGCGCCCGACACCAAGTTCCAGGTCGCATTCATCGGCTCGTGGTTCGACCCGCCCAAGGCCAAGGAGACCGCCTTCGCCCAGATCGATGGTGGTGCCGACCTGCTCTACGCCGAGCGTTTTGGTGTCTCCGACGCCGCCAAGGAAAAGAAGGTCCTGGCCATCGGCAACGTCATCGACACCCAGGTCGACTATCCTGAAACTGTGGTTGCCTCCGCGCTCTGGCACTTCGAACCGACGCTCGACAAGGCGATTGCCGAGGTCAAGGCCGGCACCTTCAAGGCCGAGGACTATGGCGTCTATTCGTTCATGAAGAACGGCGGTTCGTCGCTTGCCCCGCTCGGCACCTTCGAGAGCAAGGTGCCTGATGATGTGAAGGCCAAGGTTGCGGCGAAGGAAAAGGCGATCAAGGACGGCTCGTTCACCGTCGAGATCAACGACGCCGAGCCGAAATCGAGCTGATGACAGCTCTCTTCTCCCCGTTCACGGGGAGAAGATGCCGGCAGGCAGATGAGGGGCAGCATTGGCCTCTCGGAAGTTGGAGCCGCCCCTCATCCGGCCCTTCGGGCCACCTTCTCCCCGTGAACGGGGAGAAGGGATCTCCATCGCTGCGGCCATCCCATGTCCATCGCCCCTGAACTTCCCGTCCTGCGCCTCACCGGCATCACCAAGCGTTTCGGCCCGCTCACGGCCAACGACGCCATTTCCTTCGCGCTCAAGCGCGGCGAGGTCATTGCCCTGCTTGGCGAAAATGGTGCCGGCAAGACGACGCTGATGAACATCCTGTTTGGCCACTATGTCGCCGACGAGGGCAGTGTCGAGGCATTCGGCAAGCCCTTGCCGCCGGGCGATCCGCGCGCGGCACTCGACGCCGGCATCGGCATGGTCCACCAGCATTTCACCCTCGCCGACAATATGACCGTGCTGGAAAACATCGCGCTCGGCACGCAAAGCCTGTGGCTGCCGCGTCTCGACCGGGCGGCGGCGCGCCTGCGCATTGAGCAGCTTTCGACCGACTTTGGCTTGGCGGTCGATCCGGCCGCAACCGTGTCCAGCCTTTCGGTCGGCGAACGCCAGCGCGTCGAAATCCTCAAGGCGCTTTACCGCGACGCCCGCATCCTGATCCTCGATGAGCCCACGGCGGTGCTGACGCCGGCCGAGACAGACGCGCTGTTTCGCACGCTCAAGCTGCTCGTCGCCAAGGGCCTGTCGATCATCTTCATCTCCCACAAGCTGCATGAGGTCATGGCCGTCAGCGACCGCGTGCTTGTGCTGCGGTCAGGTCGCCTTGCCGGCGAGCGCGCCACCGCCGCAACCGACCGCAAGGAACTCGCTGCGCTGATGGTTGGACAGGAGGTCAAGCCGGCCGAGGTCACGGCGGTCAAACCCGGCGCGGCCCTTCTCATGCTCGACAGTGTTTCGACCGCGCGCCGTAACGGTGCTGCACTCGACCGTGTCTCGCTCACTTTGCGCGCCGGTGAAATCACCGGCCTTGCCGGTGTTTCCGGCAACGGCCAGGCAGCACTTGCCGCTTTGCTCGCCGGCACGGAACGCCCAACCGGTGGAAAAGTAGTGATCGGCGGCACGCAAATTGGCGACTGGTCACCGAAGGCAGCTCTTGATCACGGCATTGCCCGCATCCCCGAGGACCGTCATGCCGTCGGCACCATCGGCGACATGAGCGTGACAGAGAATGTCATTGCCGAGCGCTACGCCAGCCCGCGCTTCAGCCGCATGGGTTTTCTCGACTGGAAGGCAGCGCGTGATTTCGCCGAACAGATCATCGCCGACTACGACGTCAAATGCCCGTCGCCCGAGGCGCGCATCCGCCTGCTTTCGGGCGGCAACATGCAAAAGCTCATCCTTGGCCGCGCGCTTGACCCCGAGCCGTCCGTCATCCTCGCCAGCCAGCCGACGCGCGGCCTCGATGTCGGCGCCGTCGCTTATGTCCACCGCATGCTGCTCGCCGCGCGGCAAAGGGGAGCCGCGATCCTGCTGATTTCCGAAGACCTCGAAGAGATTTTGGCCCTGTCCGACCGCATCGTCGTGATGTCCAAGGGCCGGCTGTCGCGCCCGTCTGCGCGCGGCGAGCGCAGCATTCGCGAACTGGGAGAACTGATGGCCGGGCATGGTGAAGAGGGGGCGGCGGCGTGAACGACGAATGCACCTTTGCTCGGGCCGCGCTCTACGTTGCCCCCCTCTGTCCTGCCGGACATCTCCCCCACAAGGGGGGAGATCAGCCTCCATGGCCCCTCTCGCCAATCGCCGACGTTGCAGGACAAACAGCGAGGGAGACGCTGCCAATCTCCCCCCTTGTGGGGGAGATGTCCGGCAGGACTGAGGGGGGCGCTGTCCCGCGAACATCTCAAGCTGCTGGAAGGCAACATCATGCGGCTTGAGCCCAAACCCGCGCCCTCGCTCGGCATGACTTTGCTGTTTCCGTTGGCGGCCATCGCAGCCACACTGCTCATCACCTCGTTGCTCGTGCTCGCTGCCGGCGCTTCGCCGTTGTCGGTATTCTACCTCGTCGCTAAGGGCGCTGCCGGCTCGCAATTCGCCCTGCTTGAGACGTTGACCCGCGCCACCCCGCTGATCTTCACCGGCCTTGCCGTTGCCGTCGCCTTTCGCGCCAAGCTGTGGAACATCGGCGCCGAAGCCCAGCTCTATATCGGCGGCGTCGTCACAGTCGTGCTCGGCACTGGAGCGCTGCCGCTGCCCTCGGTGATCCTCATCCCCGTCATCATGGCGGCGGCGATGCTCGCCGGCGGCTTGTTGCTGCTTGGTCCGGCGATCCTCAAGACCCGTTTCGGCGTCGACGAGGTCGTGACCACGCTGCTGCTCAATTTCATCGTGCTGCTGTTTGTCTCCATGTTGCTCGAAGGCGTGCTCAAGGACCCGATGGGGCTTGGCTGGCCGCAGTCGCAAAAGGTCATCGCCTCGGCCCAGTTGCCGCGCATCATCCAGGGCAAGCGCCTGCATTACGGCTTCGTTGTCGCCATCGTCTCGGCGATCGTCGTCTGGGTCATCATGAAGAAGACCGTGCTCGGCTACGAGATGCGGGCGGTCGGTCACAACCCCGAGGGCGCGCGTTTCGTCGGCATTCCAGTCAATCGTGTGCTGATGAAGACAGCACTGCTGTCTGGCGGCCTCGCCGCCCTTGCCGGCTTTTCGGAAGTGTCCGGTCTCAAGGGCAATCTGACGCTCGACCTGTCGCCGGGCTACGGTTATTCGGGCATCGTCGTTGCCATGCTGGCGATGCTCAATCCGCTTGGGGTCATTGCCTCGGCGATCTTCGTTGCCGGCATCTTCGTCGGCGCTGACGCCATGAGCCGCACCGCGGGCGTGCCGAGCTACATCGCCGACGTCATGGTCGCGACAGCCCTGCTCACCATGGTGGTCGCGATCCTTCTGACGCGATTCAAGGTGAGGTGGAAGTGATGATGTCAGCACTCCGTCCCACCCCCCTCTGGCCTGCCGGCCATCTCCCCCTCAAGGGGGGAGATCAGCCTTCATTGCGGTCCGTTCTAATCGCTTTCGCAGAAGATGTCGGGGCAGCCAAGCTGCTGATCTCCCCCCTTGAGGGGGAGATGGCCGGCAGGCCAGAGGGGGGCGAGCAAGAACTCGGCCTTCCAACGACAGGCCATTGCCCGCGAGGATGCCGCTGATGGACGCGCTCGACATCCTCTTCACCGCCTCGTTCTGGGTCGCTGCCATCCGCATCGCCTCGCCGCTGATCTTCGCCACCATGGGCGAGCTGATCTGCGAGCGCGCCGGCGTGCTCAATCTCGGCATCGAAGGCATCATGACCGCCGGCGCCTTCGCCGGCTGGTTCACCGTCTATGCCGGCGGTGACCTGTGGACCGGGGTGCTCGTCGCTGCCCTTGCCGGTGCGATGTTTGGGCTTTTGCACGCCACGCTCACCGTGCCGCTTGGCCTGTCGCAGCATGTCGTTGGCATCGGCGTCACGCTGCTTGCCACGAGTCTTACCTATTTCACCTATCGCCTGGCGTTGCCCGAAGTGACCTCGCCGCCGAAGATCGAGCCGTTCCAGCCCTTGCCGATCCCCGGCCTGTCGAAGATCCCTGTGCTCGGCGAGGCGCTGTTTTCACAGACGCCGCTGACCTATCTCGCCTTCGTCACCGTCGCTGTCGTCGCCTGGGTTCTCTACCGCACGCCGGTCGGCCTTGCCGTCCGCGCCGCTGGCGAAAACCCATCCGCAGTCGAGGCGCAAGGCATCTCCGTCACTGCCATTCGCATGGGCGCGGTGATGGTCGGCAGCGCGCTGATGGCGGTGGGTGGCGCGTTCCTCACCATGTCGGCGTTCAACTCGTTCTTCTTCGAGATGATCAATGGCCGCGGCTGGATCTGCATTGCTCTGGTCGTCTTCGGCTCATGGCGGCCGGGCAAGGCGCTGCTTGGCGCCATCCTGTTTGCTGCCTTCGATGCCTACCAGGTGCGGCTGCAGCAGCTTTCCGGCGGCATCGTGCCTTATCAGGTGTTCCTGATGATGCCTTATGCACTATCGATCCTGGCGCTGATCCTGGTGGCGCGCCGCGCCACCTATCCCAAGGCGCTGATGATCCCCTATCAGAAAGGCGAAAGATGAGCTTCGACCTGATCGTCAAGGGCGGCACGCTATCAGATGGAACCATTGCCGACATCGGCATTAAGGGCGACAAGATCGCCGCGATAGAGCCCAGGATCGAAGCTGCGGCGAAGTCCGTTGTCGAAGCGTCAGGCAATCTCGTCAGCCAGCCCTTCGTTGATCCGCATTTCCACATGGATGCGACGCTGTCTTACGGCCTGCCGCGCATCAATGCCTCGGGCACACTGCTCGAAGGCATCTCGCTGTGGGGCGAACTCAAGCCGCTGCTGACCCACGAAGCCGTCAAGGAGCGCGCGCTTGCCTATTGCGACTGGGCCGTGTCGATGGGCCTGCTTGCCATACGTACCCATGTCGACACCTGCGACGACCGCCTGCTGGCCGTGGAAGCCCTGCTCGAGGTCAAGAAGGAGATCGCGCCCTACATCGACCTGCAACTCGTCGCTTTCCCGCAGGACGGCCTCTACCGCTCGCCCAATGCGCGGCAAAACACCATTCGTGCGCTTGATATGGGCGTCGACATCGTCGGCGGCATTCCGCATTTCGAGCGCACCATGGCCGACGGCACGCGCTCGGTGACCGAACTCTGCGAAATCGCCGCCCAGCGCGGGCTGATGGTCGACCTGCATTGCGACGAGACCGACGATCCTTTGTCGCGCCACATCGAGCAGCTCGCCTACGAGACCCAGCGCCTTGGCCTGCAGGGCAGGGTGGCCGGCTCGCATCTGACCTCGATGCACTCGATGGACAACTATTATGTCTCCAAGCTCATCCCGCTGATCGCCGAAGCCGGCGTCTCGGCCATCCCCAATCCACTGATCAACATCATGCTGCAGGGCCGCCACGACAGCTACCCCAAGCGCCGCGGCATGACGCGTGTGCCCGAGATGCTCAAGGCTGGCATCCGTGTCGGCTGGGGCCAGGACTGCGTGCTCGACCCCTGGTATTCGCTCGGTACAGCCGACATGCTCGACGTGGCCTTCATGGGCCTGCACGTCGCCCAGATGTCGAGCCCGGCCGACATGCGCCACTGCTTCGACATGGTCACCAGGGTGAATGCCGAGATCATGGGGCTCGACCATCTTGGCCTCGCTGTCGGCAAGACCGCGAGCCTTGTCGTGCTCGACGCCGGCAACCCGATCGAGGCGGTGCGCCTGCGCGCCGAGCGTCTGTGCGTTGTTGCCAAGGGCAAGGTCGTCGCCGAACGGGAAAAGCGCGAGACCAGCCTGTCGATCAAGGGCCGCCCGGCCTCGGTCAATCGCCGGCACATCGTGCCGCCGCAGGCCATCTGAGGTTCGGTGGACAGCTTTTCGTATTCTCACGAAAAGCTTACAATCGCGATCCAGATTCTGGCGACCGCAGAAGGAGCAAGGCCATGAGGGTCAGGACAGTTTCGATGCTTTTCATCGCAACCTTGCTCGCCGGCTGCGTTACTGCCGAAGAACAGCGTGCCACGGACGAAGCAAAGTGCCGCTCCTATGGCTTCACCAAGCGCAACGATGCTTTCGCAACGTGCATGCAACGCATCGATCTCGACCGCCGCGCGGCGTTCAGGGAGAGGTCATATGACGACTTCAACGAGCCCTTCGTCGTCTATCGCCCGGTCATCGTCAGGCGCTGACCGGCGTGCGACGCCGCAACGCATCGCAATGACGCAGTTAGCCCTCGCAAATGCGGCTCTCTGGGCCTAGATAGCGCCATTCGGGCCCTTTGCCCGGCGGATTCTGTACCCATGACCTTCCGACAAGCCATCGCCCTCCCGAAGAACAATCTGGTTCTTGCGGGCATCCTTCTCATGTTGCTGGGCGACTTCATGTTCGCGCTCAACGACGCCATGGGCAAATGGCTGGTCACCAGCTTTTCCGTCGGCCAGGTCCTGCTCATCCGCTCCATCGGCGCCTTCATCATCCTGGGCCCGATGATCGCCAAGCAAGGCGTCGGCCCGCTGACCAAGGTCGAGCGTCCAGGCCTGCAGGTGCTGCGCGTCGTGCTCGCCACCGCCGACACCGGGTTTTTCTATGCCGCCGTCGCCTATCTGCCGCTCGCCGACGTCATGACCTTCTACATGGCCGGGCCGATCTATATTGCCGCCCTGTCGCACTTCTTCCTCGGCGAAAAGGTCGGCTGGCGCCGCTGGATCGCCATCGTGCTCGGCTTCTGCGGCGTGGTCATCGCCTTGCGCCCATCCACCGCCTCGCTGTCGTGGCCTTCGCTCTTTGCCATCGTCGGCAGCCTGTCCTTCTCGATCACGCTGATCCTCAGCCGCAAGCTGCGCGCCACCAACGACACCACGCTCGTCACCTGGCAGACGCTGGGCGCACTCGCTGTCGGCGGTGTGCTCGCGATCACCGATTGGCGCGCGCCAAATGCGCTTGACTGGTCGGCCATGCTGTTGCTCGGCGTCGTCTCCTGCGCGGCACATCTGATGATCACGCGCGCGCTCAAGCTCGCCCCGGCCTCGCTTTTGGCGCCGCTGCAATACACGCTGCTGTTGTGGGCGGTGGTCATGGGCATCGTCTTCTTCGGCGACTACCCCGATGCCCAGGGCCTCATCGGCTCGGCGATCATCGTTATTGCCGGCCTGTTCATCTTCCACCGCCAGAAGGTGGTCGACAAGGCCGAGCCCGAGACGGTCCCGACCAGCGTTCACTGATTGGGCTGCTGCGGGCAGCCTCCAGACCGGCCGGTCCTTGGTCGGCTATCTCCGTCGAAACGTCTTCACCGGCCCTGACTTCGCGGAGGTCACGGCATGGATTCCCGACACTCTCCGCTCGCGTTGCTCGCTCACGAGGTCGGGAATGACGGGTCCTGTTGGCCGCTTCCGCCAATGATGACCGTTCTCGTCCATGTACGGTTCTTGCTACCCTGACGTCGAAGGTTTGCCGAGGCGACACCTGCAATCCGTCATTCCCGACCTCGTGAGCGAGGAACGAGCGGAGAGTGTCGGGAATCCATGCCGTGACATCAATGAAGCCGCCAACGGGTCAGGGAATCAGGCCTCGCCGGATGCGGCCCGCATCGCACCTTGGCTATCTGCCCAGCACCAGCGCCCAGTAGCGTTCATCGCTTCCCGCGCCGGCGCGGACATAAGCGAGGCCGAAGCTGGAAAAGCGTGGGTCGAGCATGTTGCGGCGATGGCCGTCCGAATTCATCCACATCGAAAAGAGCTTGACCGGCTCCATGCGGCCATGCGCGATGTTTTCGGCTGCCGCACCGGCAACGCCATTGTCGTTCATACGCGCGGCAAAATCCTTGCCGAGGCCGGTGGTGTGCGCCATGCGCCCGGCGCGCGCCATATAGCCGGCCTGCTGCAGCGCGGCGCGCTCCAGCGTCGCGTCTGGCTTCAGCGGCGGCAGGCCGTGTTCCGAGCGGATGGTCTGGAGATAGGCGACACCGGTCGTCGAAGCACCGGCACCTTCGCCAACCACGTTGGACCCGGTTTGGCAGGCGGCCAGGAAAAACAGCCCGCCCATCACCATCGCGCGCGACACTGCGCTGATCATCCGCTTCGCCATTGTCCAGTCCTTGTTCCGTCCCCGCCAGCCTTGATAGTGCAGATCATGGCTTTTTGGCGAAGGTCGGTAGTTCTCAGGCCTTCACCCTAGCCGCTGTCGGGTCGAACATCGGTTCGAGATGGATTTTTGCAGCCACCTTTTCAGTCGCCACGACTAGCTCGTATTCGCCCGATTTGAGGTAGTAGTCGCTGATGCCGGCAGCGTTGCGGACATAGCCGTAGCCGATGTTCTTGCCCAGCGTGTAGCCATAGCCGCCGCTGGTCAGATAGCCGACCGGCTCGCCATTGCGCAGGATCGTCTCCCGCCCGACCAGAACGACATCCTTGTCGTCGACAGTGAAGCCGACAAGACGTTTGGGGAGGGCTGTGCCGGCAAGCTTTTCCAGGCCCTTGCGGCCGAGGAAATCGGTGTTCTTCCTGAGTTTCACCGCCCAGCCAAGCCCTGCTTCGAAGGGCGTGTCGTTGGGCGTGATGTCGGAGCCCCAGGCGCGGTAGCCTTTCTCCAGCCTCAGCGATTCCAGCGCGCGATAGCCCACGGGGCGGATGTCGTGCGCCTTGCCAGCCGCCATCAGCGCGTCGAATACCTCGCCTGTGGCACCGATCGGCACATGCAGTTCCCAGCCGAGTTCGCCGACATAGGTGACGCGCAGCGCCCTGACGGTGGTGCCGGCGATGGTGATCTCGCGGACGTGGCCAAACGGGAACGCGGCGTTGGAAACATCGGCGTCGGTTACCGCTTCGAGCACCTGCCTCGCTTTCGGCCCCATCAGCGAAAGCGTGCCGAATTCTTCGGTCACGTCGACAAGCCTGGCTTCCAACCCGGCCGGAATGTGGTCGCTGATCCAGGCAAGGTCGTGCGTGCGGAAGCCGGTACCTGTGACGATGTAGAACTTGTCGTCGGCCAGCCGCGCCACCGTCAAATCCGCTTCGATGCCGCCGCGTGTGTTGAGCAACTGCGTGTAGGTCAGCCGTCCCGCTGGCTTCGACACGTCATTGGCGCAGATGAAATCGAGCGCCTGTTCCGCATCGGGGCCGCTCATCTCGTATTTGGCGAAGGACGACTGGTCGAAAATGCCGACCGCCTGGCGCACATGAGCGTGCTCGTCACCGACAGGTGCAAACCAGTTCTGACGGCCCATCGAATAGATGTCCTTGGCCTCCATGCCATCAGGCGCGAACCAGTTCGGCCGCTCCCAGCCGAGCTTGGAGCCGAACACCGCGCCATGCTTCTTCAGCCGCTCATAGAGCGGCGAGACGATGTAGGGCCTGCCGCTCTCATATTCCTCGTGCGGAAAGCCGATCGTGTAGTGCTTGCCATAGGCTTCGAGCGTGCGGTCCAGCACCCATTGGCGGTCGCGGTGCAGGTTGGAGAAACGCCTGATGTCGACGACCCAAAGGTCGAGTGGCGCCTCGCCGTCGACCACCCACTGCGCCAGCACCCAGCCAGCACCGCCGCCCGAGGCGATGCCGAAGGCGTTGAAGCCAGCGCCGACGAACATGTTCGAGCATTCCGGTGCCGAACCGAGGATGAAATTGCCATCGGGGGTAAAACTCTCCGGGCCGTTGATCATCTGCTTGACGCCGATGGTTTCTAAAGCCGGAACGCGCGCGATGGCCTGCGTCATGTGCTGTTCGAAATGGTCATAGTCGTCGTCGAACAGGCGGAATTCCCAGTCATTGGGCACATCGCCGGTGGTCCACCCTTGCGGGTTGGGCTCATAGCCGCCCATCACAAGCCCGCCGACCTCTTCCTTGAAATAGGTACGCCGGTCGGGGTCGCGTATGGTCGGCGCGTCGGTCGATAGCCCAGGCACCTTCTCGGTGATGATGTACTGGTGCTTGACTGGCTGCAGCGGCACGTTGATGCCGGCCATGGCACCGACCTGCCGCGCCCATTGGCCGGCACAGTTCACAACCTTGTCGCAGGCGATGTCGCCCTGGTCGGTCCTGACCTTCAGGATGCGGCCGTCCTTCATCTCGAAGCCGGTCACCCGCACATTCTCGAACAGTTTGGCGCCGTGCATGCGCGCGCCCTTGGCGAGCGACTGGGTGATGTCGGAAGGGCTTGCCTGGCCGTCGGTCGGCAGCCAAGAGGCGCCAACGAGATCGGATGTCTCCATAAGCGGCCACATCCGCTTGACCTCCTCCGGCGACACCAATTGCATGTCCATGCCGAAGCTCTTGGCCGTCGTTGCCAGCCGCTTGTATTCGGTCCAGCGGTCCTGGTTGGTGGCGAGCCTCAGGCAACCGGTCATCTTCCAGCCGGTGGCAAGCCCCGTTTCGGCTTCCAGGCCCTTGTAAAGGTCGACCGAATATTTCAGCACCCGCGTGATCGACGCTGACGAGCGCAACTGCCCGACAAGACCGGCCGCATGCCAGGTCGAACCAGAGGTCAGCTTGCCCTGTTCGAGCAGGATCACGTCGGCCTTGTGGTCGCGGGCAAGATGGTAGGCCGTCGAGCAGCCGATGATGCCGCCGCCGATGACGACGATCTGCGCATGAGTAGGGAGGGCCATGTTCAGAGCTTTCCGTATTGCGTGCGATAGGTTTCGAGCGCCGCCTCGAGTTTTTCGAGGTTCTCAGCGGTGTAGGCGACGTAGTCGACGCCGGGGGCGGAGAGGTGGAGTTCCGAGACCATGCTCCACATCGCCTCGCGCAGCAGCGAGGCGCATTGCATGGCCGCGTGCGAGCGCTTGATTTCCTGGTCGGGTGCCGCGCCAAAGTAGTTGGCAAGCAGCTCGTCCGACTCTTCACCCGTCATTCCGGCATTGGAAGCCGTGCCGGCAAGGTCGAACATCGCAGTCGAAAACCCGGCATATTCGAAGTCGATCAGCCAAAGCCGCTCGCCATCGTCGAGAAAATTGGCCGGCAGCAGGTCGTTATGGCTGAAGATGATCGGCAGCGGCGTCTGTGTTCTTTCGAGCCTGTCCGCCAATTCGAGATAGCGAGGCAACTCGGCAACCATCCTGCTCTTGCCAGCCTCAAGCGTGCGGGCATAATCGCGGATGACGTGGAACGCCCAGAACATGAAGCCGGGGCCTGACACATGCCGGGGCATTTCGTCATGGAAGCGCCTGACCAGTTGGGCGATGCGCGCGGCATTGGCCCGCACGTCATCGGCGCCATAGGTCCTGGCACCGAGAAATTCGGTCACCATCACACCCGGCGCGGCATATTGCAGTTCCGGAGCGAAACCCGCTTCATATGCCGCCTTGGCCACCATCACCTCGCGGTCGCGAAAGACATGATGGAAGGGAAAATCCTTGCCGAAGCGCACGACGTGGCGGCCCGACGCATCCGTCACCACCCAGCTTTCATTGCTGATGCCGCCCTTGAGCGGCGCGATCGTCAGCGCCCCGTTCCACAGCGGCAGGGCGCGGATGCGGTCCTCGCTCGTTGTCATCCAGCCCTCCGCGCTGTGCATGACGCGTTCCCCATTGTCGCGTCTTGATCTTATTGGGTGATAGTCTCACGCAGCGGAAGCGCTGATGTCAACGCAAGTTTGTGGCTTTAGTTGTTTTTATGACCGTATCTGTTGAGATGAAGCGCAATGTCGCGGTAGACTCGGGCAGTAAACTCCCCATTTGCGGCCATGCCGCGCATTCGACCAGGGCCGCATGATGAACCATTCCAAGCGCCACAACGAAATCCTGCGCCTGCTCAACGATGAGGGCACGATCACCATCGCCGATCTCGCCGACAAGCTCGGCGTGTCGCTCGAAACCGTACGGCGCGACGTCAAGCCGCTGACCGCGGACGGCTCGATCCTGAAGATGCATGGCGCCATCGGCCTGCCGTCGGTGGTGGGCGAAGCGCCCTTCGAACGGCGAATGCGCGACAATGCCGATGCCAAGCGCGCCATCGCCAAGGTGGTCGCCGCCACCATCCATGACGGCGAGGCGGTCATGCTCGATACCGGCACCACCACCAGCTATCTCGCCCGCGAACTGCTCGGCCATCGCCGCCTGACGGTGGTGACCAACTCGTCCGACATCGCCCGCACGCTGGCCACCGTCAACGGCAACAAGGTCTACATGGCGGGTGGGGAGCTGCGCAGCGACAGCGGTGCGGCCTTCGGTGTCTCGGCGATAGAGTTCGTCAGCCGTTTCGCCGTCACCCATGCGGTGATCTCGGCCGGTGCTGTCGACGTCGCCAATGGCGTGATGGACTACAATCTGGAGGAGGCCGAGTTCGCCCGCGTGGTCCTGTCGCGCGGCCAGCGCGCGGTCGTCGTCACCGACCACACCAAATTTGGCCGCAAGGGCCTGGTCCAGGTCTGCGGCTTCTCCGGCTTCACCGAACTGGTGACGGATCAAAAGCCAGCGGACGATCTGGCGAAGGCGCTCACCGACGCCGGCGCGTTGCTCACCATCGCCGGTGCTTCAGCTGTCTAAGCCTGCACGAAGACCAGCCTGAAACAGGCGCCTTTTCGTTCGCTGCAGACAAGTTCGATGCGGCCGCCATGGATCTGCATGATCTCCTGCACCAGGTTGAGGCCGAGGCCCGCCCCATGCCCACGCGGCCGCAGGCGGTAGAACGGCTCGAAGATCTTTTCGCGCTCGGCCAAGGGCACGCCTTCGCCTTCGTCCGAAACCTCGACAGTCGCCGGGCTATTCACCGCAATCGTGATCTTGCCCGCACCGCCGCCGTGCTCCATAGCGTTCTGGACAAGATTGGTGATCGCACGCTCCATCGCTGTGCGGTCGCCCTTGGCGAAAAGTTCGCCGCGCGACGGCTCGAATGACACCTCGTAGCCGGCCGCAAAGGCCATCGGCGCCAGATCGAGGACAACCCCGCGCGCTACCGCGACAAGGTCGATGCGCGAGAAGCTTGGCGCCTGCCGGCCGAGGCGCTGGATGTCGAGAAGCTGGTCGGTCAGCGTCGACAGCCGTGCTGTATCTTGCAAAAGCCGCGCCCGCTCGGGTGTCGCCGGCAGCGAGGTGATGCGGGTGTTGAGGATGGCGACTGGCGTGCGCAATTCATGCGCCGCGTCGATCAGGAACCTCTTGTGGCGTTCATAGCCCCTGTCCAGGCGGTCGAGCGCGCCGTTGACGGCCTTGACCAGCGGCGCGATCTCCGAGGGGATGCGCTCCATCGGCAACCGCACGCCGCGCTCGTCGATGTCGATCTTCTCGGCCAATACGGCCGCCTGCCTCAAACCCCGGAACGCGCTGCGCACGACAAGCGGGATCACCAGCAGCGTCGCCACCGCCATCACGCCGCCAACCGGCAGGATGACCTCCAGGAATATTCCAGGCGTCACGTCAAGCAGCGCGGTGATCTGGAACCGGCCTTGCGCGCCGGTGAAAATCTGAACCTTGCCGGCGCTGGTATCGTACCACTGCACCGTCGCGGCTGGCAGCGTCGTCCCCTTCTTCCAAACAAACGTGGCGCTGTCTATGTGGTCGAGCGCGGCTGTCATGCGCGTGAACTCGGGCGGGACGGTACCTTCCGACAGCGTATGCCCTTGCTCGTCGCGGAGCACGAACCACAGGTCTGGCACCTCTTCGCGCAGGTCGGCCAGAGCCCGACCCTGTTTGAGAACGAGTTCGCCTGATGCGTCCTTTTGGACAGCTTTTTTGAGGATTTCGACCGCGCGGCCCTCATAACTGTCCGGGATGACGCCGGTGACAATGAGGGCGCCGAGGATCAAGGCGATCAGCAGCGTGAGCAGGATCACCTGCAGCACCACCAATCGCCACACCAGCCGCCATTTCAGCGAGATCGGGCGGAAGAAGCGCATGAGCGGTGGGATAATGCGCCTGAAGTTCATGAAATCTCACGCAAGAGGTAGCCGACGCCGCGCACGCCGTTGATCTCCACCTTGCCGTCGGCTTCCGCCAGCTTGCGCCGCAGCCGCGACACATGCGTGTCGAGCGCGTTGGACTGGATCTCGTCGTCGAGGCCGAACACCGCTTCCATCAGCGATGAGCGCTGCACCATGCGGCCCGTGCGCCGCAACAGCGCTTCCAGAACCAAAAGCTCGCGGCGTGGCAGGGTCAGCGGTTCGCCGCGGACCAAAACCTCGCGGTGGCCGAAATCGAAGGCGAGATCGCCGGCGCGGATGACCTGGGTCTGCACATTGGCCGGCCTGCGCAGCAGCGCGCGCAGCCGGGCCAGCAATTCCTCGAAGGCGAAGGGTTTGGCCAGGTAGTCGTCGGCCCCCATGTCCAACCCGTCGACCTTGTCGGAGGTGTCGCTGCGGGCCGTCAGCACCAGCACTGGCGTTGCGTTTCCGCGCGCGCGCAGCTTGGGCACCAGGGTCAGGCCATCGCCATCGGGCAACTGGCGGTCGAGCAGGATCGCATCATAGCTCTCGCTGGCGGCGAATTCGTCCGCCTCCAGCAATGATGTCGCGTGGTCCACCACCATGTCGTATCGACGCAACGCCGTACGCATGGCCGACGCCAGTTCTGGCTCGTCTTCCACTAGCAATATGCGCATTTGTTTCCTCGAAAGGCCCCTCGCTGCCGCCCGGCTATGTCATGAACATTGCGGAAGCATTGCGAAATGAAGCTGGCGAAAGGGTGCAACCACCAAAATGCCTGGTTTCGCGCCATTCCCGCAATGCATGTGTAATCCAGCAGTCGCAAACAGCTTTCGCTAAGGGCTGGCGGGTGATTCGCCGGCAGACGATTTCGAAAGAGGTTCGCAATGGCCGCAAATGACACTTTGTCCTTTCTCATGGCATGGGCCACGTCGCCGCTCAAGGTCGCTTCCATAACGCCGTCCAGTTCCAGCCTGGCAACGCTGATGACAAGGGACCTCGGCCCCGACACTGGGCCGGTGCTTGAGCTTGGCGCCGGTACCGGGCCGTTCACCCGTGCCATGCTGGCGCGCGGCGTCAAGGAAAGCGACATGACGCTGATCGAGTTCAACGCTGATTTCGCCCACATGCTCCGGTGCCGGTTCCCCAGGTCTCGCGTGCTGGAAATGGATGCCGCCGAACTGCGCTATCGGCCGCTCTACGAAGGCCCGCTCGCCGGTGCCGCCATCAGCGGGCTGCCATTCCTGGCGATACCGCCGCGCCAGACGCTGGCCATCCTCGAAGGCATTTTTGCTAATGTCAGGCCCGACGGGGCGATGTATATCTTCACCTACGGCTTCCGTTGCCCTATTGATCAGCCGCTACTCGACAGGCTCGATCTCGAAGTGGAGCGTGTTGGCCATACTTTCCGCAATCTGCCGCCGGCGGCTGTCTATCGGATCACCAGGATGAAGCCGGCAAAAAGTTACGACTGGCGTTTTGCATGATTCCATCGATCCTGGGTTTCGGTCTTGTCGGCGCGGCATGTCTTGCCTTCACCGAAAAGGTTTCGCCGGTCCCCCCGTCCCATGTGCTGTTGCTGTTTCTCGGCATGACGGCCGCACCCGACATGCCGATGCTTGTCGCGCTGATGTTTGCGACCACGCTCGGCTCAACCCTGGGTTCGATGATTTGGTACAAGGGCGGCTCGTGGCTGGGGCCTGACCGCGCCGATGCCTTCGTCAAGCGTTTCGGCAAATATGTCTTCCTCAAGCACGCGACCTATCAAAAGCTGACGCATGCCTATCGCCGCAACAATTTTCGCGCTTCGCTGATCGCCCAGCTGGTGCCGGTGGCGCGCACCTATCTCGCGCTCGAGGCGGGCGTCCTGCGCCTTTCATTCGCGCCTTTCGCGCTTGCCACCGTGACTGGTGCCTTCATCTGGAATGCCGCCTTCCTGATCGGCGGCTATCTGATGCGCGACGGCGACCACGATCCGGTGACCATCGGCTGCCGCATCGTTGCCATCGTCGTCATCGCCGAGATCGTGTTCATCCTGGTGCTGCGCCACAGCACCCGAGGGACGGCTGAAGACCATCCCTCGGGCGAAACGCATCCCTGACTTAATCCTGAATCACCCGGTAGATGTTCCAGTAGGACGAACCTGAAACCACCAGCGGCTCAAGCTGCTTGCCCCATTTGGCATGGGCGTCGATCTTGGAGATCTTGGCGAACATCTCTTCCAGTTGCGCCAGGCTCTCCACCGTATGATTGACTTCGATGGTGGCTTCCTTGGCGCCGACCGATCCGCTCAGGATCTGCATCGCCATCTTGTCGACACCGGCCTGCGGGCCGATCTCGCGCTCCCATTGGCGCAAGAGTTCGATTGCGCTCTGCTTGTGCCCGAAGCGGGCGTCGATTTTCCAGCGTGCGACGAACATGGCTTCCTCCCATTTTGCGGGCGACCATTCGCCCGCATTCGATCGCTGCGCGCACGTATCCATGCGCGTTTCGAGGCGTGGCAATGCATGCGCGGCACGGTTGGAGAACGCCGTGCCACGCTTGTCGAACAGGATGAGGTGGGAAAAGGCGGAAAGCCGGGGACGAAAACGAGATCAACCGGCCCTTGGCCGACCACCTGATAGGCGATCCGCACGTCACCGCTGCGGGCATATCGGGTCGCGATCGGCCTTGGCACAGCCATTCCGCCTGCGAATTGCATTAGGAATGGCTAACATAGCAGATGTTCAGCCCAAAGGTGAGGGGCTTCGCGCGTTAACTCAAAGGAGGAGGCGGCGTCAGGCTGCCTTGTCGACGGGCCGTCTGATCGTGGCAGCAGCCTCTATCACCAGCGGCTTCATGCCCTTGCCGCCTTCGTCGAACATTTCGAAGAACTGGCGGCGCATGCGCGGGTCCCAGAACTTGTTGATGTGTTCGGCAACACCCGCGACACCTTCGTCATGCGGCTTGGATTCAAAGAAGGTGGCGATCTGGTTCGCCATGTAGACGAGCTTTTCCTTCGTCCCCATCTTGTGCTCTTCATGCGACATTTTTGGCGGCTCCGGTATTTACGCGCTCTGGATGGGTAAAGATGTCGAAATCGTCGCCGCGCACAAGTGCGACGAGCGTCATGCCGGCCTGTTCGGCGGTGCGGATGGCAAGTGCGGTCGGGGCTGACACGGCGATGATGAAGGGGGCGCCGATGGCGGCCGTCTTCTGAACCATTTCCACCGACACGCGGCTGGTCACCACCACGGCACCCGATCCGCCGGAAATGCCGGCCTTGTCGAGCGCGCCGGCAAGCTTGTCGAGCGCATTGTGGCGGCCGACATCCTCGCGTGCGGCGACAATGCCCTTGCCGGGAACGTAAAAGCCTGCGGCGTGAACCGCACCGGTTTCCGCATGCAGCGGCTGCACCTTGGACAACAGCTTCACCGCCTGGACGATGTCGTCGGCCGAAAGCCCGAGCTTTGGCGTGTGCACGTCATCGACCGAACGCATCGCCTCTTCGATGGATTCGATGCCGCACAGTCCGCAACCGACGGGGCCGGCGAGCCTACGACGCCGCAACTCGAAGCGTTTGTTGGCCTTGTCCTTGAGCCTGATCTGGATATCGATGCCGGCCTCGACATCCAGCACCTCGATCGACTCGATTTCTTCAACCGAGCCGATGATGCCTTCCGTCAGCGAGAAGCCGAGCGCGAAATCCTCGAAATCCGCCGGGCTCGCCATCATTACCGCATGCGTGGTGCCGCCATAAGACAACGCGATCGGCGTCTCCTCCGGCACCATGCGGTTGGCAACAGTCGTGCCGCTCGCCCGGCGGGCGAAGCGGGAGGTCGCGGAGATTGCGGGGCGGTCGGTCATCGTTCTTCTCCCCGTTTACGGGGAGAAGATGCCGGCAGGCAGATGAGGGGCAGCGCAAACCTTTCGAGGCTGGTACAGCCCCTCATCCGGCCTTTCAGGCCACCTTCTCCCCGTGAACGGGGAGAAGGAAAGGCTTGCGTCCCGTGCACCATTACTCCGCCGCTTCCAACTGGCCGGCGATGCGGCGGCTCTGCTGCGCCTGCTCGGTGTATTCCTTCTGCCATTCCGACGGCCCGTTGGAAGCACCAACCTGAACCGCCGTCACCTTGTACTCCGGACAGTTGGTCGCCCAGTCGGAGAAGTCGGTGGTGATGACGTTGGCCTGCGTGTCGGGATGGTGGAAGGTCGTGTAGACCACACCCGGCGACACGCGGTCGGTGATCTGCGCGCGCAGCGTCGTCTCACCGGCGCGGCTTTGCAGCCGCACCCAGTCGCCGTCGCGCAGGCCGCGATTTTCGGCGTCATGCGGGTGGATTTCCAGCAGGTCCTCGGCATGCCAGGCGACGTTTTCGGTACGCCTGGTCTGCGCGCCGACATTGTACTGGCTGAGAATGCGGCCGGTGGTGAGCAGCAACGGGAAACGCGGGCCGGTCTTTTCGTCGGTCGCCACATATTCGGTGCGGATGAACTTGCCCTTGCCGCGCACGAAGCCATCAATGTGCATGATCGGGGTGCCTTCCGGCGCCTTGTCGTTGCACGGCCACTGCACCGAGCCCATCTTTTCCAGGAACTCGTAGGAGACGTTGGCAAAGCTCGGCGTCGTCTTGGCCACTTCGTCCATGATCTCGGAGGGGTGCTGGTAATTCCAGTTCAGCCCCATCGCCTGGGCGAGCTTCTGCGTCACTTCCCAGTCGGCATAGCCGTTCTTCGGAGCCATCACCTTGCGCACGCGGTTGATGCGGCGCTCGGCATTGGTGAAGGTGCCGTCCTTTTCGAGGAAGGTCGAGCCGGGCAGGAAGACATGCGCGTAGTTCGCCGTCTCGTTGAGGAACAGGTCCTGCACGACGACGCATTCCATGGCGGCGAGGCCGGCCGAGACGTGCTTGGTGTCGGGGTCCGACTGCAGGATGTCCTCACCCTGGATGTAGATGCCCTTGAACGTGCCGTCGACGGCGGCATCCAGCATGTTGGGGATGCGCAGGCCCGGCTCGTCGTCGAGCTTCACGCCCCACAGGCTGTCATAGATGTCGCGCACGGCGTCGCCCGAAATGTGGCGGTAGCCCGGCAGTTCGTGCGGGAACGAGCCCATGTCGCAGGCGCCCTGCACGTTGTTTTGGCCACGCAGCGGGTTCACGCCGACGCCCTTGCGGCCGATATTGCCGGTCAGCATGGCGAGGTTGGCGATGCCGATGACAGTGGTCGAGCCCTGGCTGTGCTCGGTCACGCCGAGGCCGTAATAGATCGCACCATTGCCGCCGGTGGCGTAGAGGCGGGCAGCACCGCGAATGGTCTCGGCCGGAACGCCCGACAGCTTTTCCACTTCCTCGGGGCTGTACTGCGGGTCCGAGACGAACTCGGCATAATCCTGGAACTCCGACCAGTCGCAACGCTCGCGGATGAACTTCTCGTCGAACAGGCCTTCGGTGACGATCACATGCGCCATCGCGGTGACGACGGCGACGTTGGTGCCCGGCTTGAGCGCCAGGTGATGCGCTGCCTCGATATGCGCCGACTTCACCATTTCGGTGCGGCGCGGATCGATGACGATCAGCTTGGCGCCGGCGCGCAGCCGCTTCTTCAGCCGCGATGCGAACACCGGGTGAGCCGAGGCCGGGTTGGCGCCGATGATCAGCGCGACGTCGGTGTCTTCGACCGAGTCGAAATCCTGCGTGCCGGCCGAGGTGCCGTAGGTCTGGCCGAGGCCATAGCCGGTCGGCGAATGGCAGACCCGCGCACAGGTGTCGACGTTGTTATTGCCAAAACCCTGGCGGATCAGCTTTTGCACGAGGAAGGTTTCTTCATTCGTGCAGCGCGACGAGGTGATGCCGCCGACAGCGCCGCGACCGTACTGGTACTGGATGCGGCGGAATTCCTTGGTGGCGTAGTCGATAGCCTCTTCCCACGACACTTCGCGCCATGGATCGGCGATGTTCTCGCGGATCATCGGGTTGAGGATGCGTTCCTTGTGCGTGGCATAGCCATAAGCGAAGCGGCCCTTGACGCAGGAGTGGCCGCGATTGGCCTTGCCGTCCTTCCACGGCACCATGCGCACCAACTCGTCGCCGCGCATTTCGGCCTTGAACGAGCAGCCGACGCCGCAATATGCGCAGGTGGTGACCACCGAATGCTCGGGCTGGCCGATCTGGATGACCGACTTTTCCGTCAGCGTCGCCGTCGGGCAGGCCTGCACGCAGGCGCCGCAGGAAACACACTCGCTGTCGAGGAACAGTTCATGCGCGCCCGGCGAAACGCGGCTGCCGAAACCACGGCCTTCGATCGTCAGCGCAAACGTACCTTGCACCTCTTCACAGGCGCGTACGCAACGCGAGCAGACGATGCACTTGGACGGATCATAGGTGAAATAGGGGTTGGACTCGTCCTTGGCCATCCACTTGAAGTTTTCGGCGCCGTTGTTCTTGGCGCGAACGTGGTTGTCGCCTTCATAGCCGTAGCGCACGTCGCGCAGGCCCACAGCACCGGCCATGTCCTGCAACTCGCAGTCGCCATTGGCAGCGCAGGTCAGGCAGTCGAGCGGATGGTCGGAGATATAGAGCTCCATCACGCCCTTGCGGATGTCCTTGAGACGGCCGGTCTGGGTGTGCACCACCATGCCGGGCATGACAGGTGTCGTGCAGGAGGACGGCGTGCCGTTGCGGCCCTCGATCTCCACCAGACACAGCCGGCAGGAACCGAACGCGTCGACCATGTCGGTGGCGCAGAGTTTTGGAATGGCAATGCCCGCTTCCATCGAAGCGCGCATGATCGAGGTGCCTTCCGGCACCGTGACCTGGAAGCCGTCGACGGTCAGCGTGACCTGCTTTTCGGATTTGGAGGCCGGGGTGCCGAAATCGATTTCTTGAATGAGACCCATGATGCCGTCTCCTATTCCGCTGCCTGAGAGACCGCTGCCGGCCGGAAATCTTCGGGGAAATGGTTGATGGCGCTCATCACCGGATAGGGTGTGAAGCCGCCGAGAGCGCAAAGCGAACCGAACTTCATCGTGTTGCAAAGGTCGGTCACCAGCGCGAGCTGCTTTTCCGGCTCGATGTTCTGGGCCAGCTTGTCGAGCGTTTCGACACCACGCGTCGAGCCGATGCGGCAGGGCGTGCACTTGCCGCAGCTTTCGATGGCGCAGAATTCCATGGCAAAGCGCGCCTGCTTCAGCATGTCGGCGCTGTCGTCGAACACGGTGATGCCGGCATGGCCGATCAGGCCGTCCTTGGCAGCGAACGCCTCATAGTCGAAGGGCGTGTCGAACAGCGCGCGCGGGAAATAGGCACCGAGCGGACCACCGACCTGCACCGCCTTGACTGGTCGGCCGGTCGCCGTGCCGCCGCCGATCTCGTCGACGATCTCGCCGAGCGTCAGGCCGAAGGCGACTTCGAACAGGCCGCCATGCTTGACGTTGCCGGCGATCTGGATCGGGATGGTGCCGCGCGAGCGTCCCATGCCGAAGTCCTTGTAGTATTGCGCGCCCTTGTCCATGACGATCGGCACGGAGGCGAGCGAGATCACGTTGTTGATGACTGTCGGCTTGCCGAACAGGCCCTGGATCGCCGGCAGCGGCGGCTTGGCGCGAACCACGCCGCGCTTGCCTTCGAGGCTGTTGAGCAGCGAGGTTTCTTCGCCGCAGACATAAGCGCCAGCGCCCGAGCGAATCTCGATGTCGAAGCCTTGGGAGGATCCGAGAACGCTCTTGCCCAAAACGCCGGCGCTACGGGCGACCTTCACGGCCTTTTCCATCGTAGCGATCGCGTGCGGATATTCAGAGCGAATGTAGACGTAGCCCTTGGTGGCATGGGTCGCGAGGCCGGCAATCGCCATGCCTTCGATCAGCACGAAAGGATCGCCTTCCATGATCATGCGGTCGGCGAAGGTCGCCGAGTCGCCTTCGTCGGCGTTGCAGACGATGTATTTCTGTTCGCCCGGCGTATCGAGGACCGTCTTCCATTTGATGCCGGTCGGGAAGCCCGCGCCGCCACGGCCACGCAGGCCGGACTCGGTCACCTGCTTGACGATGTCGGCCGGTGCCATGGCAACCGCGTTGCGCAGGCCGACGAGGCCGCCATGCGCTTCATAATCTTCCAGCGAAACCGGATCGGTGATGCCGCAGCGGGCAAAGGTCAGCCGCGTCTGCTTGGCAACGAATGGCAGTTTTTCCGGATCGCCGAGCGTAAGCTTGTGCGCGCCGCCGGTGACGAAACCTGCGTCGAACAGCGACGCCACGTCCTTGGCCGCGACAGGTCCGTAGGCAACACGGCCGGCCTCGGTGACGACCTCGACCATCGGCTCGAGCCAGTACAGGCCGCGCGAGCCATTGCGTACGATCCTGGCGTCGATGCCGCGTGCGGAAATCTCTTTTTCGATCGCCTTGGCGACCTTTTCGGCGCCGAGCGACAGCGCGCCGGAATCGCCGGGAACGTAGATCGTCACGCTCATGAGCGTACCTCCTCGGCGATTTCATCGATCTTGTCGGCGTCGAGTCGGCCGATCACTTCACCGTCGAGCATGGCGGCGGGAGCGCAGGCGCATAGGCCGAGGCAATAGATCGGCTCCAGCGTGACGGCGCCGTCCTTGGTCGTCTCGTGGAAGCCGATACCGAATTTCTGCTTGATCTGGGCGGCGATCGCGTCGCTGCCCATCGACTGGCAGGCTTCGGCCTGGCAGACCTTGAGCACATGGCGCCCAGCCGGGTGGTGGCGGAAATCGTGGTAGAAGGTGAAGACGCCGTGCACTTCGGCGCGCGACAGGTTCAGTGCTTCGGCGATTATCGGCAGGGTTTCCTGCGGAACGTAGCCGAACTCCTCCTGGACACCGTGAAGTATCGGGATCAGCGGACCCTCGAGGTTCTTCAATTCGCTGATCACCGCAGCTGTTCTTGCTGCGATTTCGGTACTTGCAGGCTGCAAAACCATGCAGCGCCCTCCCTGACACTGGCGCCAGCTTAGGCGCAATATCCCTATTGAACCCGATCTCGGCCACCGGAATCAATAAAGCTGTTTCGTCACATGATAAAAATTTTCTATCGAGTGGACGAACGGAGGGTATTTGTAGCTCAGGCCTTGCGGCGGAAATCGCCCGCCAGCGCCATGGCTTCGTCAAGCAACGCCTTGACCAGCGGCGTATGCGGCTCGCGCGGTGCCGCCACCAGCCCGACACTGTGGCTGGCATCGGGCTCGACGATCGGAATCGCCCGGATCGGTTCGGCGAACCCAAACGTCTCGGCGAGGTTGAGCGGCATGATCGACGACCATTTGCCGGTCCGGATGTGGGAGAACAAGACGATCATCGAATTCGATTCGAGTGTCGGGCGCACCTGCACGCCCGCTTCGGCGAGATGCTGGTCGATGATGCGCCGGTTCTGCATGTCGGGGGTCAGCAGGCACAGCGGCAAGGTGCTCACTTCCTCCCAGGTGACCTTGTCGCGGTCGGAATATTCGTTCCCCGCAGCGGTGATCAGTTGGTAGCGCTCAGCATAGAGCGGCACGGAGGTGACTCGCCCCAGCGGCTCGTTGTCGAGATAGGTGATGCCGGCATCGATCTCGAAATTGCCGAGCAGCGACAGGATTTCGATCGAGGTGCGCGACAGGATCGAAAAGGTGACGCCGGGATGCTTTTCGCGCATCGGCGTGGTCAGCTTGGGCACCATGGCAAGCGCGGTCGGCACGGCGGCGATGCGGATACGGCCGGACAGGCCGTGGCGTGCGGCGCGCATTTCCTCGCGCATCGCACGCGTGTCGCCGACGATGCGCCGCGCCCACTCCAGAACCTGCCGGCCCTCCGGCGTCAGGCCTTGGAAACGCGAGCCGCGCTGCACCAGCATCACGCCCAAAATGTCTTCGAGCTGCTTGATGCCGGCCGACAGCGTCGGCTGCGTGACGCCGCATTGCTCGGCGGCGCGTCCGAAATGTTGCTCCCTTGCGAGTGCGATGAAGAATTCCAGCTTGTCGATCATGCCGACAAGCTATCTGCAGCCGATGTCTTGCGCCAGACTGGTTACGTCCCAGTCGTTTCCCTTGTCTGAGCGGCGCGTGGCACCGTCGCGGCGGTGGTTCCTGTCGAATGTCGGCATTTCGACTTGTTCATCGACGTCACGGCATGGTTTCCCGACACTCTCCGCTCGTTTCACTCGCTCACGAGGTCGGGAATGACGCATTTCATTTGCCGTTGCCGTCAATCGCCGAAGTTGGAGATTTGCGGAAGCGTTCCCTGCAATCCGTCATTCCCGACCTCGTGAGCGAGTGAAGCGAGCGGAGAGTGTCGGGAATCCATGCCGCAACAGATGTGAACCCAGGATAGGTCAAGAACTGGCTGGCCAGCCGGGGCAACATCTCGGCCAGCCAGCTCCGGAGTTGCCGGACCGCAACTTCTACTGATTGATCAGGTTGAGGATGTTGCCGTCGGGATCCTTGAACCAGGCAACCTTCATGTCGCCAAAGACATGGACGTCGCCTTCGAGGCGGGTATCCGGCAGGTCGTAATGCTCGAAGCTCACGCCCTTTGTCTTGAGCTCCCTGACCATGTTGTCGATCTTGTCGCCGACCTTCCAGGTCACTGCCGTCGCTTTGTTGGTGCCGGCATATTCGGAGCGATAGACGTTGATCACCGTGTCGCCGCTCTTCAGCACCGACACGTCCTCGCCCATGTGGTCGACCTCCTTGAGGCCCAGCGTGCGCTCGTAAAAGGCCTTGGCGCGGGCGATATCCCTGACTGCGAGATTGGCAATGGCGTTGGTTTGACCAAGCATGACTTTCTCCTTCCGTGTTTGCTCCCCCATTCCCAGAGATAGCGTCGCCCCACCGGGGCGACAGTGTTTTTGGAGCCGGAACCTCTAAGAGCTCACCAGGCGTTTTTGTTCGGCGATGGCCTTGAGATTGGCGAGGCCCTTTTCGAAATCCTTGCCGATCATGGTGTCGAAGTTCATGAACACCTGCATCACCTTGGACATGAACGGAGACGGTCCACGCATCGCCCAGGTCACCCGGCTCGAGCCGCCTTTCGGCTCGATGGTGAATTCGGCGATGTTGTGCGCCTCGAACGGCTTCATGAAGTCGAGCTTGATCACCACCTTGTTCGGCTGGGCCGCATCGGTGATTTCCATCCGGCCGGTGCCGACGTTTTTGTTGCCGGCCCATTCGTAGACCGCACCCCGGCCGACCTCCGCGCCACTGAGCGTCCGCTCCATGTCTGGGTCCTTGCCCTCATAGGGTGACCAATCCCGCCATCTATGGAAGTCGTTGATGAGCGGAAAGATCGCGTCGGGCGCGGCATCGACATCGGCGCTGCGCCGCACCGTGAAGGTGGACGGCTTGGTTGCGGCGAGCGCCAGTATGGCGAGGATCGCCAGCACGATCACACCTAAGATGATGGCAAGAATCTGCATTGTCGTCTCCGTGAATGTCGTTGCGTTCAGCGGCGGAACGGGATCAGTGCGCGCAACCGCTCGTCACGCAAATAGAACCCGCCCCAGGCCATCAGCCCGAGATAGACGCCGAACAAGGTGTGCGAAAACAGCGGGTTGCCGATGCGCAGGTGAATGGCGATGGCGCCGCCGAGATAGCCGGTCAACAAGATCGCGCCAAGGATCGCCGTCCGCGGCCAGGCATAGAGTGCGGTACATATAAGCGTCAGCGCACCGAGCGTTCGTGCCAGTTCAGGCGGAAAGCCAAGTGCTGCCGTGGTGTCGATCACCACTTGCAACGGCACGAGCTTGATCACCGCGTCGAAGACAAGGAAAGCGATGAGGGTGCCGCTGAGGACGCGTCCGGTCCACAGGGCAGGGTTGGAAATTGTCGGGGTTTCAAGTGCCGATTGCATGGTCTGGTTCCTCGTGATCCGCTTGTTTGAATTTATTCGCCGGCGTTGCCGCTGCTGATCATCCAGGGCGTGCCGAACTTGTCCTTCACCATGCCGAAACCCTTGGCCCAGAAGGTCGGGCTGAACGGCATGTTGACCGTGCCGCCATCGGCGAGCGCGTTGAAGACGCGTTCGGCCTTGGCGAGGTCGCCCAAGTCGACCGACACCGAAAAGCCCGACATTTCCGTGCGGTATTGCGGCGGAGAATCCGAGGCCATCAGCATCTGGTCGCCGATGACGAGCTGGGCGTTGATGATCTTGTCTTGCCACTCCTCCGAAACTTCCTTGGTGGCGGGCGTTTCGCGGTGGGTGAGCAAGCCCACGATCTTGCCATCGAAGACCTTGGCGTAGAACTCGAAAGCCTCGCGGGTGTTGCCATTGAAGAAGAGGTAATTGACGAATTTCATGTCAGTTCTCCATGGTGTTTTGCTTGCGGTCTACCCCAAGGACGAAGCAGGCAGCGCTCAGCCGACATGCTTGCGCGGATTTTCTTTCATCGATCCAATATGGGGCGATTGGTGCGCTTGCCCATTAGGCCAGGGCCGGGCCGCCGTATCAGGTAGCTTGGTTCTTGCGGCAAACTGCACTATCTCAGTGGCGTAGTGGAGCAGTAAGGCAGGGCCCAAATGACAGTCACCAAAGAAACCGTTCTGGAGCGTCTCAAGACGGTCAACGGCCCGGATTTCTCAGGCAACATCGTCGATCTCGGACTTCTGTCCGACATTTTTATCGCTGACGGCAAGGTGTTCTTCTCGATCACAGTTCCTGCTGCCCGCGCCCAGGAAATGGAGCCGCTGCGCGCCGCCGCCGAGCGTGTCGTCAAGGCCATCCCCGGCGTCACCGGGGCTGTCGTTGCCCTGACCGCCGAGAAAAAGGGTGGTGGCATGGAGGCTCCCGTACCGCAGCGCCCAGCACCGCCGCGTCCGGCAGCAGCCGCCGCACCGGCCGCGCGTCCTGCACAGCATGCGCCGGCCTCGCACAGCCAGGGCAAACGCGGCGTTCCGGGTATATCAGCAATCATCGCGGTCGCCTCGGGCAAGGGCGGCGTCGGCAAGTCGACCACCGCCGTCAACATCGCGCTTGGCCTCCAGGCGATTGGCCTCAAGGTCGGCGTGCTTGATGCCGACATCTACGGCCCGTCCATGCCGCGTCTGCTCAACATCCATGGCCGGCCCGAGACGGTCGACGGCAAGATCCTGAAGCCGATGGGCAATTACGGCCTCAAGGTCATGTCGATGGGCTTCCTCGTCGATGAGGAGACGCCGATGATCTGGCGTGGCCCGATGGTCATGTCGGCTCTGACCCAGATGCTGCGCGAGGTCGAATGGGGTCCGCTCGACGTGCTCGTCGTCGACATGCCGCCCGGCACCGGCGACGCCCAGCTGACCATGGCCCAGCAGGTGCCGCTGGCAGGTGCCGTCATCGTCTCGACCCCGCAGGACCTGGCCCTGATCGACGCCCGCAAGGGTTTGAACATGTTCAAGAAGGTCGACGTGCCGCTGCTCGGCATCGTCGAGAACATGAGCTATTTCATCGCCCCCGACACCGGCAAGCGCTACGACATCTTCGGCCATGGCGGCGCCCGCAAGGAAGCCGAGCGCCTCGGCGTGACCTTCCTTGGCGAAGTGCCGCTCGAAATGGGCATCCGCGAAAGCTCGGACGCCGGCACGCCTGTCGTGGTGTCGAAACCGGACGGCGCCGAAGCCAAAATCTACCGCGACATCGCCACCAAGGTCTGGGAGCGGCTGCAGGAAGAGCAGGGTGCTGCCGAAGCGGCTGTACCGACCATCGTGTTTGAGTAGGGACTCAGTCGCGTCGTTCAGTCGCGCACGTTGCGGGGTGTGACTGCCTTGAGGTGGAGTTCCTTCCCACCCCCCTCTGTCCTGCCGGACATCTCCCCCTCAAGGGGGGAGATCAGCTGTCACATCGGCTTTCGCCAATCGTCAATATTGCAGGACTGGCAAGCAGAGCGAAGCTGCCAATCTCCCCCCTTGAGGGGGAGATGTCCGGTAGGACAGAGGGGGGTGCGAAGGATCGCTACCCTGCCGCGCCTCAGCTCTCCCGCGCCGGCAGCCGCCGCATCTCAAAACCTGTCTTGGTCCGCGCAAACCCCGCATTGTCGTAAAAGCCCAGGGTTGCCGGGTCTTTCGAGCCTGTCAGCAGCATCACCTTGTAGCAGCCGAGCGACCACGCAGCCTCCACGGCTGCGCGCAACACCGACTTGCCGTAGCCTGCCCCCCGAAAATCGGCATGGGTCACCACATTCTCGATCAGCGCGTAGGACGCGCCGCTGCGGATGAAGTTCGGAATGACCACCAGCGTGCAAGTGGCAACGAGCGCCCCATCGCGCACGCCGAGAAATATCGAGCCGCCCTCGATGCGCGAGAACCGGTCCCAGATCAGGCCGGCCTTCTCATCATCCAGTGGCTCGTCGCCTGATACGAGGTGCCGGTAGAGCTGAACAAGCTCAGGCAGGTCCTTTCGGGTTGCCCGGCGAATGGTGAGTTCGGATGGCATGACGTCCCCCCGCAGCCCCGGCTCGCTCTATCGGTTGTTGGCCGCGAGATAGGCTGGCAGGTCGGCGATCGAATCGAGCACCACGTCGGCCATCGGCGTCAGCGACTCGCGCGTGCCGGTGCCTGAAAGCACGGCAATCGCGAGACCTGCACCGCCGGCGCGGGCCATTTCGAGGTCGTGGCGATTGTCCCCGACCATGGCGATCTCCGACGGCTTCAGCCCGGTGAGATCGGAAAAGGCATGGATCGAATCGGGCGCCGGCTTCGGGTTGGCGACAGCGTCATAGCCATAGGCGGCCTCGAACATCTGCGCGACGCCAAGGGTCAACAGCGTCTTTTCCGCCCCGCTGGTCGAATCGTTGGTGGCGACACCGAGTCGGAAGCCAGCACTATGCAGGCTTGCCAGTGCGTCCTTGCTGCCGGGCAGGGGCACGGCCTTCGCCGAACCCTGTTCGGCCGACACCTGGTCGAAAACCTTGACCAGTGCGGCCCGCTCGTCATTGCCGGCGTCGGGATACCACAGCGCCACGATATCGGCGTTGGTGCCGGCTGCGAACACCGAATCGGCGCGGAAGCCATGCGCCTCAAAATCGTAACCGGCTGATTCCATCAGCGCGTTGGCGCGTGCCTTGTCGCCGTCGGCTGCCTTCAGCGCCATCATTTCGCCGATGGCGAACCACGTCGCCTGGAAATCGACAAGGGTTCCGTCCTTGTCGAAAAGTATGCCCTTGATGCCCCGCAATATGACTACTCCCCTGCTCTCAGGCGGTGGATATGCTCCACGAGGCCGGCTGTCGAGGAGTCGTGACGCGCGGCATTTTCTCGCCCATCCACGACAGGCAACAGCCCGGTGGCCAGTTCCTTGCCCAGTTCCACGCCCCATTGGTCGAAGGCGTTGATGCCGAACAGCTGCGCTTCGACGAAGACGCGATGCTCGTAGAGCGCGATCAGCCGGCCAAGCATATGCGGATCGAGCTTGCGGTAAAGGAGGGTGACCGACGGGCGGTTGCCCGAGAAAACGCGATGCGGCGCGATCTTGTCGACCTCTTCTGATTTGATGCCCTTGGTCAGCATCTGCCGCCGCGCTTCTTCCAGCGTGCGGCCTTTCATCAGCGCTTCCGATTGCGCCAGGCAATTGGCGAGCAAAAGATCGTGGTGCTCCTGAAGGTCGGGCTCATGGCCCTCGGCGGCCGCCAGGAACTCGACCGGGATGAAGTCGGTGCCCTGGTGCAGCAGCTGGAAGAAGGCGTGCTGGCCGTTGGTGCCGGGTTCGCCCCAGACCAGCGGGCCGGTCGGCGTCACCACGCCACCGCCGGAAAGCGTCACGCTCTTGCCGTTCGATTCCATATCGAGCTGCTGCAGATAGGCCGGCAGCCGCGACAGGCGCTGGTCGTAAGGGATGACCGCGCGCGCCGGGTAATTGCAGATCGCCCGGTGCCAGAAACCGACCAGCCCCATCAGCACCGGAATGTTCTTCAGCAGTGGTGCCGTGACAAAATGCTGGTCCATGGCATGCGCGCCGGCGAGGAAATCGCGAAAATTCTTGGGGCCAATGGCGATCATGATCGGCAGGCCAATCGCCGACCACAGGGAATAACGGCCGCCGACCCAGTCCCAAAAGCCGAAAACACGATCCGGCTCGATGCCGAAGGCCGCGACCTTGTCGAGCGCTGTCGAGACCGCCGCGAAATGGCTGCCCACAGCCTTGGCGCCAAGTTTCTCTTCGACCCAGCGCCGTGCGGTCGCCGCATTGGTCATGGTCTCGACGGTGGTGAAGGTCTTGGACGCGACGATGAACAGCGTGGTCCCTGCGTCGAGGTCCTTCAGCGTGTCGTGGATATGGGCGCCGTCGATGTTGGAGACAAAATGCGCGCGCGGCCCGTCGTGATAGGGCGCCAGCGCCAGCGTCGCCATCGCCGGACCGAGGTCGGAACCGCCGATGCCGATATTGACGATGTCGGTGATCTTCTTGCCGGTAGCGCCCGCAGCCTTGCCCGAACGGATGTCGTCGGCAAACGCCGCCATGGCGCCGAGCACGGCATGCACATCCACCGTCACGTCATGGCCATCGAGCATGACAGGTGCGCCCACAGGGTTGCGCAATGCCGTGTGCAGCACGGCGCGATCCTCGGTGACATTGATGCGCGCGCCCGCAAACATCGCCGCGCGCTTGCCGGCGAGATCGACAGTCTGTGCCAGCTTCTCAAGCAGCGCCATGGTGGTGGCGTCGACGGCGCATTTGGACCAGTCGAACAACAGGTCGCCGTCTACAGCCGAAAAATGCTGGAACCGCTTCGGGTCGGAGGCAAATGCCGCGCGCAAATTCTTCGGCGCGTCCTGATGATGGTTGCGCAGCGCGGTCAACGCCGCATGAAAGGGTTGGTCGATCATCTGGGAACTCCGGGAATGTGAGCTGTTGGCATCATCCTAACAGACCTTGGGACTCATTGAGAGGCGTCGTGGCGGACTATCGTTCCAAATTTCAATCGGTTCAATTGCCTCCGTTTGCAACCGATGCTGGAAAGGTTCACTGGCACAAATCTATAGGATTAGAAAAATTGATTGGTGCAACCGCTTGTACCAAGGATAGCTTTCTATGGTCCAGCAAAGTCAAAACGACTGGACATGCGGGAAGAGTTCCATGCCACAGCGAAACGACACGGCGATCTGGTCAGGCTTGTTCCGGATTTCGGCGGAATCAGGTCAGACGCTCCAGGCCCAGATCAGGCAGGCGATCGTCGCCGCCATTCTCGACCGCCAGATCGCAGCTTCGATGCCGCTTCCTTCCTGCCGCATCCTCGCCGAAAAGCTCGGTGTGGCGCGCGGCACCGTGGTGCTGGCCTTCCAGCAGCTTGTCGATCAGGGTTTCCTCGTGGCGCGCGAGCGCCGGGGGCACTTCGTCAATCCCGAAGTGCTGGCAACGCCCGCCAAGCCGCAGCAGAAGAGCCCCGACCAGGCCAATGAAATCGATTGGAAGGCGCGCCGCAAGATCGCAGCGTCCGACATGCCGCCGCCCGCCAAGCTCGAGAACTGGATCAAGTCGTCCTACCCCTTCGTCTACGGCCAGTTCGACCCGACGCTGTTTCCCACCGCCGAATGGCGCGAGTGCAACCGCATGGCGCTGGCTGTGCTCGAAATCCGCAACTGGGCGGCCGACATGGTCGACCGCGACGACCCGCTTTTGATCGAGCAGATCCAGGCGCGCCTGCTGCCGCGTCGCGGCATCTTTGCCAATCCCGACGAGATCATCGTCACGCTGGGCGCACAGAACGCGCTCTATATGCTGGCCACGCTGTTGATGACCAAGGGCTCCAAGGTCGCGATGGAAGACCCTGGTTACCCGGATGCGCGCTCGATCTTCCGGCTTGCCGGTGCTGACATCGAGCCGGTTCCTGTCGATCATTCCGGCATCGTCACCTCGGCGATCCCGTCGGATGCCGGTTTTGTCTTCGTCACGCCAAGCCACCAGTGCCCGACAATGGTGCCGCTCAGTGCCGAGCGCCGGCAGGACCTTCTGGCCCGTGCCACGCGCAACAACCAGATCATCATCGAGGACGGTTATGACAGCCAATTGCTCGACGAGGCGCCGCAGCAGGCATTGAAGAGCCTCGATCGTTCGGGCCGCGTCGTTTATGTCGGCTCGATGTCGAAGACGCTCGCGCCTGGCCTGCGCCTTGGCTACATCGTCGCTTCTGCCGGATTGATCTCCGAGCTGCGCGCACTGCGCCGCTTCATGCTGCGCCACCCGCCGGCCAACAACCAGCGCGCTGTCGCGCTGTTCCTGTCGCTCGGCCACCACGAGGCGCTGGTGCGCCGCTTGTCCACTGCCTTCGGCGAGAGGCGCAAGCGATTGGTCCACGCGCTTTCGGCTTTCCTGCCAGACTGGCAGTCGACCGACTCCGCCGGCGGCACGTCCTTGTGGCTCGAAGGGCCGCGCGGCACCGACTCGCGCGGGCTCGCGGCGGCAGCCGCCGCGCGCAGCGTCATCATCGAGCCGGGCGAGCGCTTCTTCGAGCATTCCGACAAGCCCACCCGCTTCATGCGGCTGGGCATTTCCTCGATTGCGCTGCAGCACATCGAGCCTGGAATCCGCGAACTGGCGACCGCCGCCGGGCGCCGCCCCGCGGCCGCATAGTTCCTTTCGCCGGCGGCGCCTCCGTGCCGCCGGCTTATATCAGCGCTCTGGCATATCCGGCGAAATCCGCTGGCCCATAGTCTGGGCCAATGGACACGGCATAGTCGCGCAAAGGGAACGAGGCTGAACGACGGTGGCATAATCACTGCGGGCCAGCCTCACAGAAAATTCGGAGGACTTGCATGTCGCATGCCATCGAAAGCCATGACCTGTCGGCAGAGCAACGCTCGCGCCGATCCGGTGGCCGGGAGGCCAGGCGGGCGATGCGCGCGGCACCCCTTGCCGACGACATCCGCCCCATCCGCGCTGGCCTTGAAGGCGGCAGCTTCAAGGCATTGGCGCCAAACGACCTCGAACGCATCCACGAAGCGGTGCTGACCCTGCTTGAAACCGTCGGCTTCGCCAACGCCATTCCAAGCTGCATCGAAGCGCTGACCCGGGTTGGCGCGACGCACAGCGAAGATGGCCGCATCCGCTTCCCGCGCGAGCTTGTGCTTTCCACCATCAAGAACGCCGCCCGCAACTTCACGCTCTGCGGCCAGGACCCCAGGCACGATATGCTGATCCAGGGCAAGCGCGTGCACTACGGCACGGCCGGTGCAGCCGTGCATCTTGTCGATGTCGAAAAGCGCGAATACCGCGAAAGCCTGCTGCAGGACATTTACGACGCCGCCCGCATCGTCGATGGGCTCGACAACATCCACTTCTTCCAGCGCCCGATGGTGCCGCGCGACATCCCCGACCCGCTCGAAATGGATTTCAACACGCTCTACGCCTGCGTGTCGGGCACGTCGAAGCATGTCGGCACCAGCTTTACCGTGCGCGAGAACGTCGCCCCGGCCTTGGAGATGCTCTACGAAATTGCCGGCGGTGAGGAGAATTTCAGGGCCCGGCCGTTCGTGTCCAATTCCAACTGTTTCGTCGTGCCGCCGATGAAATTCGCCGAGGATGCCTGCGGCGTGCTCGAAGCCTGCGTTGATGGCGGCATCCCGATCCTGCTGCTCTCTGCCGGCCAGGCCGGAGCGACCGCGCCGGCGGCGATTGCCGGAGCGGTGGTCCAGGCGGTGGCCGAGGTGCTTGCCGGCCTCGTCTATGTCAACGCGCTCAAGCCCGGCCACCCCGCGATCTTCGGCACCTGGCCGTTTGTCTCGGACCTGCGCACCGGCGCCATGTCGGGCGGCTCGGCCGAACAGGCACTGCTGACAGCGGCCTGCGCCCAGATGGCCCAGTTCTACGATCTGCCCGGTGGCTCCGCCGCCGGCATGGCCGACTCCAAGCTGCCCGACATCCAGTCAGGCTACGAGAAGGGCATCACCAACGTCATGGCCGGCCTTTCCGGCCTCAATCTGGTCTATGAGTCCGCCGGCATGCATGCCTCGCTGCTCGGCTTTTGCCTGGAAAGCCTGATCATCGACAACGACATGCTGGGCCAGTGCCTGCGCTGCGTGCGCGGCATCGAGGTCACCGACGCTGCACTGTCGATCGACACGATCTCGGAAGTCTGCCTCAACGGCCCCGGCCATTATCTCGGAAATGAGCAGACGCTCAGGCTGATGCAGACAGAGTATTTCTACCCCGCCGTTGCCGACCGTTTCTCGCCCAAGGAGTGGATCGAAAAGGGCAAGCCCGATCTGCTGGGCAAGGCGATATCAGAGAAAAAACGCATCCTGGCCGAACGTTTTCCGCGCCATGTTGCAAAAACCACCGACGACAAACTGCGCGCCCGCTTTGGCGAACTGATCAAATTGCCGCGCGGCGGCATGGGCGGGTAGGGGCCGTTCAGTCCGCGCTCAGCCCGAAACGCTCGACCACCTCGGGGTTGATTAGCTTGGCATGCAGCGCAAGCAATACGATCTCGGCGTCGAAACCATCACCGGCTTGCAGCGCTGCCTCGATCCGTTGCTCGGCTTGCTCCATATAGTCGCGGCCGTTGGCCCGCTCGAACGCTTCCGGCCCGGCGATGCAATAGCCAAACAGCTGCGCCACCGGCGGATAGGCGTGTGAAGGCGGTTCCTCGGGCCAGTGATCCTTCATCAGATTGACGATGGTGAGTTTCACACCTTCCGGCACCAGTGCCGGATGCAGGTCGACGCCGCGCAAGGCCGCGTCCAACTCGCGCAGATCGCCCGAGCGGCCGAACATGCCGAGAAATCCAAGGGAAGAACGTCGTCTGGCCATCATGTCCCTGTCCGTTTCCCAACCAGTTAGGTGGTTCGGAACGGAATACAAAGGGCGACCGCCGGCGGACACCTTCATCGGCCGATATTTCTGCCGCTTATGGAATAGATCCAAACGTCTCCCGTTCCTCCAAGGCAATCAGCAAGATTGCCGAATAGGAGATGACAGATGAAAAAGATCCTCGCCATCCTTGGTGCACTGCTTGTCGCAGCACCTGCCACGCAGACACCTGCAATGGCCGACGACGATATTTCGAAATTCTTCAAGTCAGTCGTTTCGGGCGGCAAGAAATCGAACGGGCGCAATGGCTGGTCGAATTCGAGCAGCAACCGCTCGTCCAATTCTTCGGACAATTCGAGTTCCAACCGTTCGTCGAACTCGTCGAACAACTCGAGCTCCAACAGCTCGTCCAATTCGTCGAGCAATTCGAGCTCCAACTCGTCGTCCAATTCCAGCTCGAATTCCTCGTCCAACTCGAGTTCGAACAGTTCGTCGAACTCATCTTCCGACGACGACTGATCGCGGGCAGGGCATCATCAAGCTGAAGGGCCGGTGGAATTCCACCGGCCCTTTGCGTTTGGGGCTTTTGTCAGCGTGGCGCCCGGGCGATCTTGCGATACCAGCCGTCGGACGCGATGGTGTTGCGGAAGACGCGGCGACGGTCATGCTCTTCGTCCTTGCGCTCGGCTCGGATGTCGGCGGTCAGTTCAAGCGCCTTGCGCTCGAACGGGATGACCTGCACCAGCGGCGCGCCTTTTTCGATGATGTGCAGACCGTCGGTTCCGGTCGCAAAGAACGGAAAATGGATTTCCGCCGTATAGGTGTCGGTATCGACAATGCCCGACACCAGTTCGAAAATGCCGTTCGGCCGGTTCAGCGGCTGCACGAACAGGCAGCTCCAGCCGGGTGGTGTGCGCACACTCCAGTAGTTGTGGAACTTGCACGGCGGCGCCGGCTGGCGCGGATTGCCCGCGACCTGGTGCGCACCGTGATTGCTGACCAGCGTGCGGTCGAAATCCCAGGCAGAGTTTACCGTCTTGCCGCCGTCAGTGATTTCCATGCGTACCGTGGCGGCGAGCCTGATGATCCAGCCAGCCGTCATCGCATCGAGAAACGGCATGCAGCGTTTGATGGTGAGACCGCTGTCCCCGGTCGAAAGCGTCGTCGGGTCGACGGCGGGCAATTTGCGGAACCAGTCGGGCAGGAACGTCTTGGCCGGCACGGGCGGCGGGATGACGCCGTCATCCTCCGGGCGGCACAAAAAGCGGATCGAGGGCGGCTTCGGCGAAAATGGAAACATCTTTTTCTCCTGCGTGATGGCAGGAGAACGCGCAGGCGCGAGGTCTATTCCATGAGATGGCCTTTGCCTGGCGCATTCAGCAGCCTGCGCTTGACAGTGAAGTTCGCCGGCTGTAATTAACTGATATGTTAATTAACATGATTGCTAAATAAATGACCGACGATCGCCTCAGCGCCACCTTCTCTTCGCTCGCCGATCCGACGCGGCGCGCCATTCTCGCGCGGCTGGCGCTTGGCGAGGCGACAGTCAACGAACTCGCCGAACCCTTCGCGATGAGCCTGCCGGCCATCTCACGTCACCTTAAGGTGCTGGAGCGCGCCGGACTGATCAGCCGTGGCCGCGAGGCACAGTGGCGGCCGTGCCGGCTGGAGGCCGGGCCACTCAAGGACATCGCCAACTGGGTCGAGCATTACCGCCGCTTCTGGGATGCCAGCTTCGACCGCATGGGTGATTACCTCAAGGAATTGCAGACCGCTCAACCCAAGGGAGGACCCGATGACCGCAAGAACTAGCACCGTGGCCGCAGAGCCGCTTTTCCTCGAAATTTCGCGCGTCTTCGACGCACCGCCCGCCCTTGTCTTCAAGATGTGGTCGAGCCCGGAACATCTGACTCGCTGGTGGGGGCCGAAGGGCTTTACCTCGACTTGCGAGAAGCTCGAATTCCGCAAGGGCGGTCGCTATCACCTGCTCATCCACGGCCCCAACGACCATCACGACGGCATGACTGGCACTTTCCGCGAGATCGTCGAGAACGAAAAGATCGTCTTCACCTTCGCCTGGGACCACGACCCGGCCTGGGAGACGCTGGTGACGGTGACGCTCCGCGCTGAAGGCACGGCTACGCGGCTGACTTTCCGGCAGGAGCCGTTCGCCGACATCGAAACACGCGACTCGCACATGGGTGGCTGGGGCGAATGCCTCGATCGCCTGGTCGACGCCCTCGCTGGCCGCCCGGTGATCTGAAAAACGCGCGACCCGCACGGGCGCCAGCCGACTTGCACATTTTGACCAGCGCTTGCCGAAGATCTCAATCGATTTTCGGATCGATGCGTCATGCCTTGGAGAAGACGACGTTGAAGACTTATCGCGGTAGCTGCCATTGCGGGGCGGTACGGTTCGAGTGTGAACTCGACCTTGCACCGCACGGCCAGCGTTCCAAACCCGAACTTGATGGCGTGTGGTGGAGGTCCAGCTTCCGCTGCAACTGTTCGTGGTGCGCCAAGACACGGTTCTGGAAAGCCTTCGCCCGTCCGGCCGCCTTCCGCGTGACCGAGGGCGCCGGGATGCTGACCGAATACCGCTTCGGCGAGCGCGCCATCCGCCACACCTTCTGCAGCCACTGCGGTGTCCGTCCCTTCGCGACCGCCAGCTTCGAGCCGATGGGCGGCGATTTCGTCGCCATCAACCTCGCCTGTCTCGATGACGTTGCACGTGAAGAACTCGCCGCTGTTCCGATCACCTATGAGGACGGCCGCAACGACGCCTGGGACAAGCCGCCGGCCCAGACGGCCTATATGTGAGCGCCGGCTCAGTCATTGCAGTGTGCCGGCCGCAATGGTGCTGCCGGCGAAAGTCCAACGATGGAGAGCATGATGCAGCATGAAATCGTGTCACGAGACGAATGGCTGGCCGCGCGCGTAGCCCTGCTGGCCAAGGAAAAAGCAATGACCAGAGCGCGTGATCAGTTGAGCGCCGAGCGGCGCGCGCTGCCCTGGGTGAAAATCGAAAAGGATTATGTCTTCGACACCCCCTCGGGAGAGATGTCGCTGTCCGATCTCTTCGACGGCCGCAGCCAGTTGTTCATCAAGCATTTCATGATGGGCCCTGGCCAGCAGCACCATTGCGTCGGCTGCTCGTTCGAACTCGACAACGCCGACAGCGTGCTCGTCCATCTCGAAAATCACGATGTCACCTATGTCGCCGTGGCGCGGGCGCCGCTCGCCGAAGTCGAGGCGCTCAAGGCCCGCATGGGCTGGCAGGCGCGCTTCGTCTCGTCCTTCGACAGCGACTTCAACTACGACTTCAATGTCTCCTACACGCCCGAGCAGCTTGCGGCGAAGCGGGCGGTCTACAACTTCGCGCCGTTCGACTTCGAGATCGAGGATCTGTCCGGCGACAGCGTCTTCTACAAGGACGATGACGGCCAGATCTACCATACCTATTCGACCTTCGGGCGTGGCGCCGAGCAATTCCTCGGAGCCTATGGCTTTCTCGATGTCATGCCCAAGGGCCGCAACGAAGCGGGGCCTTTCAACAACCTGGCGAGCTGGGTGCGGCCACACGACATGTATGGCAAGGGTGGCATGGTCGAGCCCACTGGCCGCTATCACCCGGCCGATTGCGGCTGCGGCAAGCACGGTTGAGCGACGTCGATGTGCTGCGCCCTTGGAGCGCTGGTCATCGCCATGATTGCCGCTTGGCGCCGCGTGATGAATGCGGCGTCAGCTTGGCATCGCGGGGTGCGATGGGCTGCGGCATTTGCCGCGGCCCTGGTTCTTGGTGTGGGGGCGGCCACTGCCACGCAGCATTTTCAGCACTACGCCGAACGCGCTGATATCCATCGGCGCACCATCCTGGCTGAGATCTGGGCCCAGCCGATCTGTGATGGCACGTCTGTTGGCGACGAGCAGCAGATATCGAGGCTGAATTGATCGAAAGCCCTGCGCTTCGGTATCTCAGTGATTGTCGCGCGGGATGCCCTTGGTCTGGGCTATGCGCTGGTATTTCACCGCTGGCTTCAGCACCATGCCTTCCGACAGCTGGTCGACCATGCCGCGCTGGATCTCCTGCCATGGCGTCTGGTGTGCCGGGTAGTGGTAGCCGCCATCATTTTGCAGTTCGGCGCGGCGACGGGTGATCTCGTCGTCGGTGACCAGAATGTCGGCGGTGCCCTTCTTCAGGTCGATGCGCACCCGGTCGCCCGATTTCAGCAGCGCCAGCCCGCCGCCGACGGCGGCTTCCGGCGAGGCGTTGAGGATCGAGGGCGAACCCGACGTGCCCGATTGGCGGCCGTCGCCGATGCAAGGCAGCGAGTGGATGCCGCGCTTGAGCAGATAGGCGGGCGGCTGCATGTTGACGACTTCCGCGCCGCCGGGATAGCCGACGGGGCCTGCACCGCGCATGAACAGCACCGTGTTCTCGTCGATATTCTCGGCTGGGTCGTCGATGCGGGCGTGATAATCCTCCGGCCCGTCGAACACTTTGGCGGTGCCTTCGAAGGCTTCGGGGTCGCTGGGGTTCGACAGGTAGCGGTCGCGGAACTCTTTCGAGATCACGCTGGTCTTCATGATCGCGCTGTCGAACAGGTTGCCCTTGAGATTGATGAAGCCGGCATCTTTCTTCAGCGGGTCGGCGACCGTGCGGATGACCTTTTCATCGTGGTTTTCCGCCGCACCACAGTTCTCGCCCATGGTCTTGCCATTGACGGTGGCAGCATCGGGATGCGGCAAGAGCCCCGCCTTCATCAATTCGGCGACGACGGCAGGCACGCCGCCGGCATGGTGATAATCCTCGCCGAGATACTCGCCGGCCGGCTGCAGATTGACCAGCAGCGGCACATGGTGGCCGATCTTCTGCCAGTCGTCATTATCGAGCGGCACGCCGAGATGGCGGGCGATGGCGTTGAGATGGATCGGCGCGTTGGTCGATCCGCCGATCGCCGAATTGACGACGATGGCGTTTTCGAAGGCTTCGCGCGTCATGATGTCGGATGGCTTCAGATCCTCGCGCACCATGTCGACGATGCGTTTTCCCGTCTCGTAGGAGATCTGGCCGCGCTCGCGATAAGGTGCGGGGATCGCCGCCGAGCCGGGCAGTTGCATGCCGAGCGCCTCGGCCAGGCTGTTCATCGTCGTTGCCGTGCCCATGGTGTTGCAATAGCCGACCGAGGGCGCCGAAGACGCGACGATGTCCATGAACTGGTCGTAGTCGATCTCGCCGGCAGACAGCCTTTCACGCGATTTCCACACGATGGTGCCTGAGCCGGTACGCTCGCCCTTGTGCCAGCCATTGAGCATCGGCCCGACCGACAAGGCGATCGCCGGGATGTTGACGGTGGCAGCCGCCATCAGCAGCGCTGGCGTGGTCTTGTCGCAGCCGATGGTCAGCACCACGCCGTCGAGCGGGTAGCCGTAGAGCACCTCGACGAGGCTGAGATAGGCGAGGTTGCGGTCGAGCGCGGCGGTCGGGCGCTTGCCGGTTTCCTGGATCGGATGGCAGGGAAATTCGAACGGCACGCCACCGGCTGCGATGATGCCTTCGCGCACGCGCTTGGCCAGTTCGATGTGGTGGCGGTTGCACGGCGACAGGTCGGAGCCGGTCTGGGCGATGCCGATCAGCGGCTTGCCCGACTGCAGCTCTTCGCGCGTCAGGCCAAAATTCAGGTAGCGCTCGAGATACAGCGCGGTCATGCCGGGATTGTCGGGATTGTCGAACCACTCCTGCGAACGGAGCTTCTTCGTCGTCTTAGTGCCGGCCATAAATTCCTCCCGAAATCCGGATCCGCATCGTTATGGCAAGGACCGAATCGCTGCAAGGGCGGCGAAGGCGTGGCCCGGTGGACACGTGATCACACGGCCTTCGAATGGGCTTTGGCCTTGCCAAACAGGGCTGTTCTTGAAGCGCTGCGATGCTATGAAAACGCCGCCAATGACATGAGGGCCAGTGCCTTGATCGACGACCGCCTCTATATCGACCCCGAGCTTGTCCAGTTCTACGACCTCGAGAACGATGGCGGCGACGACGTCGATTTTTGCCTAAAATTTGCCGGCGAGGCCCGGAGTGTACTCGATCTCGGCTGCGGCACTGGCGCGCTGACGGTGATGCTGTCGCCCGGCCGCGCCGTCACCGGCGCCGATCCGGCTGCGGCGATGCTCGATGTCGCCCGCAAACGCCCCGGCGGCGACCGTGTCGAATGGGTCGAGGGCGACGCGCGTTCGCTGCGCCTTGGCAAAAGCTTTGACCTTGTGCTTTTGACCGGCCACGCCTTCCAGGTGTTCCTGACGGCCGACGATCAGCGGGCAGCACTCGACACCATCGCCGCCCATCTCGCGCCGGGCGGCCGTTTCATCTTCGACACGCGCAATCCGCAGGCAAACGAATGGCAAAGCTGGGGTCCCGAGGATTCGCGGCGCAGCGTCGAGCATCCGGCCCACGGCACGGTCGAGGCCTGGAACGACGCCGTTCGCGACGAGGCCACCGGCATCGTCACCTACGATACGTTTTACCGTGTGCCGGCCACCGGGCAGCGCTTCCACGCGCAATCGCGCATCGCCTTTGCCGAGAAGGAGCCGCTCGCCGCGATGATGGCCGAGGCCGGACTCGTGGTCGACCGCTGGCTCGGCAGCTGGCAAGGCGCGCTTTATGCGCCTGATGCCAGCGAAATCATCCCGATCGGCCACAAGGCCTGACCGCCGCCGGTGTGATGGACAATCGCTGGACGCTGCGTTACCCCTCAAGCATCGGAATTCGGGAGGATTGCGCATGGCCCTGGTGATCGAAGGCGAAGAGAAGATCGCCGCCCCCATCGACGTGGTGTGGAAGGCGCTCAACGATCCCGAAATCCTGAAAGAGAGCATTCCCGGCTGCGAGAGCCTGGAGATGAGTTCGCCGACCGAGATGGCCGCCAAGGTGGTGCTCAAGATCGGACCGATCAAGGCGACCTTCACCGGCGAGGTGACGCTGAAAAACCTCAACCCGCCGCATTCCTACACCATCACAGGCGAAGGCAAGGGCGGCATCGCCGGCTTTGCCAAGGGCGGCGCCGATGTCACGCTGACCGAGGACGGGCCTGATACGACGATCCTCAAATATGAGGCCAAGGCCGATGTCGGCGGCAAGATCGCCCAGCTCGGCAGCCGCCTGATCACCTCGACCTCGAAGAAGCTCGCCGGGCAGTTTTTTTCGACTTTTGGCGAGAAGGTCGGGGGCGCCTGAAGTCTTGCCTTCTCCCCTTGCGGGAGAAGGTGCCCCAAAGGGGCGGATGAGGGGTGCTGGCCGGAGTGTAGCATCTCTGATTATACGCCATCCAGAGGCTCCTTTGCGACCTCGCGTTTCTTCCAACACCCCTCATCCGACCTCGCTTCGCTCGGCCACCTTCTCCCACAAGGGGAGAAGGCAAAATCGCGCACGTCTCGCCCTTTCGGTGGGGCTGACACACTTCTTCACCGCCACGCCCCGTTTCCGGTCTGGCCATTGTCAAAGAGCACTCCCTTGCAGGAGGTGGTTCGGGAAGCGGGGCGCGAGGCCGTGCCGTCCGATTAGTTATTATGTGGCGCGAACCTCGCGCCCCGCCCGGTGTTCTTGCCCCGCTCAGTCGCCTCAACGCTTTCGCGCCGCCAGCCGCCGCAAGGCCTGGGCTTGGGGGCTCATCACCCAGCAGGAGAACCGACCCCCTGCCAGCCCGGCACCGGCGCTTCCCCCCGATGCCCGGTGCGCACCGGGGTCCCGTGGAAGAACGCGAGGTGAATGATACGGGAGGTGGAGAGGGCGTGGAGAAACAGGGGCCGGCTATCCACGGTGATTGCTGACAGATGGTGACAGCGGTTGCGCGTTCAAAGGACAGTTCTGGAACGCCTCATTCCTTCGCACCCCCCTCTGGCCTGCCGGCCATCTCCCCCACAAGGAGGGAGATCACGCCGCCATCGGCGCCCCAGCTAATCACCAACTTTGCACGCTGACTTTGCACGCTGATTTCTTGCGAACTTGCAGGATGAGCACCGTCGCGGACGTGACTAATCTCCCCCCTTGAGGGGGAGATGGCCGGCAGGCCAGAGGGGGGTGCGAAGGATCGCGACGTGGAGGGAGGACCCAAACCGAAGGCCACAAAAAATCGGCCACAGTGGAGAAGCTCCCCACGGTGGCCGCTTGTTCATCGCGATAGAGCTGCGCCTTACCCCCTCAGTTCCCGCCTCAGAATCTTGCCGACATTGGTCTTCGGCAGTTCGGTGCGGAACTCGATGTATTTCGGCCGCTTGTAGCCGGTCAGGTTTTCGCGGCAGTAGGCGATCAGCGCCTCGACCGTCAGATTGGGGTCCTTGCGCACCACGAACAGTTTTGGCACTTCGCCCGAATGCTCGTCCGGCACGCCGATGGCAGCGACTTCGAGCACGCCGGGATGCTGGGCGACGACGTCTTCGAGCTCGTTGGGATAGACGTTGAAGCCCGAGACCAGGATCATGTCCTTCTTGCGGTCGACGATCTTGGTGAAGCCGCGCGCGTCCATGAAGCCCATGTCGCCAGACTTGAAGTAGCCGTCGGCGGTCATCACCTTGGCGGTCTCGTCGGCGCGGTTCCAGTAGCCAGCCATCACTTGCGGGCCCTTGATGCAGATCTCGCCGACCTCGCCGAGCGGCAAATCATTGTCGTCCTCGTCGCGGATGGCGATGTCGGTCGAGGGCAGGGGCAGGCCGATGGTGCCGGTGAAATCGGGCGAGCTGCACTTGTTGGCGGTTGCCACCGGCGAGGTTTCCGACAGGCCGTAGCCTTCGGTGATGTGGTTGCCCGTCGCCTTCTTCCAGCGCTCGGCGACAGGCCTCTGCACGGCCATGCCGCCGCCAAGGCTGAGCATCAGCCCGGAGAAGTCGAGCTTGCGGAATTCCTCATTATTGGTCAGCGCGTTGAACAGCGTGTTGAGGCCGGGGAAGATGTTGAACTTGAACTTCTTCAGTTCCTTGACGAAGCCCGGGATGTCGCGCGGATTGGGGATCAAGACGTTGAGCGCGCCCTGCTGCATGCCCATCAGCGCGTTCACCGTGAGCGCGAAGATATGATAGAGCGGCAGCGCGCAGATGAAGGTCAAATGCGGCGGCTTGGGCCGCACGGTGTAGGCGTCCTCCACCCACAGCGCGAGCTGGGCGACATTGGCCAGCACGTTGGAGTGGACAAGCATCGCGCCCTTGGAGATGCCTGTGGTGCCGCCGGTATATTGCAGGAAGGCGACGTCGTCGGCTTTGACCGTGACCGGCTTGAAGGTCATGGCAGCGCCTTCGTTCAGCGCTGTCTGGAACTTGACGTGGCCGGGCAGCGACCACGCCGGCACCAGCTTCTTGACCCGACGCACCACAAGGTTGACCAGCAGGCCCTTGAGCCCGAGCATCTCGCCCATCGAGGCGACGACGACGTGCTTGACGTGGGTCCTGGCAATGATCGCCTGGAGCGTGGTGGCGAAGTTTTCGAGGATGATGATCGCTTCGGCACCGGAGTCCTTGAGCTGGTATTCGAGCTCGCGCGGCGTGTAGAGCGGGTTGACGTTCACGACGGTGTAGCCGGCACGCAGGATCGCCATCATGGCGACAGGATATTGCAGCACGTTGGGCATCATGATCGCCACGCGCGCGCCCTTGGCCAAGCCTTTCGACTGCAGCCAGGCGGCGAAGGCGGTCGACAGGCGGTTGAGCTCGCCATAGCTCAGCGACTTGCCCATGCACGAAAAGGCGGGGCGGCCGGCATATTGACGGCAGGCTTCGCTCAACAGGTCGCCGATGGAGTTGTAGGCCAAAGGCGCGATCTCGGCCGGCATGTTGGCGGGATAGCTTTTCAGCCAGGGCCTGGCGTCGGCCTTGACGATCACCGCCTTGGCAGGTGCGGCGTTTGCAGCCGGTGCAGCCGGTGCAGCCTTTGCCGCCGGTGCCTTGGCGGCGGGCTTGGCCTTGGCGGCTGGAGCCGCGGTCTTCGCCTTGGCAACCGGCTTCGGCATTTCGGCGATCCTGGCCGGCGTGGACTTTGCTTCAGGCTTTGCGGTCGCGGGCTTGGCAGCTTCGCCCTTCACGGGAGCTGCGGTCGCAGGCTTGGGCTTTGCGACCGCAACCTTGGCGGCAGCGGGCTTGGCTTTGGCGGTCGTGGTCTTGGCCGCTGGCGTTTTGGCTGCCGGTTTGGCGGAAATCGCCGCCGCCGGCTTGCTGACAGCTGCCTTGGTCGGAGCTGACGGCTCAGCCTTCGCTTTCGCAGTGGGTTTAGGAGTAGTCGCGGCGGGCTTCGCCTCGGACTTCCTGGCGGGGGGCGGTGTCTTGGCTGCCGGCTTGGCGGTGTCGGCCTTGACCACAGGCTTGGGCGCGGGGGTGGCTTTGGCCTTGACCGGTGCTGCTTTCGTCTTGGCAGGCACTGCCTTTGGTGCCGCTGCCTTCACGGCAGGCTTGGTCTCGGACTTTGCCTTGTCGGCTGGCTGGGCCGCCGCCTTGTTGGATGCGGTCTGCGCCGTACCTGCCTTGCCGGTGGATTTAGCCAATGCAACCTCCCTCGATGTTCTTGTTTCCGGCTGTGGTGGTCCGCCGGCTTTCGCCCTCGTCTACGTCGCAGCGCATAAGAACAGTGCCGCGTCGGGGCATGTTGTAGTTGTTTGTATTGCTAGCTGACGTGCACGGCAAGTATCACCCAACGTCACCTTGGAAAGTGAATTGTCAGGGCCAGCAGCTACACGGCCCCGTGCACCGGCCGGGGCGAATTGCCTGTCGTTGCGATGATATAACTCGCCAAGGCCGAATCTAACGGCAAGTTCAAATTCCACGTCACGCAGTGGAACTGGCCGATTTTCGACTATTTCGAAGTCATCTGTGGGTAAATTATTGTGCTTACCAAAGGGCAGGTAGGCGGGGAGTTCCAATGCTCAATAAACGGTGCTTATATGCGCGCCTGCGAGCCTGAACTGGGATGGGCTTGGGCAAAATCATAGGGAGTGTTCAATGATCAAAAAAACGACCTTTGCGGCCGCGTTGCTGGCTGCAACCGTCCTGAGCGGTGCGGCGAGCGCGAAGACGTTCGTGTACTGCTCGGAAGGTTCGCCTGAAGGCTTCGATCCGGGCCTCTATACCGCCGGTACGACCTTCGACGCGTCGGCGCACACCGTCTATAACCGCCTGCTTGAGTTCAAGAAGGGCACCACCGAGACCGAGCCGGGCCTGGCCGAGAGCTACACGATTTCCGACGACGGCCTGGAGTACACCTTCAAGCTGCGTCCGGGCGTCAAGTACCAGACCACCGAGTTCTTCACGCCGAGCCGCGACTTCAATGCCGACGACGTGGTCTTCTCCTATGAGCGCCAGCTCAAGGCCGACAATCCCTGGAACAAGTATGTTGCGGGCGCTTCGTGGGAATACTCAGCCGGCATGGGCTTCCCGGAAGTCATCAAGTCGGTTGAAAAGGTCGACGACCTGACCGTCAAGTTCGTGCTGACCCGCAAGGAAGCACCGTTCCTGGCCAACATCGCGATGCCTTTCGCATCGATCATGTCGAAGGAATATGCCGACAAGCTGCAGGCCGACGGCAAGATGAACCAGCTCAACCAGATGCCGCTCGGCACCGGTCCGTTCAGCTTCGTTGCCTACCAGCAGGACGCCATCATCCGCTACAAGGCCAACCCGGACTATTGGGGCGGCAAGCAGAAGATCGACGACCTGGTCTTCGCGATCACCCCTGACGCATCGGTTCGCTACCAGAAGCTGAAGGCTGGCGAATGCCACCTGATGCCGTTCCCGAACGCGGCCGATGTCGCTGCGATGAAGACCGATCCGAACCTGAAGGTGATGGAGCAGGAAGGCCTGAACGTCGCTTACATGGCCTACAACACCACCCAGGCTCCGTTCGACAAGCCGGAAGTCCGCAAGGCGCTGAACCAGGCCATCAACAAGCAGGCCATCGTCGACGCCGTGTTCCAGGGTGCGGCCACGCCTGCCACCAACCCGATCCCGCCGACGATGTGGTCGTACAACAAGTCGATCCAAGACGATAAGTACGATCCGGAAGCATCGAAGAAGGCGCTTGAGGCCGCTGGCGTCAAGGACCTCAAGATGAAGCTGTGGGCGATGCCGGTTTCGCGTCCCTACATGCTCAACGCCCGCCGCGCTGCCGAGCTGATCCAGTCCGACTTCGCCAAGGTTGGCGTCACGGCCGAGATCGTCTCTTACGAGTGGGCCGAGTACCTCGACAAGTCGAAGGCCAAGGATCGTGACGGCGCTGTCATGCTCGGCTGGACCGGCGACAATGGCGATCCGGACAACTTCCTTGACACCCTGCTCGGCTGCACGGCCGTCGGCGGCAACAACCGCGCGCAGTGGTGCAACAAGGAGTTCGACGATCTGGTGAAGAAGGCCAAGGAGACGACCGACCTGGCCGAGCGCACCAAGCTCTACGAGCAGGCGCAGGTTGTGTTCAAGAAGGAAGCGCCCTGGGCAACCATCGACCACTCGCTGTCGATCGTCCCGATGCGCAAGGGCGTTGAAGGCTTCGTCCAGAGCCCGCTCGGCGACTTCGCCTTCGACGGTGTTGACATCACCGAGTAAGGCTGCCTAAACAGATCAGCCTTGGGTTGGGGCGCTTGGATCACAAGCGCCCCAATGCACATTTTGTGCTACCCTTACCGAAATCTCGGAACATTCACTTAAAAGGTCTGACATGCTCCGGTTCCTCTTGGGGCGGCTAGCCGTCCTCATCCCGACGTTCGTCGGGGTTTCCATCATCGCATTCTCATTCATCCGACTTCTGCCTGGCGATCCGGTCGCCCTGCTGTCCGGCGAGCGCGTCATGTCGCCTGAGCGGCACGCGGAAATCTCCGCCCAGCTCGGTTTCGACCGGCCGATCGTCATCCAGTATCTCGATTATCTCTGGGGCGTGGTGCGCGGCGATTTCGGCACGTCGATCGTCACCAAGAGGCCGGTTATCGACCAGTTCTTCGAACTGTTTCCGGCGACTGTCGAGCTTTCGCTCTGCGCCATCATCTTCGCCATCGCGCTCGGCGTTCCGGCAGGCATTATCGCCGCGATCAAGCGCGGCTCCTTCGCCGACCAGGCGATGATGGGCACAGCACTCGTCGGCTTCTCGATGCCGATCTTCTGGTGGGGCCTGCTGCTGATCATGCTGGTATCAGGCATGCTCGGCTGGACGCCCGTCTCCGGCCGCATCTCGCTGATGTTCTACTTCCCGCGCGTCACCGGCTTCATGCTGATCGACTCGCTGCTCTCAGGCCAGGCCGGCGCGTTCAAGTCGGCCGTCAGCCACCTGATCCTGCCGACGATCGTTCTGGGCACCATTCCGCTCGCCGTCATTGCGCGCCAGACGCGCTCGGCGATGCTGGAAGTGCTGTCGGAGGACTATGTCCGCACCGCGCGTGCCAAGGGCCTGTCGACCTTCCGTGTCGTCGGCGTCCATGCGCTGCGCAACGCCATGATCCCGGTCGTCACCACGATCGGCCTGCAGGTCGGCGTCATGCTCGCCGGCGCGATCCTGACCGAGACGATCTTCTCTTGGCCGGGTATCGGCAAGTGGATGGTCGATTCCGTGTCGCGGCGCGACTATGCCGTCATCCAGGGCGGCCTGCTCATGATCGCCGCTGTCATCATGCTGGTGAACCTTGCCGTGGACCTGCTCTACGGGCTCATCAATCCGCGTATCCGGCACTAGGAGGGCGTCATGTCTCAAGCTGCTGCAACCAGCGCCGTCTCGACCGATCCGTCCCGCCGGGCGCGACTGGCCGAATTCTGGTACTACTTCTCCGAAAACCGTGGCGCTGTCATCGGCCTCGTGTTCTTCATTTTTCTGGTGCTGCTGGCGATCTTCGCACCGCTGATCGCGCCGCATGATCCGACCCAGCAATACCGCGACGCGGTTCTGGTTCCGCCGTTCTGGCAGGAGGGCGGCCGCGCCGACTTCCTGCTCGGCACCGACGCCGTCGGCCGTGACATGCTTTCGCGACTGATCTACGGCACCCAGTTCTCGCTGTTCGTCGGTGTCATCGTGACGACCCTGTCGCTCGTCGTCGGCGTCGTCTTCGGCGTCATCGCCGGCTATTTCCGCGGCTGGGTCGACACTGCCATCATGCGCGTGATGGACATCATTCTCGCATTCCCCTCGCTGCTGCTTGCCCTGGTGCTGGTGGCCATCCTCGGGCCGGGCCTGGTCAACGCGATGATCGCCATCTCGCTCGTGTACCAGCCGCATTTCGTGCGTCTGGCGCGCGCAGCCGTGATGAGCGAAAAGTCCCGCGACTATGTCGTCGCCGCCAAGGTCGCCGGTGCGAGCCATGCCCGGCTGATGTTCAAGACGATCCTGCCGAACTGCATGGCGCCGCTGATCGTCCAGGCGACGCTGTCGTTTTCCAGCGCCATTCTCGACGCCGCAGCGCTGGGCTTCCTCGGCATGGGCGCGCAGCCGCCGACGCCGGAATGGGGCACCATGCTGGCCGAGGCCCGCGAGTTCATCCAAAGCAAGTGGTGGGTGGTGACGCTTCCGGGCATCGCGATCCTGGTCACGGTGCTGGCGATCAACCTGATGGGCGATGGCCTGCGCGATGCGCTCGATCCGAAGCTGAAGAGGTCCTGACATGGCGCTTCTCGAAATCGAAAACCTTGTCGTCGAGTTCCAGACGGCCTCCGGCCCGTTCCGGGCTGTCAACGGCGTGTCGATGAAGGTCCACGAGCGCGAGGTTCTCGCCATCGTCGGCGAGTCCGGCTCGGGCAAGTCGGTGGCGATGCTGGCTGCGATGGGGCTTTTGCCCTGGACGGCCAATGTCACCGCCGACAAGCTGACCTTCAACGGCCGCGACCTGCTGGCGATGCCCGCCAGCGAACGGCGCAAGATCATCGGCAAGGACATTGCCATGATCTTCCAGGAGCCGGTGGCGAGCCTCAACCCGTGCTTCACCGTCGGCTTCCAGATCGAGGAAGTGCTGCGCGTCCACTTGGGGCTCGACAGGACCGCCCGCCGCAAGCGCGCGATCGAGCTGTTTGAAGCTGTCGGCATTGCCGATCCGGCCGAGCGCCTTGGCTCCTATCCGCACCAGATGTCGGGCGGCCAGTGCCAACGCGTGATGATCGCCATCGCGATCGCCTGCAACCCGAAGCTGCTCATCGCCGACGAGCCGACCACCGCGCTCGACGTGACGATCCAGAAGCAGATCCTCGATCTGCTGATGAAGCTGCAGGCCGACCATGGCATGGGCTTGATCATGATCACTCACAACATGGGTGTCGTGGCCGAGACCGCCGACCGCGTCGTCGTGCAGTACAAGGGCCGCAAGATGGAAGAAGCCGACGTGCTGACGCTGTTCGAGAATCCGAAGAGCAACTATACGCGCGCGCTTCTCGCGGCCTTGCCGGACAATGCGACCGGTGATCGGCTGCCGACGATCTCCGAACTCTTCGTCGACGACCAGGTGGAAGGGGCTGCACGATGAGCGTCATTCTCGAAGCGCGCAACATCGTGCGCGACTACCATGTGCCTGGCAGCTTTCTGAAGAAGGCCAAGACCGTGCACGCCGTGAAGGGCGTGAGCTTCAACGTCGAGAAGGGCAAGACGCTGGCGATCGTCGGCGAAAGCGGCTGCGGCAAGTCCACGCTCGGCCGCATCCTGACGCTGATCGACCCGGCGACGTCGGGCGATTTGCTGCTCGAAGGCAACAAGGTCGACATCGCCAAGGGGGATCTCACGCCGGAGATGCGCCGCAAGGTGCAGATCGTGTTCCAGAACCCCTACGGTTCGCTTAACCCGCGCCAGAAGATCGGCGACATCCTGACCGAGCCGCTGGTCATCAACACCAATACGCCGGCCGACGAACGCCGCGACCGGGCGATGAAGCTGCTGAAGAAGGTCGGCCTCGAAGAGAAGCACTACAACCGCTACCCGCACATGTTTTCGGGCGGCCAGCGCCAGCGCATCGCCATCGCGCGCGCGCTGATGCTGAACCCGAAGCTGCTGGTGCTGGACGAACCTGTCTCGGCGCTCGATTTGTCGGTGCAGGCCCAGGTGCTCAACCTGTTGGCCGACCTGCAGGACGAGTTCCAGCTGACCTACGTCTTCATCAGCCATGACCTCAGCGTGGTGCGCTACATCGCCGACGATGTGATGGTGATGTATTTCGGCGAAGCTGTCGAATATGGCAGCCGCGACGAGGTGTTTTCCAACCCGCAGCACAGCTACACCAAGACGCTGTTTGCAGCGACGCCGCGCGCCGATGTCGAAAGCATCCGCGCCCGCATCGCCAAGAAGAAGGCGGCCTGAGAGGCAGCCCGAATCTTCGACTGACGGCGAAACATTTCGGCCCGGAAATCGGAAACGGTTTCCGGGCCGACGCATTTGAAAGGCGTTCACCGGTGCGGTGCGGTGCTCAAGGAGCACAATGTTTTGGGCCAGAGGCTGAAAACGCCAATTTCGTCTCTCGCAAAACGGCTTTCCCGGATCATAATCCCGGCCATCATTTGACGGGCCGGCGATTTCGTCGCGCCGATGGTTCAGGGGGCTGACATGGCTGATTTCAAAATTTCCAGGCGCAAGGTTCTGGCAGGGTCGGCATTGCTGCTGGCTTCGACAGCACTGCCTTCGATCGGCTGGACGCAGGCCAGGAAGGGTGGTCGCCTGGTGGTCGCCGCCGATTCCGAGCCGCGCAACCTCAACCCGGCGATCGTTGCCTCCAACGGCGTGTTCTTCGTGTCGAGCAAGGTGATCGAGCCGCTGGCCGAAGCCTCGTTCGACGGCGAGGGCGGGCTCGACCCACGGCTGGCAACGAGCTGGGAGGGCTCCGACGACGGATTGTCGGTGACCTTCAAGCTGCGCGAGGGCGTGACCTGGCACGACGGCAAGCCGTTCACCTCGGCCGACGTGGCGTTTTCCGCGCTCAGCATCTGGAAGCCGCTGCAGAATCTCGGCCGCGTCGTCTTCAAGAACCTCGATGCGGTCGAAACGCCTGACGCGCACACGGCGGTCTTCAAATTCTCCACGCCGACGCCGCTGCAGCTGATCAAGAACGCGCTGCCGGCGCTGACATCTGTCGTGCCCAAGCATGTCTATGAAGGCACCGACATTGCCACGAACCCGGCCAACAACGCCCCCATCGGCACCGGGCCGTTCAAGTTTGCCGAGCACAAGGCGGGCGAATATTACCGGCTCGTGCGCAATGACACATACTGGCGCGAAGGCGAGCCGCAGCTCGACGAGATCATCTATCGCGTGCTGCCCGACCGCGCGGCTGCTGCCGGTGCGCTGGAAGCGGAAGAAATCCAGCTCGCCGCTTTCTCGGCGGTGCCGCTGGCCGATCTCGAGCGCATCTCCAAAGTGCCGGGTATTAAGGTGATCGGGGAGGGCTACGAGGCGCTGACCTATCAGCTGGTCGTCGAGATCAACCATCGCCGCAAGGAACTGGCCGACCTCAAGGTGCGCCAGGCGATCGCGCACGCCATCGACAAGGATTTTGTCGTCAAGACGATCTTCCTCGGCCACGCCACCCCCTCGACTGGGCCGGTGCCGGTCAACGACAAGCAGTTCTATTCGTCCGACGTGCCGGCCTATCGCTTCGACGTCGCCAAGGCCAATGCGCTGCTCGACGAAGCCGGTTATCCCAAGGGCGACAACGGCAACCGTTTCAGCTTGAAGCTTCTGCCCGCACCCTATTTCAGCGAGACCAAGCAGTTCGGCGATTATCTGCGCCAGGCGCTTGCAACCGTGGGCATAGATGCCGAGCTGGTCAACAACGATTCCGCCGCGCACCAGAAGGCCGTCTATACCGACCACGCCTTCGACCTGGCCATCGCACCGCCCGTGTTCCGTGGGGACCCGGCGATCTCGACAACCATCCTGGTGCAGTCGGGCATCCCCGATGGCGTGCCCTTCTCCAACCAGGGCGGCTACAAGAACGCCGCGCTCGACGCGCTGATCGCCAAGGCGGCGGAAACGCTCGACGATACCGCCCGCACCGATCTCTACGATCAGTTCCAGCAGATAGTGGTCGAGGACCTGCCGCTGATCAACGTCGCCGAATGGGGCTTCATCACCGTCGCCCGCGACAGCGTGAAGAACGTTGCGAACAACCCGCGCTGGGCGGTTTCGAACTGGGCGGACACCTATGTCGAAACGTGACATCATCTTTCCAGTTGGGATGATGATCCGTTACTGAGCATGCCCCTGGGAATTGCAGTGCCTAAAATTACCCCCACCCCTAACCCCTCCCCACAAGGGGGAGGGGGACGCGTCGGCGTGAGCGTCCTCAGCCGTGCGACATCTGACGTGGCGCGAAGGGAATTCCCCTCCCCCTTGTGGGGAGGGGTTAGGGGTGGGGGTGATTGCCCAACCACCTGGGCGCCGGTGGTACGCCGGTGACCCGCGCCTTGCACATGCTGAGGCGCCGGCTGATCGGCAGCATTCCGGTGCTGCTGATCGTTGTTGTCGGCTCGTTCCTCTTGCTCGAAGCCGCGCCCGGCGATGCCGTCGACGCCTATATCGCGTCGGTCGGCGGCGACGCCGGCATGATCGAGGCGCTGCGCCAGAACTGGGGGCTCGATGCTTCGCCGGCGACCCGGCTTGCCGCCTATCTCTGGTCGCTGCTGCATCTTGACCTCGGCCATTCGGTCGCCCTGTCGCGGCCGGTGCTCGATGTCGTGCTGGAGCGGCTGCCCAACACGCTGTTGCTGATGGGCAGTGCTACAGCGCTTTCGTTCTTCCTGGGCACGACACTTGGCATCGTCGCCGGCTCGCGACCCGGAAGCTTTCGCGACCGATTTCTTTCCATTGGCTCGCTGGCGCTTTATGCCGTGCCCGGCTTCTGGCTGGCGCTGGTGTTGACAATCGTCTTTTCGGTTCAACTGCGCTGGCTGCCGCTGAGCGGCATGGAAACCATCGCCTCTGGCAAGACCGGGTTTTCGCGCGCGCTGGATATCGCCCGGCATCTCGTGCTGCCGGTGACGAGCCTCGGCATCATCTATCTCGCGCTTTATCTCAGGATGATGCGGACCGGCATGGCCGAGGTCTGGCGCATGGATTTTACCCTTGCCGCGCGTGCCCGTGGCATCGGCAGGAGCCGCATCGTCTGGCGTCACGTCGCGCGTAACGCGCTGTTGCCGCTGGTCACCATGCTTGGCCTGCAATCGGCGGCGATGCTCGGCGGCAGCGTCGTCATCGAAAGCGTGTTTTCCATTCCCGGCCTTGGCCGGCTGGCGCAGGAAGCGGTCGGCGCGCGCGACACGCCGCTGCTGATCGGCATCATCCTCGTCAGTGCGGTGCTGGTGATCTTCATCAACCTCGTCGTCGATCTGCTTTATGCCGTGCTCGACCCGCGTGTCGGCGCTAGCGAGGCCCATTCGGGTGAGGTTGGCGCATGACGCTGTCCCGCCTGACCCGCTCGCCCGAGTCCGTCGCCGGCTTTGTCATTCTTGGCTGCCTGGTGGCGATGGCGCTGGCGGCACCGATACTGTTTCCCCGCGACCCGATGTCGATTGCCGGCCCCGCTTTGCTGCGGCCGTTCCAGGATTGGGCGCTGCCGCTCGGCACCGACAGGCTCGGCCGCGACGTGCTGGCCGGGTTGTTTCATGGCGCCCGCACATCGCTGGCCGTCGGTCTTGCGGCTGCCGCCGCTTCGATCCTTGTCGGCAGTGTCGTCGGCACCGTTGCCGGCTTTGCCGGCGGGCTTGTCGACGAGGTGCTGATGCGCATCACCGACGCGTTCCAGACCGTGCCCGGTTTCCTGCTGTCGCTGTCGCTGGTCAGCGTCGTTGGGCCTTCGCTCGGCGTCGTCGTGGTGGCGATCGCGCTCAGCGCCTGGACCGGGCCGGCGCGCATCGCGCGTGCCGAAGTGCTGTCGATCCGCGAGCGCGATTATGTCGCGAGTGCCCGGGTGATCGGCATGCATCCGCTCGAGATCGCCTTCCGCGAGGTGCTGCCCAACGCGCTGCCACCGGTGCTGGCGCTGTCGTCGGTGATCGTGGCGGCGGCGATCCTGACCGAGGCGGCGCTGTCGTTCCTCGGCCTTGGCGATCCCAACCGCGTGACCTGGGGCGGCATGATCGCGGAGGGCAGGGCGGTGCTGCGCTCGGCACCTTTCCTCTCGATCATCCCCGGCATCGCCCTGGTGCTCGCCGTGCTCGGCGTCTACCTCGCCGGCGAAGGCATCGTCGAAAGCGCAGCCACCAGGCGGGGGAACGCGTGATGGCTCTGCTCGATGTGCGCGGGCTTGGCGTCTGCTACGGCAATGATGTCCTGGCCCTTGAAGGCGTTGACCTCGACCTCGCCGCTGGCGAGCGGCTGGCGGTCATCGGCGAGAGCGGTTCGGGCAAGAGCACGCTCGCACGCGCCATCGCCGGGCTTTTGCCGCCCGCTGCCAAGGTCGAGGGCAGCATCGCTTGGCCGGAGCTTGGGCGGGTGGCGCGAAACGGACGCGACATCGGTTTCATTTTCCAGGATCCGGCATCGAGCCTTGATCCCGTCATGAATGTCGGCGACCAGGTCGCCGAGGTGGCCCATGTCAATGTCGACATGCCATGGTCTGCGGCGCGGCGGCTGGCGGTCGAACTGCTCGACAGGGTCAAGCTGCCGGAGCCGCCCGCAACCGCGAAAGCCTATCCGCACCAGCTTTCGGGCGGCCAGAAACAGCGCGTGGCGATTGCCGCGGCCATTGCCGCCGGGCCGAGGCTACTGATCGCCGACGAGGCGACGAGCGCGCTTGACACCATCGTGCAGGCTGAGATCGTTTCGCTGATCCGGGGACTGGTCGACGAGGACGGCATGGCGCTTTTGTTCGTCAGCCACGACATCGCTTTGGCGGCGAACCTCGCCGACCGCATCGCCGTGTTCCGCCATGGCCGGCTGGTCGAGACAGGCGCAGCCGCATCGCTGATCGCGGCACCGGCGAGCGACTACACGCGCGCGCTGCTCGACGCCCATCTGGGGCTCGAGGCATGACCGGGGCGCTGCTTGAGGTCGAGGGCCTGTCGAAGCGCTTTGCACGCGGCGGCAAGGGATTTGCCGCACTTGATGGTGTCGGCTTTTCCATTGCGGCGGGGGAAACACTGGCGCTTGTCGGTCCCTCCGGCAGCGGCAAGTCGACGGTGGCGCGCATCCTGCTGCGGCTCGTCGAGGCCGATGCGGGCAACGTTCATTTCCAGGGGCAGGATCTGCTGGCGCTGAAAGGCGCCCGATTGCGCGCTGTCAGGGCAAAGTTGCAGATGGTGTTCCAAGACCCGCAAGCGGCCTTCAATCCGCGCGCAACCGTTGCGCGCTTGCTCGACGATCCGCTGCGCATCCACGGTATCGTTCCAAGCGGCGAACGGTCAAAGGCGATTGCCGCACTGCTCGAACGCGTCGGGCTGCCAGCGGAACTCGCCGGCCGCGCCGTGCACGAGATTTCGGGCGGCCAGCGCCAGCGCGTTGCCATCGCGCGGGCGCTTGCGACAAAACCGTCGCTGATCGTGCTCGACGAGGCGGTGTCGGCGCTCGACGTTCTGGTGCGTGCCGATATCCTGCGCCTGCTCGCCGATCTGCAAAAAGACGAAGGCATCGCCTATCTTTTCATCTCGCACGATCTCGGCGCGGTGCGTGCCATCGCCCATCGCATCGCCATCATGGATGGCGGCAAGATCGTCGAACAGGGCGAGGCGCGGGCAGTGTTCCAAAGCCCCGTTTCCGCGACCGGCAAGGCGCTGGTTGCGGCCACGCCCGAACTGCCGCGTGCCAAGGAGAATGCATCGTGACCGATCCCGCTGTCAGGGCCGAAAAGCTCGCCGCCGAACTCGACGCGGCCTTTCGCAACCGCGCCGACCTCTACCGGCTGATGCTGGACGAACTCGCCGCCGAGTTCGGCGACGACAAGGCCGAGGAGATCCTGGTGCGGGCGATCGAAAAGCGCGGCCGCGAGGTCGCCGAGGTGGCCTTCGCCGAGTTCGGGCCCAACGACGCGCGCGCCATCGGTGAGGCCTTTCTGGCGGTCAGCCCCGATGGCGGGCGCATGTATCCGACCGATGTCGAGCGCAGCGACAGCCACATCGCCTTCAAGGTCAAGCGCTGCCCGCTCAAGGATGCCTGGGTGGGTGCTGGTGTCGGAGACGACAGGTTGGCTGTGCTGTGCCGGATCGCCGGTGCCTTCGACCGTGGCCTGTTCGAGGCGACAGGCGTTCGCTTCGACAATGTCACCTGGACGCCGGGCCACGGCTCGGGCTGCTGCCATATCTGCCTGACCGACCGGGACGGCTGAACAAGCCAAGGCAGATGGACTTGGGCCGCCCGATCATGCGACGATTCTTCACCGGCGTGAGTCGTGGGCCGGCAACATGAGGCAAGGCGATGTATAAATTCGAGGTCTACAAGGACAAGGGCGGCGAGTTCCGGTTCCGCTTCCGGGCGTCCAACGGCGAGGTAATGTTCGGTTCGGAAGGCTATGCGGCCAAGGCATCGGCGCTGAAGGCAATCGAGTCGATCAAGAAAAACGCACCCGGCGCTGCCGTCGAAGACCAGACCACTGCCGTCGCCTGATTTTAGAGCGCTGCGCGTCCATCTGGGCGCATAAAGGACGTTGTTGAACCTGCGCATCGTATTCTTCCGAAACCCATGCCGGTATTCGGGCCGACGCGCGAAACCAGGAGAGATCAAATGGGTATCGAAAGCCTTCTTATCTTCCTCATCGTCGGTGCGGTCGCCGGCTGGCTCGCGGGGCAACTCGTCAAGGGCTATGGCTTCGGCCTCATCGGCAACATCGTCGTCGGCATCGTCGGCGCGCTGATCGCCGGCTGGCTGTTTCCGGCCATCGGCATCAGCCTCGGCTCCGGCATTGTCGCTGCGATCATCCACGCCACCATAGGTGCGGTGATCCTCCTGGTGTTGCTGAGGCTGGTCAAACAAGCCTAGCGACAGTCACCAGCAACAACGCAAAAGGCGGTCCCGACACTTCGCGGGCCGCTTTTTTCTAAGCCCGCCTGGGAAACGCGATCCTGACCTTGAGGCCGGGGTGGTTGTCGTCGAGCTTCAGCGTCGCGCCATGCAGGTCGGCGATGGCCCGAACCAGGCTGAGGCCAAGCCCGCTTCCCGGCGTCGTGCGGCTCTTTTCGGTGCGATAAAGACGCTGGAACACCTTTTCGCGTTCGACCGACGCAATGCCGGGACCGTTGTCGCAGATCTCGGTGACCACCATGTCGCCGAGATTTTTGGCCGACATGGTTATGCGCGTTCCCGCGGGGCAATGGCGGATGGCGTTCTCGACGAGATTGGCGAACATCTGAACGAGCAATTCATGGTCGCCCGAAATCGGGTGAAGGCCTCTAAAATCGCCTGAAATGGCCAGGACCTTGCCGTCGTCTTCGGCGACATCGGCGTAGATTTCGGCGATGAAGCTCATGATCTCGTCGAGATCGATGGTCGCGAACCGGGCTTTGCGGGAACCTGCCTCGATCTGGGCAATGCGCAGCAGTGCGTCGAAGGTTTCGTTGATGCGGTCGCTTTCGACGCGCGCCTCGCTCAGCTCATCGCTGACCGGTTTGCCGCGCTCATTATTGCTGATGGCGGTGTCGATGGTCATCTTGAGACGGTTGAGTGGCGTCTTGAGGTCATGGGCGATGTCGGTGCTGACCTGCTTCATGCCCTCCACAAGCGCTGCGAGCCTTTCCAGGGCGGTGTTGATCTGGCTTGAAACGGCGTCGATGTCGTCGCCATTGCCGGTCAGCGGGATGCGTGAACCGAGCTTGCCATTGGAGACGTCGTCCATGGTGCTGGCGATGTTGTCGAGACGGCTGCGGATGCGGGCGGCCAGGAACGCGCTGAGCGCGAAGGCCGTGATCGTGATGATGGCAAGCGCCCAGCCCATGCTTTTCAGCGCGATCAGTGCCAGCCGATCCGTTTCGGCCAGGCTGAGTCCGACCGACAGCCAGTTGTTGCCGACCTTGCCTGAGACGACACGGTAATTGCCGTCGCCGCTCAGCCCGGCTTCTTCCGCCGAAAGGATCGAAAGGCCGCTTGCGGTGGGGGGCTTGGAGAAATTGCCGGCAAGGCGTTTGCCGGCGGGGTCGAGCAGGACAAAGATCCGGTCTTCGGGGTTGCTGAGGCGCGCATAGATATCGACGGCGCCGACAATGTCTTCGAGGTCTCCGTCGGCATCCGTGGCGGCGACGACCGCCCAGATTTCGCGCGCCGAATTGTCGAGCCCGGTCGACAATTCGGTTCTCATCAACTGGTAGGCAATGAAGCCCATCGCCAGGAAGGCACTGACGAACAGCGTTCCGAAACCCAGCGCCAGACGAAACGGCGTGCTGCGAAACAGGTTAGATCGGAGCATGCAGGCTGTAGCCTGTGTTGCGCACGGTATGCAGCAAGGGCGTGTCGAAGGGACGGTCGATCTTGGCGCGAAGCCGGCTCATATGGGTTTCGACGACACTGGTCTTGGGATCGAAATGCAGATCCCAGACACGTTCGAGCAGCATCGTGCGGGTGAGCACCCGGCCTTCGTTGCGCATCAGGATTTCGAGCAGCTTGAACTCGCGGGGCTGCAGTTCGATCGGCTGCCCGCGCCTTGTGACCCGCCGCTTGATCACGTCAAGTTCGAGATCTCCGACGGCGAGCACCGTCTTCTGATCCTGGACCGGCGGCCGGCGCGACAGCGCGTTGACCCGCGCCAGCAGCTCGGAAAAGGCAAACGGCTTGACCAGATAGTCGTCGCCGCCGGCTTCGAGCCCTTCGACGCGGTCGTCGACGCCGCCGATCGAGGTGAGGAACAGCACCGGCGTTTTCACATTGGCCGCACGCAGCGCCTTGACGACGGAAAGCCCGTCGAGATTGGGGATCATCCGATCCATGACCAGCACGTCGTAGGCGGTTCGCATCGCCTGGAACAACGCATCCTGGCCATCGCCGATGACATCGCAGAGATGCCCGGCCTCGGAAAACCCTCTGGCGGTGTAGTCGGCGGTCTTCCTGTCGTCTTCAACGACAAGTATGCGCATGCTGTCCTGCCCCGCTCCGTGTCGCCTGGCCGTCAGCCTCGTGGGACCGGCCGTAGGGTGCTGTAATAGCACTTCGTGGTCATTCCGTGGAGGCCGGCGAGGCAGGCGAAGTGCCAGGCACCAGCATCCGGCGCAGCGTGCCGTCCCTGAGCACGAAATGATGGAACAAAGCGGCAGCTGCGTGAACGCCGATCAGCACGATGAATGCCGGCTTGGCGATGGTATGTACTTCGCCCATCCAGGGCCAGGTGTAGTAGGCAAGCAGGCCTGTGACGGGCGTGGCGAACAGCAGGCAGTAGAAGGCCAGGTGGGTGGCCTTGGCGGCAAAGTTCATCCAGGCGGGCGTCGCCGGCTCGACGGGCGGGGCACCAACCGTTGCGCGCAGGCCAAGCCGCAAGATGACGAGTGCAAGGATCGCGAGGCCGACCCAATAGTGCGCCGATGCAAGGCTCAGGTCGGTAGCTGAGGCCTGACCGCCTCTGGCGGTGGCTCTGGCTGCGGCTTTCATGCTGTCGCCAAACAGCAATTGAAACACCACCAGTGCCGCCACAAGCCAATGAAGCATGATCTGGAAACGGGAATAGCCTGATGCCGAAGGGGTCATTCAACCATCCTTATGCCGAGGCCCGGTAGGAGCGGATGCCCCCACCGGGATTTTCAAAGCGCACAACGCAAAGCCCGTCATTCAGGCGCGGCTTCGCCTGCCGTGGCCACCATACCGCTCCTGCCTGCCTGTGTCAGGGTCATGAACAGGATCAGTGCCGCGATGCCGACAAGGAAGATGAAGCTGGTCACCGTCGTGCCGAAGCCGAGGCCGCCATGGTCCGCCGGCTGCGCAAACAGGTCGCCGAACGACGCGCCTAGCGGCCTGGTCAGGATATAGGCGAGCCAGAAAGCCAGGATGCCGTTCAGATTGAGCGCGTAGTAGGCAAAGGCGATCGCGGCGATGATCGAGCCGAAGATGACACCGGTCTGCAGGTAGCCGAGGCCCAGCCCTTCGGCGGTCAGATCGCCGGCGGCGGTTCCGAGCGCGAAGGTGAACAAGACCGCGAGCCAGTAGAAGGTTTCGCGCCTGGTGGTGGTGATGCTGTGGATCGACAGCGTCCTTTCCGACACGTACCAAAGCGTGAAGGTGGCTGCCAGCAAGACACTGAAGAGCAGCGTCGTCGTTTGCAGGCTGACGCCGAAATTGTCGACAAGATTGTCGGTCACCAGCGTGCCGACGACGCTGATCAGCACCACTGTCACCCAGTAGATCCACGGGACGTAGCGGACCTGCACGAACTGCAGGGCAAGGGCCACGATCAAAAGACCGCTCAGGATCCACGACGTCGTCGCCAACCCCAGATCGAGGTCGAGGTTCATATAGTCGGCGGCTGTTTCGCCGACGGTGACCGCCAGCAGCTTGATCAGCCAGAAGTCGAATGTGACTGCCGGAACCTTGTTGAGCATCTGCGCACGGTTAGTTCGCGTCGTCATGACGTTGTTCCTCGTTGCAGGGACTGTTGGGGAGGGTGCGGGGAGGTGCTGGCGCTATTTGCCGAGCACCTGCAGCGCTTGTTGGAAGAATGCGTCGGCACCGGCATCGTCGTCGGCCTTGCAGCGTTCGAGGCCCTTGCCCTTGAGGTCGACGGCCTTGGCCTTTTCGGTGTCGGCTGCTTTCGTCGCCTTCATCGCGGCATTGACGTCGCTCAGCATCTGTTCGCACGGCACCGGAGCGGTGGCAGCCAGGGCGAGAGAGGGAAGCGAGCCGAGAGCCGCGGCGAGTGCAAAGGCGGCGACAGCAATAGATTTCGTCATATCCATCATCCCGTTGGAAGCCGGAAGGTCCGGCGGTTTTGACAATTTCCGGCGCAAGTGTTTGGCCGGCAGGGAGATGTCTAAGGTGCCGAGGTCTACTGGTCCTGTCTGACGCCATACGGTTTTGTAAGAAACGTATTTGGCGATCTGAGGCTCACGAGCGCCGCCGAATCGCGTCGGGAGATTGCAACCTTGTTTCGCGTCGGGCGTTTGCGAAGCGAAGGGACTGGACCAAGGAGAAAAATCATGAGGAAACTCATCATTGCCCTCGGAACAGTAGCACTCATGAGTGGCGCGGCCTGGGCCGCCACGGTGGACGGTGTCGTCAAGGAGTTCAAGCAGGACACCCGTGTCATCACCATGGAGGATGGCAAGTCTTACACCGTGCCCAAGGATATCGCGCTGCCGCCAGATCTGACTGCGGGCAAGAAGATATCCATCACTGTTGCTGATGACGATGCGACGAAGGTTACCGCTGTCACTGTCGGCTCGGCGATGTAGCGAAAACTACTTGGCTCAGGGCCCGCCGGCTTCGGTCGGCGGGCCTTTTTGTCTCCGGCATTCAGGCTCACCGAGGCTGGATCGGCCTCGTAGCGTGGCAGGCTGGCGCAATCGAAACCTGGTGGCGATCAAAATCACCCATGGGGCCAATGCTCCGATGCCTTGACAGGTAACATCAACTCCAACACCCTGCCTCTCGTAACGCCAAGTACTTGCTTTTTAAGACTACTCTAATATTTGGCAAACCGCTCGTGCTCCTTCGAAAGGTCCGTCAAAATGGCTAGGTTTTCCACTCGATTTGCGGCCGCTGTCGCAACCTTGGCGCTAGGCCATGTCGCAGGTGCGGCGGCGCAAGAGCATGACGCCGTCAACGAAGCCAACAACCCGCTGACGCCGAAGATCACGATCAACTTCCACGACTATTACGTGCCCAAGCTCACTGATCTGCCGGACAAATACGCCAATCAGTTCCTGATTCGCGGCCTGATACCGTCCGATCTCGGCGGGCTGCCGCAGCTGGTGCGCTTTACCTTGCCGGTTGCCACAGCACCGGAGTTTCCGAACGGCTATGTGACCGGCCTCGGCGATCTGACCTTGATGGATATCTTTGTCTTTCCGGGCAAGGAGGTCTCGTTCGGCGCTGGACCGCTGGTGGTCTTGCCGACGGCGACCGATGACGCGCTTGGCGCCGGCAAATGGCAGGCCGGTGCTGTCGCCATGGCGATTGCCCCGACAAGCTGGGGCCTGCTTGGCGGTCTTGTCACTTACCAGGCGTCCTTCGCCGGCCCGAGCGACCGCGAGGATGTGTCGCTCGCCACGGTTCAGCCGATCGTCAACATCAATCTCAAGGACGGGTTCTATCTTCGCTCGACGGCGATCTGGAACTTCGACCTTGAAAGCGGCGACTATGCCATCCCCGTCGGCTTCGGTATCGGCAAGGTCATTCCGATCAATGACAAGGTGACGGCGAACGCCTTCATCGAACCGCAATACACAGTCTTCAGCCATGGGGCGGGCCAGCCGGAATGGCAGATTTTCGCCGGCGTCAATTTCCAGTTCGCCATCGGCAAGTAGCCGCGAATTCAAGACATGCGGGGTGGCGGCTGGTGGTCCCATCCAGCCGCTCGTTTCCTTGGAGCGTTGGAGAAATTGATGAATGTGATGTCTTCCAGCTGGAAAACCGGGGGTGCCGCGGCGTTGGCCGTGGCTGCTTTCCTGTCCGCCGCGCCCTCTGCCCATAGTCAGGAGTCGCTGATCGAGCCCGAGGCCATAGCGGCGCTCACCCGTATGGGCGATCACCTGGCGTCGTTGAAGTCGTTCGAGGTCAAGGCATCGACCTCGATGGAGGTCGTGCTCGACACCGACCAGAAGCTCAGCATCGAGGGCACCGCCTATTACAAGGCGCGGCGCCCGGATCGGCTCTATGTCGACCTGGTGACCGACGTGGTGCACAGTGAGCTTTTCTACAACGGCAAGGAAGTCAGCTTCGTTTCGCCCGACGCGGCGACCTATGCCCGCTTCGATGCGCCGGCGACGATCAAGGAGACGCTGGAGCTTGCGGCGCAGAAATACGCGATCACGTTTCCCGCTGCCGATCTGTTCGCCTGGGGAACCAAAGACGCGCCCATCGACAAGATCCTCGAAGGCTTCCACGTCGGCGCGGCCTACATCAATGGCGAGCGCACGGACCATTGGGCCTTCCGGGGCGCCGATCAGGATTGGGAGGTCTGGATCCGCTCCGAGGGAACGCCTGTGCCGCTGAAACTGTCGCTGGTCGACAAGGAAGACCTGGCGCGTCCGCGTTTCTCGGCCGTGCTCACCTGGAAGGAAGAGGCGACCTTCGCCGACGACCTGTTCACCTACAAGCCGCCGGCAGGGGCGAGCCAGATCAAGTTCCTCGGCGAAGGAGCAGCGCAATGAACGGCTCCATTCTGGCAAGATTTTCGCTCGGCGCGCTCGCGGCGACCCTTGTGCTGGTTCCAGCACTCGCTGAGGCGCGCGGCGGCTTCGGCGGCATGCGCATGGGGCGGATGGGCTTTGGCGGTGGCGGTTTCCACGCTCCGGCCGGCGGCTTCAACGCACCGGGACATTTTTCCGGACGCTTCGATGGCGGCGGCATGCCCAGGCCTTTGCCGGGCCCACCACCGCGTCCAGGTCCTGGCCCGCATCCCGAGCCTGGTCCGCACCCGGGCCCACATCCTGGCCCAGGGCCACATCCCGGACCAGGGCCAGGCCCACACCCCGGACCATACCCTGGTCCTGGCCCATACCCGCGCCCGCTGCCGCCGCCGGCACCTTATTGGCCGGGATACTGGTACGGGCCAGGCGACGCGTTCTTGGGCGCAGCCACCGTGCTGGCGATCGGTTCGGTTGTCGCGTCATTGCCACCGGCCTGCGAGAACATCGAGATCAAGGGCACGACCTACAAGCATTGCGGCGACACCTGGTATGAGCCCCGCTATCAGGGCCACCAGATCGTCTACGTTGTCGTCGGCTCGCCGCAATAGGCGAGCCGTTCGTCCGTCGGCTGCGCTGCGTCCTGCGCGCAGAAATGAGGCAGAGTTCCGAGGGCACCGCTCGAACCGGTGCAGCGTCACAGGAGACTGATATGTTTCGAACGCAGAAACTAATAGCGGCGGCGATGCTTGCCTGCGTCGCTTTTGCGACCGGAAGTCGAGCTGAGACGATAAGCTATGCCGACGCCGTCACCGTTCTTGCGAAAGACTGCGGCGCAGACATAAAGAAACTCTGCAAGGGGCTGAACCTTGGGAATGGCCGCATTGCCGATTGCCTGATGTCAAATTCTGCTAAGGTATCGCCGGGCTGCACAACGACCCTTGCGACTGTCGTCTCGTCCCTCAGCCAGCGTGAGGCAGCGCAATCCGGCTATGCGAAGGCCTGCCAGCATGACATGGCCCAGCACTGCTCCGGTGTGAAGGGAGACGGATACATCCTTTCCTGCCTGATCAAGGCGGAAAGTCACATCGGCAAACAGTGCAATCAGGCAATCACCGACGCAGGATGGCGATAACATGGTCCGGAAAACCGCTTTGAAAAGGCTTGCCGTTCTGGCAGCGCTGGCGATGAGCACGATTGCTCTTCCATCCCATGCCCAGGAAGTGACCGAGCAGCGAATAACCTCAAGCCTCGGCAAGTTGACGGGCGCGGCACCGCTCGTCGACATCGAGCTTCTCAGGCAGGAGATCGAGCGCGGCGCGGGCCAGGACATGACCGCACTGCCAAACTGGAGCAAGGTGGCGCGCCTGCCGCAGATGCTGGTGGAAATCGATTTCCAGAACGATTCGGTCGCGATCGAACCCGCGTCCTATCGAACATTGGGACTGATCGCTGACGCGCTGCATCATCCGAATCTGTGGGCCTACAAGTTCCTTGTTGTTGGCCACTCCAGTGCAGCCGGCAGTGCCCAGCACAATCTCGACCTCAGCGCAAAGCGCGCCGATGCGATCAGAGAGGCCCTGTCGACGACATTCGCGGTCGCTCCGGAACGTCTGTATGCGGTTGGCGTCGGAGAATACTTTCCGATAGATGCGACGAAGTCGGCTGCTGCCGACAACAGGCGCGTGCAGCTTTTCAATCTCGGAACATTCAGGCCTTAAGGGCCGCAAGGGTAAGGCTTCGGTGTGATCCCAAATCACACCGAAGCTTGCGCAGCAAGATCGAGCGCGGCCGCCTGTCAGCGGCCGTGCGCTGGCGCAACCGCCTAGCTCGGGTCGACTGGCTTCCAGTCGAAATGCAGTTCCTCGCGGAACGCGAAGCGCACGATATGGTCGGCCACGACCTGCTCCAGCCGCGGCACGTCGGCTGCCTCCAGCTCGACAGTCAGGGCTGAATCGCTCGCGCTCAGATCGACCAATCTCCCTTCGCCAAGATCGATGCGTCCTTGGACAGGCGAGAACTCGACAGTGAATTTGTGACCCCAGTGCTTGCAGAGCTGCTGAAGGTAGCGGCTCGCATGTTCCGTGGTGACGACGGCCTTTGACTTGGGCATGATTTTTGGTTCCTTGGTTCGCCTGCTTCGAATTTCCGGCCCGACGGTCAAATTTGTAATTTTTCCGGGCAGTTTCCCATCTCGATTTTTTATGCGGCCGGGCTCTATTCTCATCGTACCGAGATGGAAAACCTGCTCGACAAACTCGCGGAAGGACTGGCGGCGAACCGGACTCACGGAACGGCCACCGACCTGCCCGTGACAATAATCGGATCGGAGCGTGAAGCGCTAGCGGTGCAAAGGACAGCGCTCCTTGCCTATGACACCGATTTCAAGGGTTATGCTCTCACGGGCACCAGCCCGGCAACGCGGCGTACATTTGCGCTGCGAGAACCGATATTTTCGGCCATCCCCAGCAAGGATTTCCACGAAAAGCCAGCAAGGCTGACACTGCCCTTGGCTATGATCGGGGCGCAGTGCGAACTGGCGTTCACCATTGGCCGGACGTTCCCTTCCCAGGGCGAAGAAATCGACAAGGACTCGGCAGCGGAGGCGGTGGTGGCATGCCAGCCAACGATAGGCTTGCTCGGACGCCGCACCAGACCCGTGGGGGACAACCGCCTGGTTGCCATCGCCGATTTCGCTTTCCATGTCGCGACCATCTGCGGCGCATCGGCTCGCCACATCAACCCCATCGAAAGCGACGCCATCGACGTGACCGCACGGATTGATGGCAATGTCGTTGCAAAGGCGCGGGCGGATTCCATCGATGGGCATCCGCTGGAGGCTGTCATATGGCTGGCCAGGCAGCTATCCCGGTCGCACAAGACGCTGAATGCCGGCGATATCGTCACGACCGGGTCGTGTACGCCGGTTCTTCAGATATTGCCCGGCCAGGCTTTGACAGTCGAGTTTTCTGGCCTCGGCACGGTTTCTTGCACATTCCAGTGAGCGCTGTCCGGATCGGCGCGCGCGATATCCGCCCGTCTCGTTAAGGAATGGCGTTGATTGGAGAGGATAAACTGGTGCCGCTTAGGTGACTCGAACACCTGACCCCCGCATTACGAATGCGATGCTCTACCAACTGAGCTAAAGCGGCTTCCAAGTTTCGCAACCGGTAGGGGCGCGAGACAGTGAGCGCGTGATAACTTCATTGCGCGCGGATTTCAAGACACCTTCTGACGGTTTTGAGCCGTGGCGAAAACCCGCGGTCCCAAGATGATCGGTTCAGCCCACGAGGGCCTGTGTCAGCCGGCGAGGCGGGCCTTGGCGGCGGCGTACTCGCTGGCCAGGCGCTCGACCAGTTCGGCAACCGGCACGACCTTGTCGACGGCACCGATGCCCTGGCCGCAGCCCCAGATGTCCTTCCAGGCCTTGTATTTGTTGTCGCCTTCGAAATCCATCTGCGTCGGATCGGAGACCGCAAGGTGGTCGGGGTCCATGCCGGCGGCGCGCACAGAGCCCTTGAGGTAGTTGCCGTGGATGCCGGTGAACAGGTTGGAGTAGACGATGTCGGCGGCCTTGGATTCGACGATCATCTGCTTGTAGGCGTCGGCCGCGCGGGCCTCCTCGGTGGCGATGAAGGGCGAGCCGATATAAGCGAGATCAGCCCCCATGGCCTGGGCAGCCAGCACCGCACTGCCATTGGCGATGGCGCCCGACAACAGCAGCGGGCCGTCGAACCACTGACGGATTTCCTGGATCAGCGCGAAGGGCGACAGCGTGCCGGCATGGCCGCCGGCACCCGCGGCAACCGCGATCAGCCCGTCTGCGCCCATCTTGATCGCCTTGCGGGCGTGGCGGTCGTGGATGATGTCGTGCAAAACGATGCCGCCATAAGAATGGACGGCCTGGTTGACCTCTTCGACCGCGCCGAGCGAGGAGATGACGATCGGCACCTTGTACTTCACGCACAGGCGCAGGTCGTGTTCGAGGCGCTTGTTGGACTTGTGGACGATCTGGTTGACGGCGAAGGGGGCTGCCGGGCGATCGGGGTTGGCGGCGTCATGGGCGGCGAGGTCCTCGGTGACCATGGCCAGCCACTCGTCGAGCTGTGCCTCGGGCCGGGCGTTCAGCGCCGGGAACGAGCCGACGATTCCGGCCTTGCACTGGGCCAGCACCAGCGGCGGATGCGAGATGATGAACAGCGGCGCACCGACGACGGGAATGCGCAAATTTTTCTTGAGGATGTCAGGCAGCGCCACGCTTCTCTCCCGGCTCTCGATTTTGACGTTTCCGTAAACGTCATTTCATATAGCAGATCGAACGCTGTCGACAATGCACAGGCTTGAGCGCCTGCTTCACCTATTTTGCCGACCTTATGGCACATTGGACCCTGTTTTGGCCGACAAAACGCTAACAGCGCCGTTGATTGATGCCTTCTCTGCCGCTAACCATCTGGCAACACAGGCGCCGTTACGAGGAACATCGATTGGATTCGATCGAAAAGGCGATCCGGAACGCTTTCGAAAAAGGCGAACCCGAGAATCGCGAGTTTCGCGAAAAGGTCTATCGCGCGGCTTTCGCCGCGCTTGACCGTGCGCTGAAAGCCAATTCCGCAATGACGGTGGAGGTGGCGATCAACCGGCGCAAGGCGCTGCAAGCCACGATCACCGAGATCGAATCGGAGTTCATGCCGGCAGCCCCCGCGGTCTCCGTCGGCTCGAACGGCGCGACCTCGGCTCCGGAAGTGTCGCTCAACGGCAATGGCGCGGCCAAGGCGCCGTCGGTCTCGATCGGAAAACCGGCAAGCGGTGTCACGCCTGTCGTGCCCGACATCATGCCCGATGCGACCTTGCCCGGCGGCCCGCCGATCGAGATTTCCGAAAAGCGCAGCCGCGCCGAACGGCGCGCGGCCGACCGCGCCAGCGCGCGGGAAGAAAAGCGGCGCCCATTCGCGGCGATATTTTTTGCGGCAACGCTGCTCGCCATGGGTGGCATCGGCCTGTGGTGGGCGGTGCAGACCGATCTGTTCAAATCGGCCGCCGAAATCGACACCTCGGTGCACAATCCGCCAAAGCAGCTCGAGAGCGAGGATTTTTCGCCTGGCGGCACCAATGCAGGCCCGGCCCGCCCAGGCGAGGTCGATCAGGCGCGCAAATGGATCAGCGTGTTCGCGCCGACCGATCCGGCCGCTGTCAGCGCGCCGAGCGGCACGAGCGCCGAAATCGCCAAGGACGACACCGGCAGCTATTTGCGGATACGCTCGGGCACGTCGGGTTCGGCCGTCAGCTTCGACGTCGGCAAGGGGGTGCTCGAGCAGATCGCCGGCAAGCATGCGGTCTTCGACATCGTCGCCCGCGCCGAGGACGGCCAGGAAACGCAGATGGCCGTCGATTGCAATTTCGGCGAACTCGGCGATTGCGGCCGCAAACGCTACATCGTCGGCTACCAGCGCGGCGAATATCTGTTCGAGATGGACGTGCCCGACAAGAAGCCGGGTGCCGCCGGCACCATCGCCATCAACTCGGACTTCGCCAAGGAAGGCAAGGCGGTCGACATCTACGAGATCAGGGTTTCGGTAACCGAATAGGTTCTGGGCTCAGTCCAGCAGCGCCCGCAGCGTTTCGATGCGGTCGGCTTCGGCTGGCGGCTTGTCCCAGCGCAGCCGCGAGATCCTGGGAAAGCGCATGGCGACGCCCGATTTGTGGCGCGTCGAGCGGTTGAGACCTTCGAAGGCGACTTCCAGCACCAACCCGTTTTTCCTGTCGGCCCGCACCGAGCGCACCGGGCCGAAGCGCTCGGTGGTGTTGTCGCGGACATATTTGTCGATCAGCTTCAGCTCCTCGTCGGTGAAGCCGAAATAGGCCTTGCCGACCGGCACCAGCTCCTCGGCACCTTCGGCGCCCGACCAGACCCCGAAGGTGTAGTCGGAATAAAAGCTCGAGCGCTTGCCGTGGCCGCGCTGGGCATACATCAGCACCGCATCGACAGTGTGCGGATCGCGTTTCCACTTGAACCAGGGCCCCTTGGGGCGACCGGCGAGATAGGGAGAATCGAGCCGCTTCAGCATCACGCCTTCGATGATCGGGTGCGGCGGGTTGCGCCGCATCGCTTCGAGTGCTGGCCAATCGTCGAATTGCACCAGCGGCGACAGGTCGAAGCGGGTGGGATCGAGCGTGGCGATGAAGGCTTCGAGCCGTTCGCGGCGCGTGGTGAAGGGCAGGCCGCGCAGGTCCTCGCCATTAAGCTGCAGCAGGTCATAGCAGCGCACGAAGGCCGGATATTGCGCCTGCATCTTGGGCGAGACTGTCTTGCGGTTGAGCCGCTGCTGCAGGTCGGAGAAAGTGCCTGTCGCTTCAGTCGGCACGCCGACGAGAAGTTCGCCGTCAAGTGCCGCCTCGAAATCCATGGCGGCCACGACGTCGGGAAAGGCCCCGGAGACGTCGTCGCCGGTGCGGGAGTAAAGCCGCCGGATACCGCCTTCGCAAACCGCCTGGACGCGGATTCCATCCCATTTCCACTCGGCGGCGTAGTCGGCAGGGACGAGTTTTTCGAGGTCGCCGTCGCCGACAGGGTTGGACAGCATGACCGGGCTAAACAGCGCCTTTGCCGCTTTCTCCGGTTTCGGCGCCTTGCCCACCAGCCAGGCGAACAGCGCGACGTAGGGCGGGGTGAGGCCGTGCCAAAGCTCCTCGATTTCAGATATGTCGACAGTGCCGAGATCGGCCAGCGCCTGCTTGGCGAGCCTGGCCGACACGCCGATGCGCAAGCCGCCGGTGACGAGTTTGATGATGGCGAAGCGGGCCGACACGCCCGATTGGTCAAGCAGACGGGCGAGCACGGCCGGGCCGTCGGAACGGCTCGCCGATTGCAGCTTTTCGACCACTTCGGCAAGCGTGATGTCGTGGTTGGGTTTGTGTGCTGGAAGACCCCCACCCCTCACCCCTCCCCACGAGGGGGAGGGGGAATCTGAGACGATGACGCCCCCCACCCCCTTGTGGGGAGGGGTGAGGGGTGGGGGTGTCACAGGCGATACATTTCCGCCTGGCTCCGGCCAGACCAGCGAGACCGTTTCGGCGAGGTCGCCGACATAGTCATAAGAATAGCCGAAAAGCACCGGGTCCATGCGCTCGGCCACCAACTGGCGCAGCATGGCGGGTTTGACCGACGCGATGTTGAGATCGCCGGTGAGGGCGGCGAGCGCAAGCCCCCGGTCTGGGTCCTCGACGTCGCGGAAATAGTCGGTGATGAGCTTGAGCTTGCCGTTGCGCGACGGCGTCAGCACCAGGCGATCGAGGAGCTCGGCGAAGCGGTTCATGGGAGGGTGGACCTCCGCCGGGTGAGTGCCCTACGTTGCCCCCCTCTGTCCTGCCGGACATCTCCCCCACAAGGGGGGAGATTAGCAGTTTCGCTGCCGGCGCTCGGCCAGCGACGTTGGTGATTGGCGAAAGCCGTGATGACGGCTGATCTCCCCCCTTGTGGGGGAGATGTCCGGCAGGACAGAGGGGGGCGCTGTCCCGCAAACCTCACAGTCCTGACACGCCGGGTAGGACAGAGGGGGGCGCGAAGGAGTGCGATGTCAATCATCCTCAATCCCCCTCATCCTCATAGCCGACGAGATGCAGCGGCCGGGCTGAAATCCCGTTGAGTTCGCACCAGCGCACCAGCGCTTCCTCGCGGCCGTGGGTGACCCAGACCTCGCCGGCGCCGGTATCCTTGATCGTTTGGGTCAGCTCGTCCCAGTCGGAATGGTCGGAGATGATCAGCGGCAGCTCGACGCCGCCTTGCTTGGCGCGCTGGCGGATGCGCATCCAGCCCGAGGCGAAACAAGCGAGCGGGTCGGGAAAGCGCCGCGCCCAGCGGTCGGCGAAACTCGATGAGGGTGCGACTATGATCGCACCGGCGAAATCGCGCTTGTCGCCATCCTCGACGGTTGCCGGCTGCAGGTCGCCGAGCGCTATCCCCTGGCTCTCGTAATATTCGCTGAGCCGAGCAATCGCGCCGTGGATGTAGATCGGCTTGTCGTAGCCCTGGTCGCGCAGCAGGCGCATGACGCGTTGCGCCTTGCCCAGCGCATAGGCGCCGACGAGATGCGCGCGCTCGGGAAACTGCTGCACCGATTTGAGCAAGCGGCCGATCTCGTCCGACGCGTCGGGATGGCGGAACACCGGCAGCGCGAAGGTCGCCTCCGAGATGAAGACATCGCAAGGTACGACCTCGAACGGCGCGCAGGTGGGATCCTTGGCGCGCTTGTAGTCGCCCGATGCGACGATGCGCATGCCGTTGTGCTCGACAGATATCTGAGCCGAGCCGAGCACATGGCCGGCGGGATGAAACGAGACCCTGACGTCGCCGAGCTTGATTTTCTCGCCGAACGCCATCGCCTGCGTTGCACCTGCAAAGCCCGGTCCGCAGCGGATGGCCATGATGTCGAGCGTCTGTTGCGTCGCCAGCACCTTGGCGTGGCCGGGCCGGGCATGGTCGGAATGGCCATGGGTAATGAGCGCGCGCTCCACCGCGCGCACCGGGTCGATGTAGAAATCGCCGGGCGGGCAATAAAGCCCCTCGGGGCGGGGATGAAGCAGGTCGCTGGCGCGCATTGTTCCAAGATAGGCATTTGGCGCTTGCGTGGAAGGCCGCTTTGGCAGTAATGCGCGCCACTCTCCTCATTGTGGATGCCGCGCTTGACGCTGTTGCAGCTCTCTTCCAACGACCTGCTTGCCGACCGGCGCGCGGACTATGCCGAAATGCTGTTTGGCTCGGGCGATCATGCCGCCGCAGCCGAGCTGATGCTGGGGGCGCTGGAGATCGCGCCGAAATGGGCGATGGGCTGGTTTCGCCTCGGCGAGATGCAGGAAGCGGCCGGCGCGCTCGACACCGCAGCCGAAGCCTGGCGCATGTCGCTGAAGCTCGAACCGGCGGATAGGCCAGGGGCTGCGCTCAAGCTGCAGCTGATCGGGGCGGGACCTGTCTGCGACAGCCCGCCGAGCGCCTTTGTCGAAACCTTGTTCGATCATTATGCCGACAAGTTCGATCATGCGCTGGTCGAGACCTTGCATTATCGCGTGCCGGAACTGCTGACGGCAGCGATAGCTGCGACCGGGAGGACGGCGTTCGACCATGTCATCGATCTCGGCTGCGGCACCGGCTTGATGGGCGTGAAGCTGAGGCCGGTGGCAAAGCGGCTCGACGGCTATGATATCTCCACCGAGATGCTGCGAAAGGCACGCGACAAGGGCGTCTATGACCGGCTTGGCAAGGCCGACTTGCAGGAATTCCAGCCAGACGGCGACAGCGCCGACCTGATCACCGCCGCCGATGTGTTCATGTATCTCGGCGGGCTCGACAGGGTGTTTGCGAGCGTCATGAAAATGCTGGCGCTGGGTGGGCTGTTTGCCTTTTCGGTCGAGCGGTTCACGGGCGAGGGCGCCTTTGAGTTGCAGGCCTCGCGCCGCTATGCCCATTCCGAAGCCTATGTGCACGGCCTGATTGCGGCCGCCGGTCTGAGGCTGGTGTCGCTGGAGCGCGCCGTGATCCGGCAGGACCGCCGCGAGCCGGTCGAGGGGCTGATCGTGGTGACGGAGCGGGTGGCCTAGCGGCTGCTGCTCGGGCTGCCGAACATGCCGCGCGAGCGCAACGGCTTTTCCGCCGGCTTGGCGCTGATGCCCATTTGTTTCTGGACGGCTTCCAACTGGGCCTGAAGCTCGCGAACGAGCTTTTCAAGTTCAGCGATACGGGCTTCGTGTGAGGCGATGTCGGTCATGCGGGCTGCTCTAGGTTCGGTTGGTCGCATTTGATACGGCGGCTCGGGGGTTGCAAGTCCGTTAGGTCGTGATCCTTCGCACCCCCCTCTGGCCTGCCGGCCATCTCCCCCACAAGGAGGGAGATTAGTCGCGTCCACGGCGGTGCCCATCCTGGGAGGTCGCGACAATTTTGATTGTGGGCAGGTGGTCGGCCTCTTGCAAGGTTGGTGGCTATGGCCGGCGTCCATGACGGCGTGATCTCCCTCCTTGTGGGGGAGATGGCCGGCAGGCCAGAGGGGGGTGGGACGGAATGCGATCTTCAAGATTGTCCCACGGCGCTCCTTAAATGATCCCTTTTTGTTCCAGATTCCGCTTGGCGTTGCCGCATGCCCGCGTTAGGTCTGTGGCGTGACGAGCCAAGCGAGACTGGAGCCGAGTACGACTGCTGCCATGCTGCCGGAACCATTCTTGCGATGGTTCGCCGAGCGCGGCTGGTCGCCGCGTGCGCATCAGCTCGATTTGCTGGCCACAGCCCAGCAGGGCAATTCGGTGCTGCTGATCGCCCCCACAGGCGCTGGCAAGACGCTGGCCGGTTTCCTGCCGTCGCTGACCGACCTCGCCACCCGTCCGCAACGCCGGCCAGGTGAGATGCTGCGCGGCGTGCACACGCTCTACATCTCGCCGCTCAAGGCGCTTGCCGTCGACATCGAGCGCAATCTGGGCAAGCCGGTGAGCGAGATCGGCCTGCCGATCACGATGGAAACGCGTACCGGCGACACGCCGGCGCACAAGCGCACGCGGCAAAAACTGTCGCCGCCCGAAATCCTTTTGACAACACCCGAGCAACTGGCGCTGCTGATCGCCTCGCCTGACGCCGAGCGCTTCTTCTCCGACCTGCGCTACATCGTGCTCGACGAGCTGCATTCGCTGGTGACCTCCAAACGCGGACACCTGCTGTCGCTCGGGTTGGCGCGGCTGCGGACCTTCGTGCCCGATCTCCAGGCGATCGGCCTGTCGGCGACGGTAGCCGAGCCGGACGAGTTGCGGCGCTGGCTGGTCAACCAGAACCCTGCAGGCGAGATGGCCGAGCTGATCACGGTGTCGGGTGGCGCCAAGCCGGAGATATCGATCCTCGATTCCGAGGAGCACGTGCCGTGGTCGGGCCATTCGGCGCGTTACGCCATTCCCGATGTCTATGAGGCGATCCGCAAGCACCGCACGACGCTTTTATTCGTCAACACGCGCAGCCAGGCCGAATTGCTGTTTCAGGAGCTGTGGCGGATCAACGACCACAATCTGCCGATCGCGTTGCATCACGGCTCGCTCGACGTCGGCCAGCGCCGCCGCGTCGAAAAGGCGATGGCCGACAATGCGCTGAGGGCTGTGGTGGCGACCTCGACGCTCGATCTCGGCATCGACTGGGGCGATGTCGATCTCGTCGTCCATGTCGGCGCGCCGAAAGGCGCGAGCCGGCTTGCCCAGCGCATCGGCCGCGCCAACCACCGCATGGACGAGCCGAGCAAGGCGATCCTGGTGCCGGCCAACCGCTTCGAGGTGCTGGAGTGCCGTGCGGCATTGGAGGCCAACTATCTCGGCGCGCAGGACACCCCGCCGCTGATCGAGGGCGCGCTCGACGTCTTGGCCCAGCATGTGCTGGGTTGCGCGTGCGGCGCGCCTTTTCGCGCCGACGAGCTGTTTGACGAGGTGACGGGGGCGGCACCTTATTCAGCGCTTGACCGCGACACCTTCGACCGCGTCGTCGATTTTGTCGCCACCGGCGGCTATGCGCTGCGAACCTATGAGCGCTACGCCCGCATCCGCCTGACCAAGGACGGCACCTGGCGGGTGTCGCATCCGCGCGTCGCCCAGCAATATCGGCTCAACGTCGGCACCATCATCGAAGCACCGATGCTGAATGTCCGCTTTACCCGCGCCAAGGGCAAGTCCGGTGCCGGCAGCGCTCAGTCGCTTGCCTTGCGCGGCGGACCGGTGCTCGGCAAGATCGAGGAGTATTTCGTCGAAACACTGTCGATCGGCGACATGTTCATCTTCGCCGGCAAGGTGCTGCGCTTCGAAGGCATCCGCGAAAACGAGTGTTACGTCTCGACAGGGGGCGGCGGCAATGTGCTGGTGCCGTCTTATGCCGGCGGCAAGTTTCCGCTGTCGACCTATCTTGCGGAACAGGTGCGCGGCATGCTGGCCGACCCCGCGCGCTGGAAGGCGCTGCCCGATCAGGTGTCGGACTGGCTGCGCATGCAGCAGATGAAATCGATCCTGCCGAAGCGCGAGGACCTTTTGATCGAGACCTTTCCGCGTGGCGAGCGCCACTACATGGTCGCCTATCCCTTCGAAGGCCGGTTGGCGCACCAGACACTGGGCATGCTTTTGACCCGACGGCTGGAGCGCGCAGGCGCGCGGCCGCTGGGTTTTGTCGCCACCGACTATTCGCTGGCCATTTGGGCGCTTGGCGATCTTGGCCAAATGTTCAAGGCGAAAAAACCCTCGCTTGCCGAGCTGTTCGACGAAGACATGCTGGGCGACGACCTGGAAGCTTGGCTCGCCGACAGCTGGCTGCTCAAGCGCACCTTCCGCAATTGCGCGGTCATTTCGGGTTTGATCGAAAAACGTTTCCCCGGTCAGGAAAAGAGCGGGCGGCAGGTGACTGTGTCGGCCGACCTCATTTATGACGTCTTGCGCAGCCATGAGCCCGACCACATCCTGCTCAAGGCGACGCGTGCGGATGCGGCGAGCGGGCTGCTCGATGTCAGGAGGCTGGCCGAGATGCTCTCGCGCATTCGCGGGCGAATCGTCCATAAGATGCTCGACCAGATCTCGCCGCTGGCGGTGCCGATCATGCTGGAAATCGGCAGGGAACCGGTTAATGGCGAGGCCAACGACACGCTGCTGCTCGAGGCGGCGGACCTGATCGAAGAGGCGATGGGAAGCGCATGAACATTGCCGCGCGTGATTTGGGTAGGGCTGGTTGCGAGACGATCGCCATATCTGGCGTGCGCGCGGTCTGCGACCAGCGCGGTGCCTTGCACTTTCCAGAGCTCGACCTTCTCGTCGTCTCGGACCTGCATCTCGAAAAGGGTTCGTCCTTTGCCCGTCGTGGCCGGCTGATCCCGCCCTACGACACGGCGGCAACGCTTTTGCGCCTCGCCTCGGTCGTCGAGGATTACGCGCCGAAGATCATCATAAGCCTCGGCGACAGCTTTCATGATGGCGAAGGTGCCGCGCGCCTGCCGGACCCGTTCCGCGACAGCCTGACCGGCATGATGAAGGGCCGCGACTGGTTCTGGGTCGCCGGCAACCACGACCCCGACGCGCCCGACGATCTGCCTGGCGAGACCGTGCAGGAACTTGCCGTCGGCGGACTGGTGTTTCGCCATGAGCCGTCGAAGGGCCACGCCGAGGGCGAAGTGGCGGGGCATCTTCATCCTTGCGCGCGCATCGTCCAGCGCGGGCGATCGGTCAGGCGGCGCTGTTTTGCCGGTGATGGTTGCAGGCTGGTGATGCCGGCCTTCGGCTCGTTCACCGGTTCGCTCAATGTGCTCGACCGTGCCTACAAGGGCATGTTCCGCAGCGGCGCGCCGACCGCCTACATGATCGGCACGAGCAGGGTTTATCCGATTGCTGGAGCGTTGCTTCGGCCGGATTAAGTAGCTGGTTTTCGCTGGCCGCGCCTGTGCTATCGCCAAGTCCTTTGACGTCACGGCATAGATTCCCGACACTCTCCGCTCGCTTCACTCGCTCACGAGGTCGGGAATGACGGATTACAGCGGTCGCCTCGGCCAACCTTCAACCTTGCCTCAGGGGCATTGTTTCAGTCAGTCGCATCGTTTCCGCCAGTCACAGAGATTGGAGATTGGCGGAAGCGCTCCCCACGATCCGTCATTCCCGACCTCGTGAGCGAGCAAAGCGAGCGGAGAGTGTCGGGAACCTATGCCGTAACGGTGACGACACCGGTTACGGTGCAGGATTGGCTTTCGCATAGGCGATCAAGCAGTGGCGTGGAAGGTCAAGCTGCTCGCAGGACACATCAGGGCAAGAGCCGTGACGGCGAGGCCGCCAGAACCGGAGCCGTCCACACCGCCGCTCAATCCTTCCGGAACACGATCCTTCCGAGCCAGCCGGTGAACATGGCGAGGCCGATGGCGAACAGGCCGTAGCCGAAGCCGTGGTCGGTGGCGAAGCGGTAGATGGTTTGCTCGAAGCCCGACTTGACGATGGCCAGCTGGGCCGAGGTTTCCTTGATGAACAGGCCGTTGCGGAACAGGAAGGCGCGCGCCTTGTGGGTGCCGACCGGCACGTTGGGGGCGAGGTGCAGCGTGGCGCGGAACAGGCTTTGCGATAGGAACTGCACGCCGCCGATGTTGTCGCTGTAGAGCCCCATCGCCTGCTTGCGTTCACGCAGCGCGTCGGTGAATTCCTGGATGGTCAGCGGGCTGTCGCGCTTGTCTTCGGGTTCCATGTAGATGTTGGTCGCGCCGAGTGACAGCTGCCGGTAGTTGTTGGGATCGGTGATGTCCTGGGGCTGACGCGTTGTCGCCACCGAATAAGACATCGGCACATTGGTGAAGGTTTCGGACTGGGTGTTGATCCACATGCCGAGCACGCGGCTCTTGCGGCGCACGACTACCGGTCGCGCCGGGCCTTCGAGCACGACATAGACGTCGTAGCGGCCCTGGCGGTTGATCAGCGGATCGGTGTTTTCGAGTGCGCCGAAGATGGTGAGATCGGCACCGCCGAAATTGGCCGTTATGGCGACGCGGTCGGTCGATAGACCGATCTGGATGCTTTCGGGGTGCGCCGCTTCCTGGGCGCGCGCCGGAAGGGCGGCAGTCAGGAGCAGGGCTGCAAGCAGTGCCGCCCGCATCATATCAGCCCGCTCACGCCGGTCAGCGAATAGAGGTTCTGGGGCCTGACGAACAGGTCGAAGCCGAGCCGCAAGGCGACCGCCAGAACCAGCAGTGCCAGCAAGGCGCGCAGCTGTTCGCCGCGCAGTTTCTGGCCTGCCTTGGCGCCGTATTGCGCACCGGCGACGCCGCCGATCATCAGCACCAAAGCGAGCACGATGTCGACTGTCTGGTTGGTGGTCGAGTGCACCAGCGTGGTGAAGGCTGAAACGACGACGATCTGGAACAGCGAGGTCCCGACCACGACATTGGTCGGCACCTTGAGCAGGTAGATCAGCGCCGGAACCATGATGAAGCCGCCGCCGACGCCCATGATGGCGGACAGAAAACCAATGCCGGCACCGATGCCGAGCACGGGGATGACGGAGACGAACAGCTTCGAGGTGCGGAAGCGCATCTTGAAGGGCAGGCGGTGGATCCAGTTGTGCTGGCCCGATTTCTTCAGCGCCGGGGGCACCCCGCCCTTGGTCAGCCGCAGCGCGTTGACGCTTTCAATCAGCATCAGTCCGCCGACGGTGCCCAAAAAGACGACGTAAAGCAGCGAGATGAACAGGTCTAGCTGGCCGATGGCGCGCAGCAGCGCAAAGACGAAGGCGCCGGCGGCCGAGCCGGCAATGCCGCCGATAAGCAGTATGGTGCCTAACTTGAAGTCGAGCGTGCCGCGCTTGAGATGGGCGAGCGCGCCGGAAAAGGATGCGGCGATGACCTGGTTGGCGCCGGTGGCAACCGCGATGGCAGGGGGGATGTTGTAGAAGATCAGAAGCGGGGTGATGAGGAAGCCGCCGCCGACCCCGAACATGCCCGACAGGAAGCCGACCGCCGCGCCCATTGCCAGGAGCACGAACACATTGACCGACATTTCCGCAATCGGGAGATAGATGCCCACCCGTCAGTCTCTGCAAAATGAATTGTTGCCGACGCCCATCCCTGGGAGCTTGTTGGCTACCGGGTACTTGCGCCGACATTGCGGCGAAGTCAAACTTCGCCGAGCACAAAACGAAAAATAACTCAATCAGTTAACCCGCCGGTAAAGGCGGGCTGCAGAAAACTGGTGATGGTGAATTATTTGCGTGCCAGCAAAGCCTCGACCAATGGGCCATCGACCTCGCCGGTCGGCTTCATGGCGTTGTCCTTCTGGAAGGCGGCAATGGCGTCCTTGGTCTTCTGGCCCATCATGCCGTCGGGTTTGCCGACCTCGTAGCCATTTTTGCTGAGTATCGCCTGGATGTTGTGCACGGCCTTCTTCATGTCGACCTTGACCGGCGCGTCTTGCCATGCGGCGGGAACCGCAACTGAGTTGGAAGCGGGGTCCAGTGCCTTGGGCTGCCACAGTGCTGTCGTCTCCTTGGCCCGCTTGAGCTGCTCGGGGGTGAGCGCCTTGGCGATTTCGTCGCGCTTGGATGCCGCGTCGTTGTCGCCCTGCTTGGCGACCAGCGCGAACCATTTGTAGGATTCTTCGAGATCCTGCTTCATGCCGACGCCCTTGGCGGCGAGGATGCCGAGATTGAACTGGCTGTCCTTGACGCCGAGTTCGGCGGCGCTGACGAACCAGCGGTTGGCCGAGTCGTTGTCGACGGTGCCGTCGGCACCCATGGCAAGCAGCACCGCCAGATTGTGCATGGCGCTGGCGTTGCCCTGGGCAGCGGCGAGCTGGTACCAGGTCTTGGCCTTGACGGCGTCGAGCTCGACGCCGAGGCCCTTCTCGTACATGTTGCCGATGCGGTACTGCGCCGGCGCGAAGCCGAGTTCGGCCGATTTTTCGTACCACTGGGCCGCGGCTTTCATATCCGCATTGGTGCCGCGGGCTTCGGCGTAGCGCGAACCGATCTCAAACAGCGCCTTGGCGTCGCCGGCATTGGCCGCATCGCGCAGTGGCGCCGGACCGACAGCTTCGGCCATGAGGCCAGCAGGTGTCGGCGTTGGCTTGATCGCCTCGGTCACGATCGGCTGCGCTGGAATGGACTGCGTGCTGCCATGGTCGAGCGCTGTATCGGCGGGTGGCATGTCCATGGCCGCGTCGGCCATCATGCCGGGCTCGACATTCGGGCTCTGGGCGACTTCGGGCTTGTCGACATTGCGAACCGGAGCGGCATTTGTCTCGATGGGCTTGGCGGGCGCCGTTGCCGCGACCTGGACCGGCTGAGCCGACGAGGGCGCAACGGTGACGCTTGCCGTCTCGACAGGGTCGTTGAGGAATGCCTTGCCGAGCTGCATGCCGGCGAGCGCCAGCATCACCGCGCCGACGGCCATCAGCACCGACTTGCGGCGGGACTTGATGAGATCACCGATGCGCAGCGCGCGCACCGGGCCCTTGAAGTCGGAATTGCGCTTGAGCGAATCCGCCTCGGCGGCGGCTGCCTGAGCGGCGCGTCGGGCAGCTGCGATGAAATCAGACTTCGCCGCGTCGGGCTCGTTGGCACGCACGGTTTCGCCACGCTCGTCGCGGACACGGCGCATGATGGCGTTGAGGTCGGGCGCGCCCGAGCCCGGCTCCAGCGGACGGTTGGCGATCTTGGGGTCAAGCGGCGCATCGAGCATGACGCTTGGCGAAGGCGTCTCGACGACGGGCTCGGCAGCTTCTGAAGCGACGGGCTCCTGCCTGGCCTTCTTGCTGGCGAAAGCGCGCGCAAGGCCGCCGAGCATCGAGGTCCTGGCCGGCGGCTCTTTCTTGTCCATGCGGACGCCGTCGAGGGCAGCCACCGCAGCGGCCGCTTCTGCGGCTGCCTGGGCCGGGCTGCGGGTCGGGCGATCGCCCTGGACCGGATGCTCGGCATGATCGGAGCGGCGGCCAAAGGTGGCGTTGGCCTCGGGCAGCGGCGCTGGTGCTTCCGAATCGAGCGCCGGCGTTTCGCTGAGCGCCAGTTTCGGCGCCGGCGACAGTATGGTGGTCGACAACAATTCGGCGACGGAAGCAGGCGCCTCGACAGGTGCCGGTTCGCTGGGTTCAAGCGAACCGAGCCGGTCGACGATCTTCAGCAGCGTGTCGTGGATCGCCTCGAAGGTCTTGCCGTTGCGCTCGTCGGAGCGGCGGGTCAGCGTTTCCAGCGCCTTGAGGTCCTGCGCAAGTCCCGCGACGGCGGCGGTTTCGGTGGTCGAACCGGAGAAGGAACGCACCGCATTCTCGGCGGCCTGGCGGGCAGCTTCGACAAGGGCGTGGTGGTTGCCGGCGATCGCGCGTTCGATCTCGTCGATGCGCGGGCGGATGTCTTCGAACTCGGGCAGCGGCGCGCCGGGACGCGCGAGATGGCCCGACAATTCGCTGACCTGGGCTTCCAGGCTGCGGATCAAGCCCGGGTCGATGCTCGACACCTGCGCTGCCGACATTTCGAGGCGCCCGGAAATGTCTTCGAGGCGGGCTTCGAGCCCGCGCATCGCAAGCTCGTTGGCAGGGTCGGTGCGGTTGGTCTCCAGCCGCTGGGCAAAAGCGGTGAAGCGCGCGTCGATGGCTTCCATGATGCCAGACTGGTCGGCGACCGGCTGGGCCGCCTGTCGGTCGAGACGTTCGCCTAAATCTTCGAGACGGCGTTCGAGATCGCGAAACAGCACATTGCCATGTTCGAAGGCGTCGCCCTGGCGTCGCTCGAACACCTGGGCGAGCGCGTCGAAGCGCTGCTCGATACCCTGGAAGATGAGACCGGCATCAGGTGCTGCGGGCGTGCGTTCGATCTTGTCGGCGATCAGCGAGATCTGCCGGCCGAGGCGCTCGACGGCCTGCTCGGGGACCTCGCTGCGCGCGGCAATGTCGTCGACACGATTGGAGAGCACGTTGAGGCACTCGATGATCTCGGCCGTCGGCTGCTCGGTGGTGATCTCTTCGATCTGATGGGCAAGGGCTGCGATGCGCACCTCAAGCCGCTCGAACGGCTCGGGGTTGAAATGCGGTGTCTGGGCGGCAACCGTCGAGGCGACGATGGCGCGCGAGATCTCGTCCAGGCGCTCGTCGATGAGGCTGAACATCTCCTCGCCATGGCTGTCGCGCTGGCGCACGAACTGGTCGACGGCACCGGCAAGGGTGCGGACCTTGTCTTCGATAGAGCGCAGCGACAGCGATTCGGGCAGGTTGTTGACGGCGTCGTTGATCTGTTCGAGACGGCCGGCAAGTGCCGTAAGGGCCGGGTCTGCCGGGCGCTGGCGCACATCCGTCGACATGCGGTCGGCAAAATCGGTCCAGCGGCGGTCGAAGTCGTCCCAGCGGCGGTCGACCGAAAGGACTGTCTCTTCGCGCGCCAGATCGCCGAGCGAGCGGCGGACCTGTTCGAGTTCGAGGCGCAGCGTGTTGACGCTCTTGTCGTCGCTGCGTTCGACGAGCGAGTGGATGGCGCCCGACAGCCGCTCCAGCTCAAGCCCGAGTTCGACACCGTGGGCGCCTGCGGCACCGGCCTGGCTGGCGCGGTCGATGTCCTTGCGCAGCAGGTCGAATTCGCGCTGCAGCCCAGACGTCATCTGGTGGCGCATCTCTTCGCGCAGCGCGCGCAATTCGTTGGCGATCTTGCCGGCTGCGGCGATGCCGTCTTCCTGGCCGCGGGCGCGGTCGATGTCGCGCGCGATCGTCTGATAGGGCCGTTCGTAGGGCGCGCTGCGGCCATACTCGCCGCGTGGCGTGTAGCCGGCCGGGGGCGCCTGGCGCTGCGGCGCGCGATAGGATTCGGCAGCTTCCTCGCGCGTGCGTTCGAGCCGCGCTTCGAGATTTTCCAGGGAACGGTTGAGCTGGTCGAGCGAAGCATGCGGGCGGCGCTGCCTGCCTTCATTCAAGGTGTCGAGATAGGACCGCTTGTTGCTCATCGAAACGCCCGTTGGTCAGAGTGCTGGTGCTAGAACCAGAAGTCTCAAATCCTTGCCGGGAACGGAGGGTGCGAGATGCCACGGAACTGGGTTTCCTGGGCTTTTCGCCGCCTTCCGAAACCGTGAACAATCCGATACATGATGCCCACGGGGGAACCGACACGGGTACATTTCCCTCAACGTGGTAAACAAGCTCTTAACCAAGCTTAAGAAACTGCGACGTTGTGTAACCGCCGCAGCGGCCAAATCGGCCAGATTTCCCTTGCGTAGGGTAGGCGCTATCGTTATAGCATTTACGTAAACGTAAGACGTGTGCAGATCGCCGTCTTTGGGAAACATTTACATAGAAACCACGATCGGAAGCCCCGCCCCCTGCGGCTTCCATCAGAGCACTGGCCGGCTCTGCCGCCGTGCTCGCAATTGGGGATTGCAGAGAAGATGATGAAGCTTGTGTCGGTCGCCGACGTTGCGGCCAATGAAAACAATCTTTCCAGCGAGGACTATGTCCGCATTGGCGAGATGGCGAAGAAGTATGGCGTGACGCTGCGGACGTTGCGCTTTTACGAAGACAAGGGGTTGCTCAATCCCAAGCGTGAGGGTGCTACGCGCCTTTACACCCGTCGCGACCGCGCGCGGCTGAAGCTGATCCTGCTGGGCAGGAAGGTTGGCTTTTCGCTGCGCGACGTCAAGCAGATGATCGACCTCTACGATCCGACAGGCACCAACGCCAAGCAGCTGCGCCTGACGCTCGACAAGTCGGACAAGCAGCTCGGCCGCCTCAACAAGCAGCGCCAGCTGCTCGACGAAGCGATCGGCGAGCTGACCGACCACATGGCGACTGTCCGCCAGTTGCTGGCCGAGCGCACCACCGTGCAGGCCAGCGCCGCAAGCTGAGCATCAAGCTGTTGCTTTTGAAAACGACCCGGCGAGGGAGACTTCGCCGGGTCGTTTTGCGTTTTGGGGGCGAATTGGGCTGGGCGCAGGGTGCGCTCGCAACGTCCGTTTCTGTGCGGCAGAGTGAACGTAGGCTTGCCGCCTTCCGGCGGAGGCTTGGCCAAGATCGCAGCGAGCCAGCTCCTCCACCGTCCTTGGTCTCGCCGATGTCACGGCATGGATTCCCGACACTCTCCGCTCGTTTCACTCGCTCACGAGGTCGAGAATGACGGGTCCCGTTGGCCGCTTCCGCCAATGATGACCGATGACCGTGTACGGTTCTTGCTACCCTGACGTCGAAGGTTTGCCGAGGCGACACCCTGCAATCCGTCATTCCCGACCTCGTGAGCGAGTGAAACGAGCGGAGAGTGTCGGGAATCCATGCCGTGAGGTATCGGGGTAGAGTCGATGCAGACCCTGCGCTTCCGAAGTGCTCCAAAGCACCTTGAACACACCGAAAATTTCGACGAAAGACGGATTCACAAAAATTGACGTTTACGCAAACGTCAATTTTTGCTACTGCCCATTCGACAAGCGGTTCCCCGTCGCATACCGTCTGGCCGGAACCGGTTTACATTTGCTGGAGGAAGAGCAATGCCGATATTCCGGGCGCCGGTCCAAGACACGCTTTTTGTGCTGAACGATGTGCTCGGCTATGAGCGCTACAGCAATCTTGCCGGCTTCTCCGATGCCAGCCCCGACGTTCTCGAAGCGATCCTCGCCGAGGGCGCCAAGCTCGCCGAAAACGTCATGCATCCGCTCAACCGCGTCGGCGACATGGAAGGCTGCGTCCGCAACGACGACGGCTCTGTCACCACGCCGAAGGGCTTCAAGGAAGCGTTCGACCAGTATCGCGACGGCGGCTGGATGGGCTTGGCCGTCCCTGCCGAACATGGCGGCCAGGGCTTGCCCTATACGGTTCATTCGGCGGTCGGCGAATATATGTCGGCGGCCAACATGGCGCTGATGATGTATCCCGGCCTGACCCAGGGCGCGATTGCCGCCGTGCTCGTCCACGGTTCCGACGAGCAGAAGGCGACATGGCTGCCCAGGATGGTCGAGGGTGCCTGGACCGGCACCATGAACCTGACCGAGCCGCATTGCGGCACCGATCTTGGCCTGCTGCGCTCGAAGGCCGTGCCGAACGGCGACGGCTCCTACAAGATTTCCGGCCAGAAGATTTTCATCTCGGCCGGCGAACACGACATGTCGGACAACATCATCCATCTGGTGCTGGCCCGCATCGAGGGCGCGCCGGAGGGCGTGAAGGGCATCTCGCTGTTCATCGTGCCGAAATTCAATCTCGACGCCTCGGGCAATCCCGGCACACGCAACGCGGTGTCCTGCGGCTCGATCGAAGAGAAGATGGGCATCCATGGCAATTCGACCTGCGTCATGAATTATGACGAGGCGCATGGCTTCCTGCTCGGTGAGGCCAATGGCGGGCTGAAGGCGATGTTCACGATGATGAACGAGGCGCGTCTAGGCGTCGGCCTGCAGGGGCTCGCCGTTGCCGAGGTCGCCTACCAGAATGCCGTCGCCTACGCCAAGGACCGCATCCAGGGCCGTTCGCTGACCGGTGCGAAGGCGCCCGACAAGAATGCCGATCCGATCATCGTCCACCCCGACATCCGCCGTGCGCTGATGACGATGAAGGCCTTCAACGAGGCCGGTCGCGCGCTGTTGCTGTGGACCGCGATCAACTCCGACATCGCTCACCGCTCCGAGGACGCTGGCGAACGCCAGTCGGCCGACGACCACATGGGCCTGATGACGCCGATCGTCAAAGGCGTGCTTACCGACAAGGGCTTCGAGCATGCCGTGATGGCGCAGCAGGTGTTCGGCGGCCACGGCTACATCGAAGAGCATGGCATGAGCCAGTTCGTGCGCGATGCCCGCATCGCCATGATCTACGAAGGCGCCAATGGCGTGCAGGCGCTCGACCTTGTCGGCCGCAAACTCGGCCTCAATGGCGGCCGCGCGGTGCAGGCCTTCTTCAAGGAGGTCGGTGACTTCTGCGAGGCCAATCGCGGCGACGAGCAGATGGCGCCCTACACCAAGTCGCTGAAAAAGGGTCTCAACGATTTGCAGGCAGCGACCATGTGGCTGGTACAGAACGGCATGACCAATCCGGACAATGCCGGTGCTGCTTCGACCGACTATATGCATCTCTTTGGCCTGGTGGCGCTCGGCTACATGTGGGGCCGGATGGCCAAGTCGGCGCAGGACAAGCTTGCCACCGGCGCCAACGGTTCGGCTTCGTTCTACGAGACCAAGCTTGTGACCGGCCGCTACTTCATGGAGCGCGTCATGCCCGAGACCTCGGCGCATCTGGCGCGCTTGTCGACCGGCTCGGCGACGATGATGGCGCTCGCCGCGGAGGCGTTCTGAGCCCAAGGAGGCTGATTTGGCGCTTGGCATCCCCCTCTGCCCTGCCGGGCATCTCCCCCTCAAGGGGGGAGATTGGCCGTCATCACGGCTTGCGCCAATCGGCAAAGTTGTAGGGCGGGCGCGGTGGCTGAAGCTGCCAGTCTCCCCCCTTGAGGGGGAGATGCCCGGCAGGGCAGAGGGGGGTGACCGGGTGTTGTCTTTGGGAGGAAGTGCATGATCAACCCAGCCGAAGTCCTTTCATTGCCCAAACCCGCCTGGGCGGCGGACGATGTGGCGATGCTTTACGACATGGCGCACCGTTTCATGTCGGAAGAAATCCTGCCGCACTACGACGCGTTCGAGAAGAACGAGATGGTCGACCGCGCGAGCTGGGAAAAGGCCGGTGCCGCCGGCCTGCTCTGTGCCTCGATGCCGGAAGAGTATGGCGGCTCGGGCGGCACCTTCGCCCATGAGAGCGCCATCATCGAGGCGATCGGCCATGTCGGCGTCGACGGCTTCGGCATCGCGCTCCACAATTCGATCGTAGCACCCTACATCCTCCACTACGGCTCGGAAGAGCAGAAGAAGAAGTGGTTGCCCAAGATGGCGACCGGCGAGCTGATCGGCGCCATCGCCATGACCGAGCCGGGTGCGGGCTCCGACCTTCAGGGCGTCAAGACGCGCGCCGAGCGGGACGGCAACCATTACCGCATCAACGGTTCCAAGACCTTCATCACCAATGGGCAGCATGCCAATCTGATCATCGTGGTGACCAAGACCGACCCGTCGAAGGGCGCCAAGGGCACGTCGCTGATCGTTGTCGAGACTGACGAGGTCGAAGGGTTCGAACGCGGGCGCAACCTCGACAAGATCGGCCTGAAAGCCAACGACACTTCCGAGCTGTTCTTCAACGACATGCGGGTTCCGACCTCGAACCTGCTCGGTTCCGAGGAAGGCCAGGGCTTCGTCCAGCTGATGCAGCAGCTGCCGCAGGAACGGCTGCAGATCGGCACCGGCGCGATTGCCATGATCGAGCGCGCGCTGGCCGAAACTATCGACTACGTCAAGGACCGCAAGGCCTTCGGCAAGGCGATCCTCGACTTCCAGAACACCCAGTTCAAGCTCGCCGAACTCAAGACCGAGGCGACAATCGGGCGCGTCTTCTACAATGACTGCGTCGCCCGTCACATTTCCGGCGGGCTCGATCCGGTAACGGCTTCGATGGCCAAGTATTGGCTGTCGGACCTGCAGTGCAAGATCGTCGACGAATGCCTGCAATTGTTTGGCGGCTATGGCTATATGAATGAATACCCGATCGCCCGCATGTACCGCGACGCGCGCGTGCAGCGCATCTATGGCGGAACCAACGAGATCATGAAGTTGCTCATTGCCAGGAGCTTGTAGACAGGAAGTTTGAACCACCCCCACTCCGGCCCTTCGGGCCACCTCTCCCCCTGCCTGGGGGAGAGGTGGCCAGGCTGGAGTAGCGTCGACGCAAGCCGCAGCGTTTCCTCTCCCCCGTCGAACGGGGGAGAGGTGTCGAGGCGAAGCCGAGACGGAGTGGGGGTCGACCATGTACGCGAAGCATGCGGATGAGCCCGCCTGACTTGGCCTTAAAGGAGATGAAAAATGGCTGACGCTTTTGTCTATGACGCCGTGCGCACGCCGCGCGGCAAGGGCAAGAAGGATGGATCGCTGCACGAAGTGCCGGCGGTGCGCCTTGGCGCCAAGGTGCTGGAAGCGCTGCGCGACCGCAACGGGCTCGATACCGCCGAGGTCGACGATATCATCTTCGGCTGTGTCGATCCGGTCGGCGAAGCAGGCTCGGTGATCCCGCGTTCGGCCGCCTTTGAGGCTGGCTATGATAACAAGGCGCCGGGCATGCAGATCTCGCGCTTCTGCGCTTCCGGCCTCGACGCCATCAACTTTGGCGCTGCCAAGATCGCGCAAGGTGCGGACGAGATCGTCATCGCCGGCGGCGTGGAATCGATGTCGCGCGTCGGCATGGGCATGTCGGGCGGAGCCTGGTTCATGGACCCCTCGGTCGGCATGCCGGCCTGGTTCATGCCGCAGGGCGTCTCAGCCGACCTGATCGCCACCAAATATGGCTTCTCCCGCGACGACGTCGACGGCTATGCGGTCGAGAGCCAGAAGCGCGCCGCCAAGGCGTGGGAGAAGGGCTACTTCAAGAAGTCGGTCGTGCCGGTCAAGGACCAGAACGGCCTGACCATCCTCGACCATGACGAGCACATGCGCCCGACCACCGACATGCAGTCGCTTGGCCAGCTCAACCCGGCTTTTGTCATTCCCGGCGAGATGGGTGGCTTCGATGCGGTCGCGGTGCAGCGCTATCCCGAGCTCGAAGAGATCAATCACGTCCACCACGCCGGCAATTCGTCCGGCATCGTCGATGGCGCGGCGGCCGTGTTGCTCGGCTCCAAGAAGGCCGGCAAGACCATGGGCCTCAAGCCGCGCGCGCGTATCCGCGCCTTCTCCAACATCGGTTCCGAGCCGGCGATCATGCTGACCGGTCCCGTGGACGTCACCGAGAAGCTGCTCAAGCGCGCCAAGATGAAGCTCTCGGACATCGACCTGTTCGAGCTCAACGAGGCCTTCGCCTCGGTGGTGCTGCGTTACATGCAGGCCTTCGAGATCCCGCACGACAAGATCAACGTCAATGGCGGCGCGATTGCCATGGGCCACCCGCTGGGTGCGACCGGGGCGATGATCCTGGGCACCGTGCTCGACGAGCTGGAGCGCCGCGATCTCAACACCGCCCTTGTAACGCTGTGCATCGGCGCGGGCATGGGCACCGCAACGATCATCGAACGGGTGTAGCGCCTCTTCCTTCTCCCCGTTTACGGGGAGAAGGTGGCCCGAAGGGCCGGATGAGGGGCAGCGCCAAGATTGGCAGGGTCAATTCCGCCCCTCACCTGCCTGCCGGCATCCTCTCCCCGTAAACGGGGAGAGGACAGCAGTTTCACCGTCGCGCCTTGCCGCTGACGCAACAGATTTCAAGGAGGAACTTCTCCAATGGCTGATTACACCAACTTCACGGTCGACGTTGATGCCGATGGTATCGCACTCGTCACCTGGAACATGCCCGACCGCTCGATGAATGTTTTCACCGAGGAGGTGATGAACGAGCTCGACAAGATCATCGATCAGGTGGTGGCAGATGCCGGCATCAAGGGCGCTGTCATCACCTCGGGCAAGGAGACCTTCTCCGGCGGTGCTGACCTCACCATGCTGCAGAAGATGCTGAAGATCTTTGCCAAGGAAAAGGCCAAGGATCCGGAAAAGGCGGCGAAGCTCCTGTTTGACAATGCCGGCCGCATGGGCGCCTTGTGGCGCAAGCTCGAGACCTCGGGAAAACCGTGGGTTTCGGCGATCAACGGCACCTGCATGGGCGGCGCGTTTGAGCTGTCGCTGGCCTGCCATGGCCGCGTTGCTGCTGATAGCGACAAGGTCAAGATGGCCCTGCCGGAAGTCAAGGTCGGCATCTTCCCGGGCGCTGGCGGCACCCAGCGCGTGCCCAGGCTGACCGATCCGCAGTCGGCTTTGCAGATGCTGACCTCGGGCCAGACGCTGACGCCGCAGAAGGCCAAGGGCATGGGCCTGATCCACGCGGTGGTTGAACCCGCCAAGCTGATCGAGGCGGCCAAGGGGATGATCGCCGGCGGTCTGAAGCCGGTTCAGCCGTGGGATGAAAAAGGCTTCAAGCTGCCCGGCGGTCCGGTCTATTCGGCGGCGGGCGCCAATCTGTGGCCACCGGCAATCGCCATCCTGCGCCGCGAGACCTATGGCAACTATCCGGCTGCCACCGCGATCCTGAAGTCGGTCTATGAGGGCCTGCTGGTGCCGTTCGACACCGGCCTTCGCATCGAGCAGCGCTACTTCACCGAGATCATGCAGACCAGGGAAGCGGCGGCGATGATCCGCTCGCTGTTCGTGTCGCTGCAGGAGCTGAACAAGGGCGCGCGCCGCCCGGCCGGCGTGGCTGATACCAAGTTCAAGAAGATCGGCATCCTGGGTGCCGGCTTCATGGGCGCGGGCATTGCCTATGTTACAGCCAAGGCCGGCATTCCGGTCGTGCTGCTCGACCGCGACATGGAATCTGCCGAAAAGGGCAAGGCCCATTGCGACAGCCTGATCTCCGAACAGGTCAAGAAGGGCCGCGCCAAGGCCGAAGAGCGTGACAAGCTTTTGTCGCTGATCACACCGACCGCCGACTATGCCGATCTCAATGGCTGTGACCTCGTCGTCGAAGCCGTGTTCGAGGATTCCGAAGTCAAGAAGAGCGCCACCGAAAAGGCCGAGGCCGTGCTGAAGTCGTCGGCCGTGTTTGCCTCCAACACCTCGACCATTCCGATCACCTCGCTTGCCAAGAACTCGGTGCGGCCGAAGAATTTCATCGGCATCCACTTCTTCTCGCCCGTCGACAAGATGATGCTGGTCGAGATCATCATGGGCAAGAAGACAGGCGACAAAGCGCTGGCCACCGCGATGGACTTCGTCCGCGCGATCAAGAAGACGCCGATCGTCGTCAACGACACGCGCGGCTTCTACGTCAACCGCTGCGTGCTGCGCTACATGTCGGAAGCCTTCAAGATGCTGATCGAGGGTGTGCCGGCGGCGATGATCGAGAACGCCGCCAAGGCTGCCGGCATGCCGGTCGGCCCGCTGGCGCTGACCGACGAGACTGCGGTCGATCTCGCCCAGAAGATCATGAAGCAGACGATCCGCGATCTCGGCGAAAAGGCCGTCGATCCGCGCCAGATGGCGCTGATCAACACCATGGTCGACACCCATGGTCGCCTCGGCCGCAAGAACACCAAGGGTTTCTACGATTATCCGGCAAAGCCCGCCAAGAAGAAGCTGTGGCCCGGCCTCAAGGACCTCTATCCGCAGCTCGCTCCGGAGAGGGTCGATGTTGAGGAGATCAAGCAGCGCCTGCTGTCGGTCATCGCACTCGAAGCGGTGCGCGTGATGGAAGAGGGCATCGTCACCGACCCGCGCGAGGCGGATGTCGGCTCGATCCTCGCCTTCGGCTTTGCGCCCTACACGGGTGGTGCGCTGTCTTACATCGACGGCATCGGCGCCAAGAAATTCGTCAAGATCGCCAAGGACCTGCAGAAGAAATACGGCGCCGAGTTCAAGGCGCCCAAGCTGCTGCTTGACATGGCCGAGAAGGGCGAGACCTTCTACCAGCGCTTCGACCCTTACGCCAAGGTCGAGGAAAAGAAGGCGGCCTGATCGGGAATGTACGTCTGGGCAAGACTGGCTCGCATGGCCGCGACGAAATCTCGTCGCGGCCCTTACCGCTTTGGCGATGAAGGCCGGCTGTCGTTCCGCTGCCTGCCGACCGACATCGACTTCAACATGCATCTCAACAATGCGCGCTACATGATGCTGGCCGATGTCGGCCGCATCGACATCTTCATGCGCTCGGGCCTGATCGAACTTGCCCGCAAGCGTGGCTGGGCGCCGATGCTGGGCGGACTGCAGACAGTGTTCGTGCGTGAGATCAGGCTGTGGAAGCGCTTCGAGGTGGTGTCCTCGATCGAGACCTGGAACGGCACCGAGGTGATCGGCAAGCATCGCTTCGTGCTCGACAATGGCGAGACCGCAGCCCTGATCATGACCAGTGCCGGTGTCTATGATCGCGGCAACAGGCGTTTCGTTGAGATCGGCGATCTCATGCGGGAACTGGGCGTCGATGCCACGCCGCGTCCGGTGAGCGCTGAAGAGAAGATCTTCATCGCCTCGCACAAGGGGCTGCGGACACTGGCGAAAACGAAGGACTGAATGCAGCGGGAAGTCGCGACGGGCAGCGCCTGTTCGCTATCTCCGACAAGGTGCAAGTGATAATATCAGTAGGTGCTAATGTTGGCATTTACCGGGAGGATTATCATGCGCATGCTGCTGAAGATCTCGATTCCCGCCACCCAGGGAAACCGCGCCATCAAGGACGGCAGCCTGGCCGCCATCATGGAAAAATCGCTCTCCGAGCTCAAGCCGGAGGCTGCCTACTTCACCTTGGACAACGGCAACCGCACGGCCTTCGTGTTTGTCGACGTCAAGGATGTCACCACCATTCCCAGCATTTGCGAGCCGTTTTTCTTCGGCTTCGATGCAGCGATCGACATGACGCCTGTCATGAATGCCGACGACCTTAGGGCCGGCCTCAAGATGATGATGCAGAAGATGTGAGCCTCCTCTGAGCGGATCGGAAGTCAAATCGCCCGCGCAGGCGACTGCGCGGGCGAGACGCGTCTGGACATTCGCTGCCAGCGTGGTTAATACTAAAAAAGGTATTTTTTCCTGTCCGCAAGGAGAGCGCCATGCTCTCGCATGAACGTGTCTGGGCCGCGATCGACGCTCTTGCCGAGCGTTATTCGCTTTCGGCGTCGGGTCTCGCCAAGAAGGCCGGGCTCGACTCGACCGCGTTCAACAAATCCAAGCGCCAGTCCGTCGACGGCCGGCCGCGCTGGCCCTCGACCGAGTCGCTCGCCAAGATCATCGATGCGACCAATTCTTCGCTCGAGGAATTCCTGGGTTTTGTCGAACCGGCGAAGACAACCGTCAGGACCAGGCCAAGGGAGAGGCAGACGGGCGTGCCGCTGCTCGGCTTCGCCCAGGCGGGTGCAGGCGGCTTTTTCGACGATGCCGGTTTTCCGGCGGGGCAGGGCTGGGAGCTGATCGAGCTTCCGGCGCGCGCCACCGACAGTTCCTATGCGCTTGAAGTTCAGGGCGACTCGATGCTGCCGCTCTACCGCAACGGCGATGTGCTGATCGTCGAACCGGGCGCTGCGGTGCGCAAGGGCGACCGCGTCGTGGTCAAGACGATGTCGGGCGAGGTCATGGCCAAGGTGCTCGAACGCCAGACACAAGGCGTCATCGAACTGGTGTCGCTCAATCCCGAACATCCCATCAGGCGTTTCCACACCGGCGAGGTCGAGTGGATAGCGCGCATTGTCTGGGCGAGCCAGTAAGGGATGCGTCCAGCAGCCATAGCCATCGCCGCCGCCGGTTTCGGCATCGCGACCTTGCTCGTCACTCTGGGCGGCCACAGATTGGCGGCCATTGAAGCGCCGGCTGTCGATGTCATCGATGAGGAAGACCTGCCTCCGGAGGACGGTAGCGCTGCGGTGGACCCATCGCCGTCCGAGCCGCAGGCACCTGACACCACAACGCCAGCTCCTGAACCGCCCGCGTCCGAGCAGGGCGGCTTGTTGCGGGAGGCGCCGCGCGCGCCGCTGAGCGATCTCAGCCTGGCGCTGCCGCCGAAGCCGAAGATGACCGACGAATGGGACGGCACCACGCTGTTCCAGCCGGTGGCTTCCGCTGCCGGGCTGATTGAAGCCAAGGGCCTGCGCGTTACGATATCAGGCGTTGCGAAGGTCGATGCCGACGAAAGCTGCTCTTTCGAGGGCAAGGATTGGAACTGCGGTGCTCGCGCACGGACGGCATTTCGCAGCTTCTTGCGGAGCCGAGCGGTCGTCTGCGACGTGCCCGGCGATGTTGCGCAAAGCGAGGTCGTCGCAAAATGCCGGATCGGCAAGCAGGATATCGGCGAATGGCTGGTGGCAAACGGCTGGGCGAAGGCCGATCCAGGCGGACCCTATGTCGACATTGGCAAGAAGGCCGAGGCGGAGAAGAAGGGCATTTACGGTTCGCCGCCTGAGCGGATCGAAATGACGCTGTCGCCCGACGGCACGAACCTGCCCGCGGTCGAAGCACCACCCGCGGAGCCAGAGGCTCCGATCCAGTAGGCGTTCAGGCGCAAGCGGGCTGGCGCTCCATGTAGATGTCGAGCTCGTCGCGATGCGTTTCGACAAAGCCATGGCGCTCGTAGAAACGTTTGGCATCGCTCTGGCGCAGCACATCGAGGCGGACTGCGCGACCTGCGGCATCGGCTTCATCCAGCAACTGCCGCAGCACGGCACCGCCTGTGCCTTGGCCCTGGGCGTCTGGCACCAGATAAAAATGTTCGAGCAGCAACGCACCGTCATGCGGTCCGAAGGCGACGCAGCCGACGAGGCGCGCGGAATTGCTCAGGATCAGCCGCGTATGTTCGGGCCGGAACGTGTCGCGAAAACGCTTCCGCGCCCGTTCAGGATCGAAGCGGCCGATGCGCCCGAGGCTTTCGCGCATCGCACGCAGCCTGATGTCGAGCAGGCGCTCGAAATCAGAGGCTTCGGCCGGCTCGAAGCCGAAATTGGCGCTCGAGCCGGCGTCCATGTGTCAGGCCGCCAGTTTGCCTTCAAGCGCGTTGCGGATGAGCGCACGCGTTTCGTCGATGCCGTAGAGCGCTGCAAACGAGCCGAAGCGCGGGCCGCGTTCCTGGCCGATCAGTATCTGGTAGATCATCTGGAAGAAGGCGACCGATACGCCGGGGCCGCCTTCCGGGCTCTTCTTGGAATGATCCTGGTAGCGCTCGATCTGGCGGGCGATGTTGAGCACGGCGTTCTGGATCGCTTCGCCATCGGCGCCCGCAGGCAGGGCGCCGAGCGCCTTTTCGAGCGCTTCCAGTGCCTGGCGTTCGACATCGTCGGCCGCGCGGAAGGTCTTCGTCGGCTTCACGAAATCGTCGAAATAGCGGATCGCATAGCCCGTCAGCCTGTCGAGCTCAGGATGCGTTGCGGGCGTTATGCCAGGCGCATGGCGCGAGATGAAGCCCCACAAGACGTCCTTGTTCTGGGCGTTGGAGGCGCTGACCAGGTTGAGCAGCATCGAGAACGGCACCGGCATGTCGACGACAGGTGGGTTGCCATCATGCATGTGCCAGACGGGATTGCCGAGCCGCTCTTTCCACTCCTGCCGGGGATAGGCGGCGAGGAAGGCATAATATTCGTCCACCGCCCGCGGGATAACGTCGAAATAGAGCTTCTTGGCCTGGCGCGGCCGCTGATACATGTAGAGGCCGAGGCTTTCGGTCGGCGCGTAGGTCAGCCACTCGTCGATGGTGAGACCATTGCCCTTCGACTTCGATATCTTCTGGCCGTTCTCGTCGAGGAACAGTTCGTAGACGAAATGCTCCGGGGCACGTCCGCCCAAGATATTGCAGATGCGGTCGTAGATGATCGCGTTGGTCTGGTGGTCCTTGCCGAACATCTCGAAGTCGACGCCGAGTGCAGCCCAGCGCATGCCGAAATCCGGCTTCCACTGCAGCTTGACCTTGCCGCCGGTGACGGACAGCGTGGTCTCGGTGCCCTCGTCGTCGAAGGTGATGGTGCCGGCCTTGGCATCGACATGCTTCATCGGCACGTAGAGCACGCGGCCGCTCTTCGGCGAAATCGGCAGGAACGGGCTGTAGGTCGCCTGGCGCTCTTCGCCGAGCGTCGGCAACATCACCGCCATGATCTTGTCGTAGCGTTCGGCGGCACGCAGCAACATCGCGTCGAAACGGCCGGCCTTGTAATATTCAGTCGCGCTGGCGAACTCGTAGTCGAAGCCGAAGGTGTCGAGGAAACGGCGCAGCATCGCATTGTTATGATCGCCGAAGCTCGAATAGTCGCCGCCGAACGGGTTGGGCACTGAGGTCAGCGGCTTGTGCAGGTGCGGCTCGAGGAAGGCGCGGTCCGGCACATTGTCGGGGATCTTGCGCATGCCGTCCATGTCGTCGGAGAAGCACAAAAGCTTGGTCTTGACCTTGTCTTGGGTCAGTACGCGGAAGGCGTGGCGTACCATCGTGGTGCGCGCCACTTCGCCGAAAGTGCCGATATGCGGCAGGCCCGAGGGGCCGTAGCCGGTCTCAAACAGCACTGTCTCGGGGAAATCCTTGCCTTTGTAGCGCTCGACAATCTTTTTGGCCTCCTCGAACGGCCAGGCTTTGCTTTCAGCCGCTGCCGTGAGGATTTCGGGGTTGAGATCGATGATGTTTGATCTCGTCATGTCGAGAGCCCTTTTCGTTGGGCGGAACGTCCGCCAAAGAGGGCATGCTCTATGCGCGCATGCTGCGGGCGTCAACGATTCCGGCCATTTTTCATTGCAGCGGTGCCCTCGCGTTCTTAAGTTCGGGCGGCAAATCAATTGTCTGGAGACCTCCATGCCCCTGCCGACCGCCCACGAGGCGCTGATCTATCTGATGGTCGTCACGTCTGCTTCCGACCGTGACATGACCGATGTCGAGCTGGCGCGGATCGGCGAGGTGGTCAGGACGTGGCCGGTCTTCATGGATTTCGATGCCAAGCGGCTGATTGCGGTGGCCCAGGATTGCCAGGAACTGCTGCATGCGGAAAACGGCCTCGACGATATTCTGGACACGGCCCGCAGGGTGATCCCCGAGAGGCTGCACGAAACTGCCTATGCCGCGGCTTTCGAAGTGGCGTCGGTCGATCTCGAAATGCGCATGGAGGAAGTCCGTATCCTGCAACGCCTGCGGCAGAATCTGAGCGTCGACGCCCTGACGGTCGCCGCGATCGAACGTGCGACCAAGGCGCGCCACCGCACGCTGACCTAGAAAAAGCTGACCGGGAAATAGCGTAGATAAAGCTCGGCGAAGGTGCCCTTGGCCGAGATCTCGTGCAGCGCATAGTCGAAGGCGGCGGCCAAAGCCGGATTGTCCGGCTTGGTGGCGATCGCAAGTCCGGTGCCGAGATATTCCGGCGCGAGATAAGGGCCGCCGGCAAAACGGCAGCACCCGGCGGCATCGGTGCCGGCAAGCCAGAAGGACAAGCGCATGCCGTCGCCGAAGACGGCGTCGAGCTTGCCGTCCTTGAGGTCAAGGTTGAGCCAATCCGGCTTGGTATAAGTGACGACCTTCACTTTGCCGAAATAATCCCTGAGCACGCGCTCATGCGCCGAGCCTGCCAGCACGCCGACACGCTTGCCCATCAGCTTGTCGACAAGCGGCTCGGTGACGGCTTGCCCCTTTTTCATGATGAAGCGTGCCGGGAATTGTAGATAAGGCCGCGAGAAGGCGTATTTTTCGCGCGTATCCGCCGTTGCCGGCACTCCCGCGATCAGCGCTTCGCCTTCGCCCGAGTTCAGCGCGTTGTCCAGCTCAGCCCAGGGCAGGGCCTGGATCTGGCATTTCTCGGCAATGCCCAGTTCAGCGCAGATGGCGCGGGCGAGGTCGATGTGGAAACCTGACAGCCGGCCGCTTTTGTCGATGAAGTTGAAGGGCGGAAAATCGGTCGTCGTCAAAAAACGCAGGCGCGGCAGTGTCGAGAGATCGGGCTTCTGCAGGCGCTCCTTGCTGTCCCACAGCACCGGCGCCTGCGGTTCGGCAGCCTTGGCTGGGCCGAGCAGTGCTGCAAGCGACATTGCGATCGCAAGCATCAGCGGTGCGGGGTTCATGGCTGCGCTCCGGCCCTCGGCTAACACGTCGCCAACGGGGACGACGGGCATTCACGTGTTCAAACTTGCAAAACCTTTACCGTCGCGATCGCTGTCAGGCAAAGCGATTGTGCGGCTGTGCACGACAAGGCGTCGCAAGTCGCCGGTAGATATAACAAATTATATCAAATACGCGATATCTCACCCATTCGGGGCATGGTCTCGCTGAGGCCGGCATGCATTATTGTCGCGGGGATTTGCAGCATGGGGGTGTTGCAATGGAACTGGACCGGTCGCCTTGGGGAGGACGCACCTACGCGTGCGAGCTGTTTAATGCAGCTGGCGTGGCTTGGTTCGATCACTGTCGAAGTATCCAAATTTACGGCTCGCAGGCCGTGGGTGCGTGATGGTCGCGCTTGACGCAAGTCATGTGACCATCCGCGCCGCTTTTTCTGGAGGCCTGCCCCCAGAACAAAGCTCAATCGAAGAAGCGAACGACAACAGCCTCAGTGCCTATGACCTGGCGCTGGTTTCCGTGCCGGAATTGCGGTCGGCACTCGACCGGCTCGGCCTTGCCGAGGCTAGCCGGCACAGCTTGGCTGCGCGCGCAACGTTCCATGGCACGACGTTCCAGGCCGAGCTGCTGGTCTCGGACCTAGTGTCCGAGCGCGCCTACTTTTCGGCGATGGCTCGGGAGATAGGCGTCGAGTGCCTGAAATCGATTGATCCGCACCGGCTGATGATGGACGACAAGACCTGCTGGGCGCAGTTCGACCGCAACAGCCGTGTGATGTGCGCCAGGCTATGTGAGGCGCCTGGGCGCTACACCTGGGTCGTGGTGCCGGACCAGGCAGGCTGGAGCCTGCTTAAGCGGCATTGCCAAGCCAGCCCCGATTTGAGGGGCCGCATCAAGGTTGTCGCCCCATCGGTGCTTCGCGCGGCATTGCTGGTGCACGCGCGTTCGATGTTGACGCGATATGCCGTGACCAATCTGCATGACAAGCAGCCGGAGCTTTCGGCGCGCGACGTGTTGTGGCCCTGGCAGAGCTACAGCCTCGGCATGCTGACGGTGTTGCTGCCGGCAGCCTTCGCTACGGTGCCCATGCTGGCGTTGTTTGTTGCCCACCTGATCATGGTGACCTTCTTCATCGCATGCGCGGCTTTGCGCGCAGTTGCGGCGGTTTCGCTGCTGCCTATGAAGCCGCCGCAGGTTTCGCTGCCGCTTTCACCGCACTTGCCGGTCTATTCGGTGCTGGTGGCGCTCTATAAGGAGGCCGAGGTGGTGCCCGACTTGCTGGTCGGGCTCAGCAAGCTGCTGTGGCCGCGCAGCAAGCTCGAGATCAAGCTGATCTGCGAGGCCGACGACACCGAGACGATCGCGGCGATTACCGCCCATCCGCTGCGCTCTTATGTCGAGGTCGTTCTGGTGCCGCCGTCGCTGCCGCGCACCAAGCCCAAGGCTCTGGCCTATGCCTTGCCGCTGACACGTGGCGATGTGATCGTGCTTTACGATGCCGAGGACCGCCCGCACCCGATGCAACTCGCCGAGGCATGGCAGCGCTTTCAAAGCTCGACGCCCGATCTTGTCTGCCTGCAGGCGCCGCTTGAGATTTCCAACCGAGGTTCGAACATGATCGCCAACATGTTCGGCTTCGAATACGCCGCACTTTTCCGTGGCCTGCTGCCTTGGCTAGCTCACAACCAGATCACGCTTCCGCTTGGCGGCACCTCCAACCATTTCCGCCGCGAGGTGCTGGAAGAGATCGGTGGCTGGGATCCTTACAACGTTACCGAGGATGCCGACCTGGGCTTGCGTCTCGCCCGCCATGGCTATCGCTGCGAGACGCTGACCTGTCCGACCCGCGAGGAGGGGCCGGAAGATCTTGCCTCATGGCATCGCCAGCGTGTGCGCTGGTTCAAGGGCTGGATGCAGACATGGCTTGTGCATATGCGCGAGCCGCGCGCGCTGGCCACCGAATTGCCTGCGATCTCCTTCGTCGTCACGCAGATCCTGTTCGCCGGCATGGTGCTGTCGTCGCTGCTGCATCTGGTGCTGGTAGCGCTGCTTGTCGGACTTGCGGTGCAGATCGTGTTCGATGTGCCGATGGGGCTGTGGCAGTCGTCGCTTGTCGCCCTGGATGTGATCGCCATCCTGCTTGGCTACAGCGCGTTCCTGATGCTCGGCCGGCTCACGCTCAAGCCCAGGGAACAGCGCGGTTTCTGGAAGATCTGCCTGTTCACGCCGGTCTACTGGACGATGTTGTCGGTTGCGGCATGGTGCGCCGTGTACGAGCTATGGCGGCGTCCGCACCATTGGGCGAAGACACCGCATCGCAGGCGCGCGGCAAGGTCAACTGCCTAGCAAGGAAGTGCTGCAGCGTCCTTTGCACGTCCAATTGGGCGCGCGGCGCTGGAGTCAATCCTTCAGGAACTTCATGCCCTCGGCGATGATCTTGCCGTCGGGTCGGCCGACCTTGTCGAGGTCGCGCCCCTCATAAGGCAGCGCCCGCAGGATGTGCCTGATCACCGCGACGCGGCTGCGGCGCTTGTCGTTGGCCTGGACCACGATCCACGGTGCGTGCTGGGTGTGGGTCTTTTCAACCATCAGCTCGATCGCCTTGGTGTAGTCGTCCCACTTGCTGATGCCGGCTATGTCCATCGGCGAGAACTTCCAGCTTTTCAGCGGGCTGTGACGCCGGTCGTGGAAGCGCTTGAGCTGCATCTCCTGGCTGATGTCGAGCCAGAACTTGAAGAAGTGGACGTTCTCATTGACGATCATCTTTTCGAAATGCGGCGTCTCGTCGAGGAATTGCCGCTGCTGCTCGGGCGTGCAAAAGCCCATCACGGGCTCGACGCCGGCGCGGTTGTACCAGGAGCGGTCGAAGGTGACGAATTCGCCTGATGTCGGGAATTCGGCGACATAGCGCTGGAAGTACCATTGGCCGCGTTCGGTCTCGGTCGGCTTGGTCAGCGCCACGTTGCGCGCCGTGCGAGGGTTCATGTATTGGCGCAATACGAAGATCGTGCCGCCCTTGCCGGCGGCGTCGCGGCCTTCGAACACCGATAGAACACGCTTGCCGGTGGCTTGCAGCCAGGCCTGCAGTTTGACCAGTTCGACCTGCAGCTGCTCGATGGTCTGATCGTATTCTTTCTGCGGCAGCTTGTCGTCATAGGGATAGTTGCCCGACTTCAGCGCCCTCTTGTCGATCCAGTCCGGCAAGATGGGGTCGTCAACGTCGAAGGACCTGACGTCCTTGCCGATCTTGACCTCGATCGGCCCGGCCTTTGGCACGGCATCGACCTTCAGCACCGCTTCGGCGGCATTGTCCTTCTTGCTTTCCTTGTCTTTTTTCATGACCTCGGCACCTTTCCAGCTCGGCAAGTCATGCTATTGGGTGGCTTGGGAGCGGTCCAGAGGCTTCTTGAAGGCGCTGTCGCGGCGGAAAGTTCGTATGGCTGAGACCAGCACGCAGACGAGGGCAAGGCGGACGGCGAGGCTGACGGCCGGCCGGCTCTACCAGAACCGCTGGATGCTCGTGGCAGCGATCATCGCGGTTCTTGCTGTGCATTTCTTCGGTGCGGCCTCAGTGACCTTCACGGCGCTGACCATCGCGGCCCTTGTCTTGTTCGCGCTCGCTGCGCCGCGCACGCCGGCGGCACGCCGGCTTGCCGAAGCAAGCGCGCGGGTCGAACGCTCGCCGCTCGACAGGCTATCGGGCGAAAAGCTGGCGGCGGCGGTTGCCGATCCGCTCATCATCTTCGACCGCGACGGCACGGTCGTACACGCCAATGCTGCCGCCGAAACCGCCTTCGGCGCGATCAGGCCCGAGCTGCCATTGTTGCTGAAGTTCCGTGCGCCGGAAATGCAGGCACTGATCGAAGCGGTATTGCGCGGCGAAGGTAATGGGCAGGCGACGGACTATGTCGAGCGCGTGCCCTTCGAACGGGTCTATCGCGTTACTGCCTCCGCGGTGGGGCGCGGCACCGGGCTGTTTGTGCTTGCCTTCAAGGACCAGAGCGAGGCGCGCCGCATCGACCGCATGCGCGCCGACTTCATCGCCAACGCCAGCCATGAACTGCGCACGCCGCTTGCCTCGATCGCCGGTTTTGTCGAGACGCTGCGTGGGCCTGCCCGCAACGATCCCAATGCGCGCGACCAGTTCCTGCAGATCATGCAGAACCAGACCGGCCGCATGGCCAGGCTGATCGACGATCTGTTGTCGCTGTCGCGGCTGGAGATGAAGCCTTATCTCAAGCCCGGCGTGCGCGTCGATCTGCGCCAGACCGTCGAGGCTGTCATTGCGTCGCTCGCCCCACTCGCCGGCGAGACCGGCGTGGTCATCGAACGCGATTTCGCCGACGGGCCATTCGAGGTCCACGGCGACCGCGACGAGCTGTTTCAGGTGTTTCAGAACCTGCTCGAAAACGCCTGCAAATACGGCCAGTCGGGTGGGCGTGTGCTTGTTACGATGCAGCGCGCCAGCGAAGGCGGCGAGCCGGAGTTCGAGGTCACCGTCCGCGACTTCGGCCCTGGTATTCCCGCCGAGCACATTCCGCGCATCACCGAGCGTTTTTATCGCGCCGATGTCGAAACCAGCCGCGCCCAGAAAGGCACGGGGCTGGGCCTGTCCATCGTCAAGCATATCCTGACGCGGCACGGCGCGCGGCTGTCGATCCGCTCGAAGCTGGGCGAGGGCGCTGCCTTCACTGTGCATTTCCCCTTGGTCTGAACGGCGATTTGCCGTCTTGGCTTGACCAGCCGGCTATCGCAAAAACCGGTTGTTTCAGCGGTTTCTTTATTCCGTCACGCAGCTAGCTTAGGGTTGCGGATTCAAAGGCATGATTCATCCGCTTTGCAGGAAGGCCCGAGCAGAAATGCAGTCCGTTCATATCGTCAGCGCCTATGACGAAGAGTTGAAATATCTCGCCCGCAAGATCGCGGCCATGGGCGGCCAGGCCGAGCGCATGGTCGACCAGGCGATCGCCGCACTCGTCAATGCCGACCCGGCGCTTGGCCAACGCGTGATCCAGGACGACGTTCTGCTCGACGAGGCCCAGCGCGAGATCGACGACAAGGCGATCCTGATCATCGCCAGGCGCCAGCCGATGGCGACCGACCTGCGCGAAATCATCGGTGCGATCCGCATTTCGGCCGACCTCGAGCGGGTCGGCGACCTCGGCAAGAACATCGCCAAGCGCGTGTCGGCGGTGGCCGAGGGGCGCCAGCCCAACAGCCTGTTCCGCGGCCTGGAGGCGCTGGCCGAACTGGCGCTGACCCAGCTCAAGGAAGTGCTCGACGTCTATGCCTCGCGTTCGGTCGAGCGCATCGGCTTCGTGCGCGACCGCGACGAACAGATCGACGCCATGTACACCTCGCTGTTCCGCGAGCTTCTGACCTACATGATGGAAGATCCGCGCAACATCACGCCCTGCACGCATCTGCTGTTTGTGGCCAAGAACATCGAGCGTATCGGCGACCACGCCACCAACATTGCCGAGACGATCTACTACATCGTCACCGGCGAGCAGATGCCGCCCGAACGCCCCAAGGAAGACAAGAGCCATCGCGTGACCCTGTCTGGCGAAGGCAAGCCGGGCTGAGCCCGGAGCAAACAGGCTCTTCTGTGCGGGGTAGCAAAGGTTTAGACTGATGCTCGATCGGCGGGGCTCATGCTCCGCAGGGGTGCAGCATGACCGAACTTGCCAGGAAGTTCGACAAGGACCCCAAACTGGAAAGCGGCGTCGTCGCTTCCAGCGTCTATCTTGGCGGGCGTCGCATCGCCGATATCGCCATCGAAGAGGCCGGCGATTGGGCGGCCAGGGACGGCCACGTCGTCTGGATCGGCCTGCTTGAACCCAGCCGCGAACTGCTCTTGCGGGTCCAGCAGCAGTTCCACCTCCACGACCTCGCCATCGAGGATGCCGAGCATCCCCACCAGCGGCCGAAGATCGAGCAATATGGCGACGCGCTGTTCATCGTCGCGCGCACGGCCCAGCTCGTGCAGGGCAGGGTGGATTTCGGCGAAACCCATATCTTCGTCGGCAAGGGCTACATCGTCAGCGTTCGTCACGGCGTTTCGACGTCCTATGCCGCCGTGCGCCAGCACTGGGAATCCTGTCCCGCCGCGCTCGCCAAGGGCGAGGACTTCATCCTCTATGCCATCCTCGACTTCATCGTCGACAACTACATGCCGGTGCTCGAGCAGATTGAAGACGAGGTCGACGTCATCGAAGATGGCGTTCTGGCGCGACCGATGACCTCAAGAGACATCGAGAGGCTTTACATGCTGCGCCGCGATCTGTTGCGGCTGCGCAATGCCGCTGGCCCACTGGTCGAGGTCTGTCGGCGCCTGACGAGTGCCGACCTGCCGCAGTTGCGCCCGGCCATGCACCCGCTGTTTCGCGACGTCACCGACCACATCCGCACCGTGCTGGAAAAGGTCGACAATCTGCGCGAGGTGCTGGCCTTCGCCTTTGAGGCGAGCCTGCTGGTCGGCCAGAGCCAGGAGACCGCTATCGCCAAGAAGCTCGCCTCGTGGGCCGCGATACTGGCGGTGCCGACGGCACTTGCCGGCATCTACGGCATGAACTTCGCCGACATGCCGGAGCTGCATTTCGCCTACGGCTACCCGACCGTGCTTTTGGCCATCGTGACCATCTGCTCGGTGCTCTACTGGCGCTTCAAGAAGAACGGCTGGCTGTGAAGGGAAGCGAGTAGGGAGTAGCGAATAGAAAAAAGGCTTCGGATCGCCTTGACGATCCGAAACCCTAAAAATCTCCGCTATTCGCTATTCGCTATTCGCTCAGCGCGACCGGCGACGCTCGGAGGCCGGCTGGAAAGCCAGTTTCGAATGATAGCCGCAATAAGGCCCGCTCTCGGCGGCGTCGTTGCCGCAGAAGTTGAAGTCTTCGCTCAGCGGATCGCCGTTCGGCCACTTGCAGGTGCGCTCGCTGAGCTGGACCAGCTGCAGGCGGCGCGAGATCGGCACGACGACATTCTCGACCGGGCGGATGTAGTGGCGGGCAACCGGCTCGACGTCGAACTGCGCCTGCAATGCCGTGGCGCCGATGCTTGCGGTCACAGTGCGCGTCGTCGCCATCGTGCGCTGCACCGACTTGGTTACGGTGGTAGCTTGCGTCGTCTTTTTCTGGCGTGCCGGTGCCGCCGTGGCGCGCCCGCGGCTCGACAGCTTCAGGCGGTGAACCTTGCCAATGACGGCATTGCGGCTCACGCCACCCAGTTGGGCTGCGATCTGGCTCGCGCTCAGACCCTCCGACCATAGTTTCTTGAGAAGTTCGACCCGCTCGTCAGTCCAGTTCATGAGACCGTGCTCCTGATTTAACGTGCGGAAAGCGGAATCCATTTCCGGCCCGGCAAGCCGGGTGGACACCACATCTATTAGGTGAATATGTCCGCCGCACGAAATCTAGTTATTTCTCAATTACAATTATCGATGCGCGGAGTCCGTGACAAGAGTCGCGGGGGTCTTTGCGATTCGGTTTTTACGGTTTTCCCCAACTTGCCGATGTAGCGTGGCCACATGGCAACGGGTGGGGTGGATCACGTCAGCCTATGTGACGTTTTCGTTGACTTCATGGCAGAAAAACCTGATATAGCCGCAGGCCGCCGCTTTGAGGCGGCTTTTTGATTTTCCGGGTTCGGAGCGACATATAATGAGCGGATCGGCGCTTTACGAGACCTTTGCTCGTGCACCCCTGGCTTTCGAGCGAGGTGAGGGCTCTTGGCTGATCACCGAGAACGGCGAGCGATATCTCGATTTTGCTGGTGGCATCGCCGTCAATTCGTTGGGCCACAGCCATCCGCATCTCGTCGAAGCGCTGACCGAGCAGGCCGCCAAGCTCTGGCACGTCTCCAACCTCTATCAGATCCCCGGCCAGAGCCGGCTGGGCGAACGCCTGGCGGAAAACTCCTTCGCCGACCGCGTCTTCTTCACCAATTCGGGCGCGGAAGCGATCGAGTGCGCGATCAAGACCGCGCGCCGCTACCAGTATGTCAACGGCCATCCCGAGCGCTACCGCGTCATCACCTTTGAAGGCGCCTTCCACGGCCGCACGCTGGCGACCATCGCCGCCGGCGGCCAGGCGAAATATCTCGAAGGTTTTGGCCCCAAGGTCGATGGTTTCGACCAGGTTGCCTTCGACGACATCGATGCTGCCGAAAAGCTTATCGGCCCCGAGACGGCGGCGATCATGCTCGAACCCGTGCAGGGCGAGGGCGGCATCCGCCCGTTCCCGACGCAGTCGCTGAAGCGCCTGCGCCAGCTATGCGACAAGCACGGCCTGCTGCTCATTTTCGACGAAGTCCAGTGCGGCATCGGCCGGACCGGCAGGCTGTATGCTTATGAATGGGCGGGCGTTGCGCCCGACCTGATGGCAATCGCCAAGGGCATCGGCGGCGGCTTCCCGGTCGGTGCCTGCCTCGCCACCGAAGAGGCAGCGAAGGCGATGACGGCGGGCGTCCACGGCACCACCTTTGGCGGCAATCCGCTTGCCATGGCCGTCGGCAATGCAGTTCTCGACGTCGTGCTCGAAGACGGCTTCCTCGAAGAGGTCAGCCGCAAGGCGCTGCTGATGAAGCAGGGCCTGGCCGCCATCGCCGACGAGTTCCCCGATGTCATCGAGGAGATCCGCGGCACCGGCCTGCTGCTCGGCATCAAATGCGCCATGCCCAACACCAAGGTGAACATGGCGCTGCGCGACCAGAAGCTGCTTGCTGTGCCTGCGGGCGAAAATGTGCTGCGCCTGTTGCCGCCGCTGACGACGACCGACGCCGACATCCAAGAGGCGCTGGCGCGCATTCGCGCCGGAGCTGCCAGCCTCTCCAAGGCCGCCGCCAACGGCGGCTGAACCCAAGGAAGTTACATGACCAGCGGGATTCGCCATTTCACCGACCTCTCGGCACTTTCCGGGAGCGACCTTCGCGGGATTCTGGACGATGCGGCGGTGCGCAAGGCGCGCCTGAAAGCCGGCGAACGATCCAAGCCGCTCGAAGGCAAGGTGCTGGCGATGATCTTCGACAAGCCGTCGACCCGCACGCGCATCTCGTTTGACGTTGGCATGCGCCAGCTCGGCGGCGAGACCATCATGCTGACCGGCACCGAGATGCAGCTCGGCCGCTCGGAGTCGATCGCCGACACCGCCAAGGTGCTGTCGCGTTATGTCGACGCGATCATGATCCGCACCACGGCCCATGACCGGTTGATCGAGCTGACCGAAAGCGCCACCATTCCTGTCATCAACGGCCTGACCGACGACACCCATCCGTGCCAGCTGATGGCCGATATCCTGACCTTCGAGGAACATCGCGGACCGGTGCGCGGCAAGACCATTGCCTGGACCGGCGACGGCAACAACGTGTTGCATTCGCTGCTCGAGGCTTCCGCCCGGTTCAGCTTCAACGTCAACATCGCAGTGCCCGAAGGCAGCGAGCCGGAGCAGAAATACATCGACTGGGCCCGCGCCAATGGCGGCAAGGTGATGATGACCCGTTCGGCCGAGGATGCGGTGCGCGGCGTCGATGCCATCGTCACCGATTGCTGGGTGTCGATGGGGCAGGAGCACCGTGCTCGTGGCCACAACGTCTTTTTGCCCTACCAGGTCAATGCCGATCTGATGAAGCTCGCCAAGCCCGACGCCTTGTTCATGCACTGCCTGCCGGCCCATCGCGGCGAGGAAGTCACCGACGAGGTCATCGACGGTCCGAATTCGGTGGTCTTCGACGAGGCGGAAAACCGGCTCCACGCCCAAAAGGCCGTGCTTGCCTGGTGCCTGGGCGCTTGAATGCTTGATGCGCCGCCCCTATCTGGTGCGGGATCAAATCAACCTATTGGCGTTAACGCCTTGTTCTGCGACCATCGGCTGGCCCGAGGGTCGCAGAGCCAATCATACGGGATAAGTTCCAGTGGCTGAGACCGAACGCAAGCTCGGCGAATTTGGGTTCGCCGGCGACGACCATGTTGTTCCATTCGCGGTGGAGCCGCTCGACGTGCGCGGCCGCACAGTCCAGCTCGGCCCGCTGCTCGACCAGATTCTTGAACGGCACGATTATCCGGAACCTGTGGCCAGGCTTTTGGCCGAGGCCTGTGTGGTCACCGTCCTGCTCGGCACCTCGCTGAAGTTCGACGGCAAGTTCATCCTGCAGACCCGCACCGACGGTCCGGTGGACATGCTGGTCGCCGACTTCACCACGCCGCATTCGCTGCGCGCTTATGCACGTTTCGACGCCGACCGCGTCGAGGCAGCGATCGGTGCCGGCATGACCGCGCCCGAGGACCTGCTTGGCACCGGCGTTTTGGCGCTGACCGTCGACCAGGGCGAGCACACAACGCGCTATCAGGGCATTGTCGAACTGGATGGCATCACGCTCGAAGAGGCGGCGCGCGCCTATTTCCGTCAGTCGGAGCAGATCCCGACCGATGTGCGCCTGTCTGTGGCAAAGCTCGTCCTGCCGGCCGAAGGCGGCCCGCGCGAGCATTGGCGCGCCGGTGGCCTTCTGGCGCAGTTCCTGCCGGACTCACCCGAGCGCCGGCGCGTGCCCGACATTCATGGCGGCGATGGCGACGAACGCGATGTCACTGGGCATCCCGATGACAATTCGTGGCAGGAACTCCTGGCGCTGGTCGCGACCATCGAGCCGACCGAATTGATCGACCCGACCGTTGGCGCCGAAAAGTTGCTCTACCGGCTGTTCCACGAACATGGGGTGCGCGTCTACGAAGGCGTGCGCGTCGCCGACGAATGCTCCTGCTCAGGCGAGAGGATCAAGGGCATCCTGCAGGGCTTCACGGCCGAGGAGATCATCGAGAGCGTCGAAGACGGCGTCATTCGGGTCGCTTGCGAGTTCTGTTCGAAGTCCTACGAATTCGACCCGGCCGAGTTCGCGCCGGTCCAGTAATCCGGTCTAATTCAGCCTGTGGCGCGCGTTGGGCAGGTCGAGCGAGAAGGCGGGAATGGCGATGTCGAACATCTCGCCCGCCTCGTTGCGCATGGTGTAGCGCCCGACCATGATGCCTGACGGTGTCGAAAGCGGGCAGCCCGACGCATATTGGTAGCTGTCGCCGGGATTGAGCTCGGGCTGGTCGCCGACCACGCCCGGGCCACGAATCTCCTCGACCCGGCCTGCGGCATCGGTGATGTGCCAGTAGCGCCACAAGAGCTGAACGAACTCATCCGAGTTGTTCGCGATCGTCACGCGATAGCCCCAGACGTAGCGGTTTTCCGAAGGCTCGGACCGATCCTCCAGGTAGAAGGGCTCGACCTCGACCGCGATGTTGCGGGTGACGGCGCGATACATATGCTGCGCTCCTTGGCCTGCACGATGACAGAGTCCGCCGCGCGAGGCGGCGGGTCAACTGTCGTTTGGCGAATTCACGCCGATTGTGATGAATGTGCAGTGTATTTCACTGCACCGACGCATTGCTACGCCGCAGCTCTTGACCAGGTCATTGCCATGATCTGGTGGTATGCGTCTAGGCCGCCTTCAAGAGCTTACTGACCATGTCGCGCACCAACTGCCTGCATTGTTCGGCGGACAGATCGGGGTCGGCGAGCCGCATGAGTGCGATCCCGTCCACCGCTACAAGCAAATGCTGCGCGGTTGCGGGGATATCTATGTTGACATCGACTGCTCCGGAGTCGCGGGCGCCCGCCAACACTTCGCACAAAGCTTGCACCAATCGCTTGGCCCGGGCTGTCAGGATTGCCTGAAGGCGCCGGTTGCGGCTGGCGCTGCTGACGACCTCGAGCCAGGCCGCATCGCGGCCCGGTGATCGCACTTCGATCCCGGCGATGAAGTCCGCAATGAGGGCCTCCTGAAAATCGCCATCGGGCTTGGTCGCCGAGCGAGAGAACCAGTCGTTGGGCAGCAGCGTTTCGACCATGCCCTCGACAATCGCCTCCTTGCTTTCGAAGTGGCGATAAACGCCTCCCATGCTGAGGCCGGCTTCCGCGCAGATGTCCTTCATCGCCGTTTGGGAAAAACCCAGCCGGACGAAGCATCGCTCCGCCGCTTCCAGAATCTGGCGTCGCCGTTCGGCGACTTTTTCCTTCGATATGCGCGGCACGAATTTCCCTCGATTACGCGAGCAATCGCTCTCTTATCTTGACGTCGGGGTCAAGGAAAACTAAAGCGAGCGATCACTCGCTTTGGAGAGCTTAATCTGTGACCGCACTTGCCATCCATTCCCGATCCGTGCCGCCCGCGGGCATCGCCACGTCCTCGCTTGTATTTGCCGCGACATCAATCATGTCGGGTGCCGCCGTCTATTTAGGCATGCCGTTGCTGATTGCCTGGGGTTGGGAGGCGCCATATGCCGCCCTGTTTTGCCTGGGCGGCTCGTTTCTTGTCATGCTGATGCTTTGCTTCGGGATGCTGGCGCGCGAGGGAGGGAACGTGCCGTTGAAAGATCGGCTCAGGCTGACCTGCCCGAGCTGGCAGGATTGCGCATTGGGCACGGGCCTTGGGGTGTTCATGCTTTCGCTGGTTCTGGCGACGGAACCGCTGCAAGCCATGATCGCATCGAGCGTACCATTCAGGATGCCGCAATGGTTCGTCGACGCGCTGACTGTCTCTGGATCGGTGTTCGGCGAGCCAGCAGCAGGAAGGTGGGATTTCCTGCTTGTCCATATCGCAATCTTCGTCCTGAATATTTCAGGAGAAGAACTGCTTTTCCGTGGCTATCTGCTGCCGCGCCAGGAAGTGTCGCTCGGTCGCAAGGCATGGCTGGTGCACGGACTTCAGTGGGGCGCGTTTCACTGGTTCTGGTTCACCTTGCTGCCCATGGTGACCATTTGTGCGCTCGCCTTGTCCTGGCTTGTCAGCAGGCGGCGGAACACCTGGTGCGGCATCATCGGCCACGGAATACTGAACAGTATGGCGCTTGTGATGACCGCGATCGCGGTTCTGGGGATGTGAAACACGGCATGGGCGGTTGATACCGCCCATGCCGGTCCAGACTGGAATGGCGCTCCGGCTGGCCGGAGCGCCATTCTTTCAGCGAGTTGCCTTCAGCGCATCTTCGATGTCGTTGAGCAGGTCGTCGGCATCCTCGAGACCGACCGACAGGCGCAACGTACCGTCGTCGATGCCGAGTTCGGCGCGGGCCTCGTCGGTAAGGCTCTTGTGCGTCGTCGTTGCCGGATGGGTGATCAGGCTCTTGGAGTCGCCGAGATTGTTCGAGATCAGGATGACGTCGAGCGCGTTTTCGAAGGCGAAGGCCGATTTCTTGCCGCCCTTGAGGTCGAAGCAGATCAGCGTCGAGCCACCAGACATCTGCTTCTTGACAATGTCGGCCTGCGGATGGTCTGCCCGGCCCGGATAGATCAGCCGCGACACTTCCGGACGGCTTGCCAGGAAGTCGGCGATCTTGCCGGCGGTCTCTGTCTGCTGGCGCACGCGCACCGGCAACGTCTCCAGGCCCTTGAGCAGCGTCCAGGCGTTGAACGGCGACAGGCTTGGGCCGGTGTGGCGGAAGTAGTCGTGCAGGTTCTCGTCGATCCACTTCTTGTCGGACAAGATCACGCCGCCGAGGCAGCGGCCCTGGCCGTCAATGTGCTTGGTGGCCGAATAGACGACGATGTGGGCGCCGAGTTCGAGCGGCTTCTGCTGCATCGGCGTGGCAAATACGTTGTCGACGACCAGGCGCGCGCCGATCGAATTGGCAAGGGCGGCGACAGCGGCGATGTCGACCACTTCGAGCGTCGGGTTGGTCGGGCTTTCCAGGAAAAACAGCTTGGTGTTGGGCTGGACCGCCTTTTCCCAATTCTCGATCGATGTGCCGTCGACCAGCGTTGCCTCGATGCCGTATTTCGGCGCCAGCGTCTCGACAACCCAGCGGCACGACCCGAACAGCGCGCGCGCGGCAACGATATGGTCGCCGGCCTTGAGGCTGCACAGGATCGCGGCCGTGACCGCCGCCATGCCTGAGGCGGTGGCACGGGCGTCTTCAGCCCCTTCGAGCGCGCACATGCGCTTTTCGAACATGTCGACGGTGGGATTGGCATAGCGCGAATAGATGAAACCGGGGCTTTCGCCCTTGAAGCGGGCTTCCGCGCTTTCGGCGCTGTCATAGACATAGCCCTGGGTCAGGAAGATCGATTCCGAGGTTTCGCCGAAGCCGGACCTGAGGGTTCCGCCATGGACGAGTGTGGTCTGGGGTTTCCAGTTGCGCTGCTTTTCGGAGGTCATAGCCAAATCCAAATACAAAAAAACCGGTCGCGAAAGTCGCAACCGGTCCATCGACGGCCCTTTTAGCGACTTGTTTAACGTGGCTGCAAGCCGACCGGCCAAATCACCACGGGATAAAAGTCCTTTAGACCCGTAGCCTGCTTGCGTCAATTGTGGGGTCGACTAAACCATTCATACCAAAGGAGCGAGCAATTGCGGCAATCGGGCATTCTTCCGGATCAGGATATCGCGGCATTGTTCGCCTCGGGCGCGCTTCTGGCGCCGCCGCTCGATGCCGACCAGATCCAGCCGGCGAGCCTCGATCTCAGGCTGGGCGCAACCGCGTTCCGCACCCGCGCCAGCTTCCTGCCGGGCCCCAATTCTTTGGTGTCGGAAAAGCTCGACCGGCTCAAGCTGCACGAGATCGACCTGACCAATGGCGCGGTGCTGGAGACAGGCTGCGTCTACATCGTGCCGCTGCTCGAAAGCCTCGCTCTGCCGGCCGACATTTCGGCCTCCGCCAATCCCAAGAGCTCGACCGGCCGCCTCGACATCTTCACCCGCGTGATGACCGACCGCGGCCAGGAGTTCGACAAGATCCCCGCCGGCTATACCGGGCCGCTCTATCTCGAAGTCAGTCCGCGCACCTTCCCGATCGTCGCGCGCAAGGGCTCGCGCTTGTCGCAGATCCGCTTTCGCAAGGGCAATGCGCTGCTGTCGGAGGCCGAACTTCACGCACTGCATTTGTCCGACCGGCTGGTCGCGATGGATCCGCCCAACATTTCGGGCGGTGGCATTGCGCTGTCCATCGATCTGGCCGGCACGGTGGGCAGCATCGTCGGCTATCGCGGCAAGCATCACACCGGGCTTGTCGACGTCGACAAGCGCGCCGCCCAGGACGTCGTCGATTTCTGGGAGCCGATCTACAATCACGGCGCCGAGGAACTGGTGCTCGACCCCGACGAATTCTACATTCTCGTCTCGCGCGAGGCGGTGCATGTGCCCCCGCTCTACGCCGCCGAGATGACGCCGTTCGACCCGCTCGTCGGCGAATTCCGCGTCCATTATGCCGGTTTCTTCGATCCCGGCTTTGGCCATTCCAGTGCTGGTGGCACCGGCAGCCGGGCGGTACTCGAAGTGCGCAGCCACGAAGTGCCGTTCATCCTGGAGCACGGCCAGGTGGTTGGCCGCCTGGTCTATGAGCACATGCTGGCGCGCCCGCGCGCGCTCTATGGCACCGATCTCGGCTCCAATTATCAGGCCCAGGGCCTGAAGCTCTCCAAGCATTTCCGTATGACCTAAGGTCAGCTGGGCCTATCCCTTAGTCTGCTTGTCCATTGCTGGCCGCTGTGATTGGCTGGAGGCAGGGACGCTCGGAAAGAGTGCCCGGTTAATGGAGAGGATCATGCAGATTTCACGGAAGTTCGCTTGCGCAGCTTCGCTCGCAGCGCTCTTGTTGACCCTTGGCGCCGCATCGGCCCAGGAGAAGCTCAAGATCGGTACCGAAGGCGCTTATCCGCCCTTCAACAGCCTGACAGCGGACGGCAAGCTGGTCGGCTTCGACGTCGATATCGCCACTGCGCTTTGCGCACAGATGAAGGTCGAATGCGAGTTCGTCACGCAGGATTGGGACGGCATCATTCCAGCACTTAAGGGCGGCAAGTTCGACGCCATCGTTGCTTCGATGACCATCACCGACGAGCGCAAGAAGCAGGTCGATTTCACCAACAGATACTACACCACGCCGCTGGCGCTGGTGGCGCTGAAGGATTCCACGCTGACCTCGCCTGAGCCCGACGCGCTCAAGGGCAAGGCAGTCGGCGCACAGGCGTCGACCACCCAGAGCATCTATGCCGAGGACCATTACGCCAAGGCCGGCGCCGACGTGAAGCTCTACCCGACCCAGGATGAGGCTATGTCCGACCTGACCAATGGCCGCCTCGACGCGGTGGTGTCGGACAAGTTTGTGCTTGTCGACTGGATGAAGACCACCGGACAGGATTGCTGCAAGCTGATCGGCGACCTCAAGGGCACCGAGTCACTGACCGGCATCGCCGTGCGCCAGGGTGATCCGCTGCGCGAGAAGCTGAACGCTGCGATCGACGCCATCGTCAAGGACGGTACCTACGCCAAGATCAACGCGAAGTACTTCGACTTCGACATCTATGGCGCCAAGGACTGATTGGTTGAATGCGACAGGCCGGGCGTCGATGATGTCCGGCCTGCGGGCTTGAAATCCTGATGCGCTTGGGGCCGGCAAGGGATCGGCTGGCATCAGATACTTGTTTGGCCGGCCAATACTGAAAATGTTACTGGAACCCGCTGGCTGACTGGACCGATCGGGTGCATCATTTGCCTGATCGGAGGTAACGGCCATGCGTTATGTTTTCATCCCGCTGGCGATCGGCCTGATGATGCCTTTGTCCGGCTGCATGTCGGACAACTACGACTACGTCAGCGCCTTTCAGCCCAATTACTACAATGACACGGGCGGCCTGAGGTTCGGCTACACCACCGGGCAGAGGCACCTTCGCGATTTCAGCGGTCCCCACAATCGGGAACTGCGGAGGTAGCAGGCGCGCAAGGCTGGAGCGGGTGGTGAGCGATCCCGCAGCCGACTCGGCAGCAACCGCTCCAACTGCGGAAACCCCGCATAGCTGTCGCAGGTCGATGTGAGCCTGTTCCATTCCGATTGAACCGGAATGGCGCTCCATCTTCTTGATGGAGCATGATCTTTTCGGAAAAGCGGTTCCCACTTTTCGCTACGCGGACCTTCGGTTCTGCATCAAGCCCTAGAGAATACTGGACGCCAGCATCCGTATCGGCGCGCAAAACGCAAAGAGGCCCGCAGTCTGGCGACTGCGGGCCTCTTCATCCAACCGAGATTTGGTTAGAACGAAGCGTCGAGACGGAGGAAGCCGCTGACTACGCCGTCGCCGTTGTTGAAGTTCTTGAAGGTGTCGCCGTCGTTGTAGTTGAGGGCGAGCTTGGCATCGAGATTCTCGACGATGCTGTAGTCGACAACCGCGCCGATGGCCCAGTCGTTGGCACCGCCGACCGAGAGCCTGCTGAGGTTGTTGTCGTGCGCATCACCGAAGTACTGACCGCCGAAGCCGACTGCCAGCTTCTGGTTGACCTGGTACTTCAGGTAGCCAGCGACCGACCATGCATAGCCGTTGTAGACGCCGTTGATACCTTCGATCGCATCGCCCGGATTGATGCTGAAGTAGGTCGGGCCCGACTCGTAAGCTGCGAGCAGCTGCAGGGTGAGGGCGTCGGTTGCCTTGATGTTGGCGACCGCCTTGAGAGCGAACTCTTCGTAGGCGTTGTCATAACCGGCGAACAGGTCGAGCGAACCCCAGCCCTGCGTGATGGCAACCTTGCCGACGACCAGCGGGACGTAGTCGAAGTTGTCCGACTCTTCTTCCAGGCCGAGCGACACTGCGATGCCGTTGCCGGCGTCGAAGGTGTAGCGGATCTGGTTGATGCGCTCACCGCCGCCCGAATCGAACTCGCCGTCGAGTTCGCCGTCGAACAGGGTATCGGTGTGACCGACGAGCAGGCCGCCGAGCTCGAAGTAGGCGTGACGAAGAGCCGTGCCGCCCTCGCTGTTGAGGCCGTTCCACTTGTCACCGCTGGCAGTCTCGGACCAGCCGCCATCATTGCGGATGCTTGCCTCGAACTCGATGTAACGGCGGAACGTGCCGTATTCGGTTTCCGAACGCGCGTCGAACTTCAGGCGTGCCTTGGCATTCTTGCGGAAGCCGTCGTCAAGATCGGTGAAGTTCATCTGGTAACGAACGAGGCCGCCGATCTTGAGGCAGGTCTCGGTGCCGGGGATGTAATAGAAGCCCGCGCCGTAAACGTCGCAGATGCGGACGTATTCCATGGGTTCCGGCTCAGCAACGACGACAGCGTCGGCCGCACGAGCGCTGGAGACTGCGAGCAGAGCCGCAGCGGAGCCGAGAAGTAGGCTCTTAATGTTCATTTTCAATTCCTCATTTGATGCGCAGTCATTGGAAACTGTGCAGATTTTCACCACCAGAAATCTGATGTCAGAAAAAAATACATCTAGATGAATCTCTTTCTGCGTCGTCTTTGGCGTATGGCAGGCAGGCGATCAACCGCCAATGGCATATGGAATGGGCGCAGGGCACCTGTTGTCCGAGCTGCGTGGTATAAATGTCACAAATTGGCAGTTCGCCCGGCCTGATTAAGCGGAAGCTAAAAAAATGCGCGCTAAACGGCTGTTTACGAATAACTTTTTTGTGAGAAGACACGGCGAGCCAAAGATGGTTTGGTCGTCTCGACCGTTCTTCGGTCTGACCTCCAGTCATGTTGCTCTCAGCGTGTATTCTTTTATACGATAATATGCGTTGAGAGTTGCATGAAATTAGACGCACATCGAGTCGTCGGTGTTTTTCAAGCAAAGGCGGTCGCAGCAACTCTCGGTCCGGACAGGGGCGTTATCGTGATCCATGGGGGGCAGGGGCGGGCTTCGGGACGAGCGGTGCCATGGATGTCATCGCGCCGCGCGCAAGCTCGTTGCGGCTGCGCTTTCGCCAGGCCGTATGGCAAAGCCCGATTCAAGATTTTGAATGCAGTGGCACCGCCCCGAGCCGTTCGGCGTCTTGGGATAGGCCGTCCCAGCCGTTGCAGCGGCCCTGCGCTTGGAAGCGCGCCGTATGAGTTATGTGGCTAACAGCGTATTGGCTTGCCCATCCGCTCGCCAAAGCTGGAGCGGTCCAAGATGGTCAGCCCCTGCCGAGGATAGCCTTGAGATTGATGCTGCCGTCGCTGGCGCCAAAGCGCATTGACCTGCGCGCCCTGTCGATCGCGGCGGTCACCGTCTGGAGGGCTTCATCCTTTTTGCCCTCGAAGATCATCTGATTGAGCGCCGTGGTGTATTCCACGGCGGAGATGTTGCCCGTCACGCCTTGATAGGCCGACAAGGCGAGCGCGAGCCGTGAGGTTGTGCGCTCGAGTTGCGACGCCAGAACGAGGTTGCCGTAGATCAGGGCCAAAAGCGTGGCATGCTCCATATGCAAGCGCCGGATCGTGTGCAGTTCGCCAGCCTCTTTTTCTGCCTGCGCATGCAGCGCCAACTTCGCGCGTTGCTCCGCGGTGATATTGTGTGGCTGGTCGGCGAGTTTGCCGACAATATAGGCGCACATCGCCGATACCGCTTCGCAGAGCTCGAGTGCGTCGCGCGGGGATGGCAGGGCAATATAGGCGCCGCGGTTCAGCGGCAGCGAAACGACACCTTCCTGCTCCATGATCACCAGCACCTTGCGGATGACGGTGCGGCTGACGCCGTAGATCTCGCTCAAGGCTATTTCTTCAAGCTTGACGCCGGGGTGCAGCGATTGGCAAATCACCGCATTCCATATGTCATTGTAAATGTTAGCTTCCACGCCAACCAACGGCGCGACGATCAGCGACAACGCATCCTGATCGCTCATGGCCGGGGACAGATAGTGTGCAGGCATGGACGCTCCTTTGAAACAACTACGAATGGACCAGCTGCGTGCGAGGATCACGCCTTTCTATACGTCGTGAGGAGCTTTGAAGCGCTGCTCGTCAATTGGATTGTATTCGTAGGCATCAGTGATCCCTATCTGAATACGTCTCCTGGAGCCTGTTGGAATGTTTGCCTAGCACGCTGTCAAGCGCTGCGGCCTTTCTATCTGTCCTTGTGGACCTGCCTCCTCCGCATCATAGGGAATCCCCTCCCGCCCTTGATGCTCTGCTCCCGCGCCGTCTAGAGTTTCGCTCCATAACTCATTGCCACGTGGTAAAGCGCGGAACTTGCGGCAACCTTGCACCACAAGGCATGTCGCCTAAATTAGAACGCTCTTCTTACTTAGTGCAAGAAAATCAATCATGTATGGCGTGGAATCGTCAACGGCTTCGACAATGAATTGGCCCAAGGCGGGCGGAGTTGGATCGAACCCATGAGGAACAGGCAGTGTAAAACTACCTGTAAAACTGCGACAATCTCGGGAGAAGAAAATCAGCCGCAAGGCCTTGTGGCACAAGCTGGAGCGGGTAGCGGGAATCGAACCCGCGCGTTCAGCTTGGGAAGCTGACAGGCTACCATTACATCATACCCGCGCGGGCACTTGGTTAGCATTCGCGATCCGGCTCGGCAATCGGGAAACGCTTCGATCTCACCAAACGATGCTGGCCGAGATGCTGGGAACCAAAGGCACCCGCAGACAAAGCCGTGCTATCTCGCCATAGGCCGACCACATTGGGTGGCCTGCCGGGCAATAAGGTTGCGATGCTGGCATGTTTGACATAATGTAAATACAAAATCAGACCGTGCTAAAGAGTAAGAAGATTTCCGAAATTTCCGGAAATGGGACGTGGCGAACTATAAACTATGACTGTACCAGTATATGTCCTCAATCTTGATCGTTCTCAAGATCGGCTCCTAGCCATCCACAAGAGCGCCACCGAATTCGGCATAGAGTTAATCCGAGTTGCTTCTGTCGACGGCAATTCGTTGACACCCGAGCAGGCAGGCGTGATCGACTTGCGGAGCTTTGAACGTTTTTGCGGCAAGAAGGTCCTGGCCGGAGAAATAGGCTGCTACCTTAGCCACCTGAAAGCGCTGGAACTCATTGCCAACGGTGCGGACGAGTTTGCGGTCATCGTGGAGGATGACGTGCAGTTTACCGGCGATTTTGCCGTAGTCCTCAACGAAATTACCCAAATTAGCGGCTGGGGCATAGTCAAGCTGGTCAATCATCGGACACGTGGCTTCATCAAGTACCTGACCTTGAACAAGGATTTTGCGCTCGGCCGCTGCCTGCATGGCTCGTTGGCGAGCTCGGCCGCCTATGCGGTCAGGCGCGAGGCGGCGAAGCAACTGCTGGAAACACTGCGCCCGATGGTCGTTCCCATCGATGTCGAGATCGAGCGAGGCTGGGCGAACGGCGTAGCTGTCTTCACCACTGACAAGCCGGCCGTGCAGTTCAGTCGCTCAGCCAGCACGATCCTGGTCCAGAAGGCTGGCTACAAAGCAATGAAGTTCCCATTTTATCGGCGCATCGGCACGCTTGTGTATCGTGCCAGCGAGTATGTCCGCCGCGTCGCCTATGCTCTGACGCCCGCGTCGCTGCAGCGCGAAAAGAGCCCCGCATCTTGAAGCAGGATCTGCAATAAGGATATTCGATCAACGGTCGAATCGCAGGAGACTGAACTTGTCCGGATTGGTGCGTTTTCTCGGGGACACCCCGCTTCGGGTGTTCATCAAGCTCCTGGTCATCTCATTCCTCGTCGGCATCGTCATGAGCGCCTTCGGCTGGTCGCCCTTCGACGTGCTCTACGGCATCCGCAATTTCTTCCTCGATATCTGGAACATGGGCTTCCGCGCCATCGACCGCTTCCTGGGCTATTTCCTGCTGGGTGCGGCGATCGTCATCCCGGCCTTCATCATCCTCAGGCTGTTCAGCTACCGCAAATAGCGGGTCGAGCATTTCCCGACCAAAGCAAGCTTTCGTTGGGGCAAGTGCTGCCTGCGGGTTGCGGGCGTTGGGGAAACCGAGGCATGTGCCCCAGCGGACGAGATTCGGCCGCAGTGGAGGGGACTTAGTTGGACATCGCATCATCCGAGGGTCGCGCGGCGCCTTTTTCCGTCACCAATCGTTCGGTGCTGGCAATCGCGGTGCCGATGACGCTGGCCTACCTCACGACGCCGCTGATCGGTCTCGTTGGCACGGCCGTCGTCGGACAATTCGGCGACGCGGCACTACTGGGCGGACTGGCGGCGGGTGCTGTCGCTTTCGACGTGGTGTTCACCAGCTTCAACTTCCTGCGCGCCGGCACGACCGCGCTCGTTGCCCAGGCCTTCGGCCGCAGCGATGATCTTGAAGAGCAGGCGGTGTTCTGGCGCGCCGCCGTCGTCGCCATCATCGTCGGCATCGTGCTTGCGCTCACGGCACCGCTGACGTCCATGGCTGGCCAGTGGTTCATGTCGGCGGAGCAGCGCGTCAACGAAACACTCGACGCCTATGTCCGCATCCGCATGCTGGGCGCTCCCTTCGCGCTGATGAACTATGCCATCCTCGGCTACGTCCTGGGGCGCGGCGAGGGCGGCTTTGGCCTTATGCTTCAGCTGGCGCTCAACGGCGTCAACATCGTGCTGTCGATCCTGCTTGGCCTGCATTTCGGCTGGGGCGTCGAGGGCGTTGCCTGGGCGGCGGTCGCAGGCGAAGCCGCCGGCATGGTTGTCGGGCTGGTGGTGCTGGTCAGGCGCTTTGCTCGCGGACCTCGGCTGGCACAGGCGCGAGTCTTCGACGCACAAGCCTTCCGCCGCATGTTCGTGCTCAACCGCGACATCATGATCCGCTCGTTTTCGCTGCTTGCAGCCTTTGCTTTGTTCACGCGCCAGGGCGCGCAGTTCGGCACGGTGACGCTTGCGGCCAATGCTGTGCTGATGAACTTCTTCCTGGTCGCGGGCTTTTTCCTCGACGGTTTTGCCACCGCTGCCGAACAGCTTGCTGGCCGCGCCGTTGGCGCGCGCTACGAGCCGGCCTTCCGCAAGGCGGTCTATCTCTGCTCGATCTGGGGCTTTGCGCTGGCCGGCACCATGACGACCGTGCTTTTGGTGTTCGGCGCCGACCTGATCGCCTTGATCTCGACCGCCGAAGAGGTGCGCGCGGCGGCGATCGCCTTCCTGCCCTGGGCAGCGTTCACGGCGGTCAGCGGCGTGCTGGCCTTCCAGATGGACGGCGTGTTCATCGGCGCTGCCTGGTCGCGCGACATGCGCAACATGATGATGCTGTCGCTGGGCGCGTTCGTCGTCGCCTTGCTGACCTTGACGCCAGCCTTTGGCAATCACGGCCTTTGGGCGGCATTGCACCTATTGTTGATCGTGCGCGGGCTATGCCTGCTGGCGATCCTGCGGCCGCGAGCGCGCGCGACCTTTCAGAGCGGTGCCGCCGCCCACTGATCGAGCTTGCTGTCGCGCAGCTCGGAAATGTTGGCGAGGCCTTTGCGCGCGGCGAAATCGGACATCCCGCGCACGATGCGTGCCGGCAGCGACGGGCCGGCATAGACCATGCCGGTGTAGAGCTGCACGAGATCGGCACCGGCGCGGATTTTTTCGAGCGCGGTCTCGGTCGAATCCACCCCGCCGACACCGATGATCGCGCGCTGCGGCCCGAGCAGCTTGCGCATGCGGGCAAGCACAGCCGTCGAACGTGCAAATAACGGCTTGCCCGACAGGCCTCCCGTCTCGCCGGCGTGGGTCGGGCTGCGCAGCGTCGGCCGGGCGATCGTGGTGTTGGAGACGATGACGCCGTCGATGCCCTTTTCGGTGACTTCGGCGGCAATGTCTTCGAGTTCGGCTTCGTGCAGATCGGGCGCGATCTTGAGGAAAATGGGAACCGGATGCCCGGCCTCGGCACGGGCGACGATCACACTTGCCAGCAGTTCAGCGAGCTGTTCGCGCGCCTGCATGTTGCGCAGGCTCGGCGTATTGGGCGAGGAGATGTTGACGGTGAGATAAGACGCATGGCGGGCGAAGCGTTTCACGCCGCTGATATAGTCGCCGATGCGGTTGGTGCTGTCCTTGTTGGCGCCGATGTTGACGCCGACGATGCCGGGCCGTCCCGCGCGGGCGATGAGACGCTTTTCGCAGGCATCATGGCCTTCATTGTTGAAGCCGAGCCGGTTGATGACGGCGTCGTCTTCGACGAGGCGGAAGATGCGCGGCTTGGGATTGCCGGCCTGCGGCAGCGGCGTCACCGTGCCGATTTCGGCAAAACCGAAACCAAGGCCGAGCAGCGCGTCCGGTACGTCGCCGTTCTTGTCGTAGCCGGCCGCCATGCCCAGCGGATTGGGGACATCGAGACCGGCGATCTTCAACCGCAAACGGGCATCGCGCGGGGCACGGCCACCCACCGGCAGGCCGCAGCGCAGGGCCTTGATCGACATGCCGTGCGCGGTCTCGGCATCGAAGCTGAACAGCAGGTGCCGGCCAAGTCGCTCGAACGCGCTCATGCCTCAAGCTCCGGGAAGTCGTGGGCGCCATCGGCCTTGAGCGGCAAGGCACGAACCCATTTGGCGGCACTCGTTTCGAGCGGCGCGTAAAGATGCGGAAACAAAGCACCACCGCGCGACACTTCGTACTTCAGCGCCGGCCCGAGCCTGTCGGCGTCGATGGCGACAAGCAGCAGATTGTCCTGGCCAGCGAAATGTTTTGCCGCCGTCTCCACAACCTGTTCGGCGGTCGAGAAATGGATGAAGCCATCGGCGAGATCGATGGGCGCGCCTTGGAAAATCCCGGCCCGCTCGGCTTCACGCCACATTGGTTCGGGGCAGATCTTGTAGATGGTCTTCGTCATATGCGCGCTATAGGCTGAAAGCATGGTGCGGGAAAGGGCAGCTTGGCTTGCCCCACCGCAATTTGGGCCTATTGGGGCGCGACAATTCGCACCGTCCGCAAATGGAGACAGTCATGCGCCGTGCCTTTTTGATGTTTGTTCCGCTGCTCGCCGGGTTCAGCGCCGGTTCGGCATCTGCCGCCGAGGGGCAGCGCTTCCAGATGGAAAAGACCGACAAGGGATATGTCCGCATGGACACCCAGACCGGCGAGATGTCGATCTGCGAGGAGCGCGACAATCAGCTGGTGTGCAAGCTTGCCGCCGACGAACGCTCGGCACTCCAAGATGAGATCGGCCGCCTGCAAGGCAATATCAAGACGATTGAAGAGCGCGTGGTAAAGCTTGAGAATTCGCTGACCGCCCGGATGGAATCGAAGCTGCCGACCGAAGAAGAATTCCAGAAGTCCATGGGCTACATGGACCGCTTTTTCCGCAGCTTCATGGGCATCGTCAAGGACATGGAAAAGGAAGACAAGGCGCCGCAGCCCGAGCCGGCGCCGAACAAGACTTGAGCATCGTCCTGAGTGCTTGCGCCCGAAAATTCAGCATGAAACGCTGCTTTGGTGATCCTTTTGACTTTAACTGCTTGAAAAGCCGGCACCGGGTCGCATAATCGCGCCCGACGGTCCAAGGCGCACAGAACGGTCGGGACCCCGGGAGGGATATTTGCCAGCAGGCCACAAGTTCGTCATCGCGGACGACCATCCGCTTTTTCGCGGAGCACTCAAACAAGCCATCGCCGGCCTTGCCGACGTGTCGAGCGTGCTGGAAGCCGGTGACTTCGAGAGCGTCAAGGCGATCGTTGCCGCCAATGAGGATATCGACATCGTCCTGCTCGACCTTTCGATGCCTGGCGCCTCAGGGCTTTCGGGGCTGATCTCGCTGCGCGGCATCCATGCGACGGTGCCCGTGGTCATCGTTTCGGCCCATGACGATCCCGTAACCATTCGCCGGGCGCTCGAGCTCGGTGCTTCGGGCTTCATCTCGAAATCGGCGAGTATGGACGCCATACGCAACGCCATCGAAGCCGTGCTGTCGGGCGAAATATCAGCACCTGGCGACATCGACCTCGGTGTCGAGCGCGACCCGGAAATCTCCGACCTGATCAAGCGTTTGCAATCGCTGACGCCGCAGCAGACGCGTGTGCTCGGCATGCTGGCGGAAGGGCTGCTCAACAAGCAGATCGCCTATGAGCTTGGCGTGTCGGAAGCGACCATCAAGGCGCATGTCTCGGCGATCCTGCAAAAGCTCGGCGTCGACAGCCGCACCCAGGCGGTCATCCTTTTGTCCAAGATCGGCAACGATCCGCGCCCGGCGGCGTAGCGCGCAGCCTATTCCGCGGCGTGTGCCATGCGCCGCATCCTGTTCATCATCGATCGCAGCACGGCCGGCTTCAGCGGCTTGTTGAGCACGGCGACGTCGATCTGGTCGGCGGCGGCGCGCACCTCGTTGGAGCGGTCGGCGGTGATCAACACCGCCGGTATCGCTTCGCCATATGCGCCGCGCAGGGTGCGGATGACGTCGAGGCCGTTTTCGCCGTCGAGATGATAGTCGGCGAGGATGATCTCAGGCGCCGGCCCGCTCGCCTGGTCGGCCTCGAAGGCCTCCGAGCCGGAATAGGTTCTGACCACGCAGCCCCAGCCTTCAAGCAGAAGCCGCATGCCTTCGAGGATGCGAGGGTCGTTGTCGATGCACACGACAGTCAGCCCGCTGAGCGCGGCCGCGGCCTGGATGCGGGGCCGCGCGCTTGTCGTGGCGGGCAGTTCCTCGGCGGTTGTGACGGGCAGGATCACCGAAAAGCGCGTGCCCTGGCCCTTGTGCGATTCGATCTGGATTTCGAGCTTGAGCACGCGCGCGATGCGGTCGACGATCGACAGGCCGAGCCCCAGTCCTTGCGCCTCGCGCGCACCGTCATCAAGGCGGGTGAACTCCTGGAACACGGTGCCGAGCTTGTCGGCGGCGATACCGATTCCGGTGTCGATCACCTGGATTTCGACGAGTTCGCCACGGCGCCTGACACCGACGACGATGCGGCCGTCGCGGGTGTATTTGATGGCGTTGGAAACCAGATTCTGGATCAGCCGGCGCAACAGGTTGCGGTCGGTGTTGACGATCGAAGTCGACGGCACGATCACCAGTTCGAGGTCCTTGGCACGCGCCATGGGCAGGAAGTCGGTGCCGATCTGGCGCAGCAGTCCGTCGAGGCGGAAAACGGTTTCGGCCGGCTTCATCGCACCGGCGTCGAGCCGGGAAATGTCGAGCACGGCGCCCAGGATGGTCTCGACCGATTCCAGCGAGGATTCGATGTTGCGGGCGGCGAGGCCGGCATTGCCCTTGCCGGCCTTTTCGATCAGCGAGGAGCAATAGAGGCGAGCGGCGTTGAGCGGCTGCAGGATGTCGTGGCCGGCGGCGGCGAGGAAGCGCGTCTTGCCGAGATTGGCCTCTTCGGCGAGCATCTGTGCCTGGGCCAGTTCCTCGTTGACGCGGGTCAGTTCGGCGGTGCGGCTCTTGACGCGCTGCTCCAGAGACTCGTTGGCCCGCTTGAGGGCGAGATCGGCGGCGACGCGCGCGGAGATGTCGGTGTAGGTCGCAACGATGCCGCCATCGGGCATCGGGTTGGAGCTCATCTCGATGATCCTGCCGCTGGTTTGCAACTCGATCTGCCAGGCGCCGCCGAAATTGGTCAAGCGGTTGAGCGTGGTCAGCCGCGAGGTCTGCGAGATGTCCCCGCGCGTCACGAGGTAACCGAGGATGCGGTCGATCGAAACGCCGACCTGTCCCATCTCGTCGGGCAGGTCGAACAGCGAACGGTATTGGCGGTTCCAGCAGATCAGGCGGAAATCCTGGTCGAAGACGGTGATGCCCTGCTCCATCTGGTCGAGCGCGATCTGAAGCAGGTCGCGGTTGTGCTGCAAGGCTTCGGTGGCGTCGTCGAGCAGGCGGAACGTGTCTTTTGAGGCGTTGTCGCCGCGTTTGAACAGCAAAGACAAGATCAGCCGCGCCGAAGACGAGCCGACAGCGCTTGCCATCAGCTGCTCGGAAAAACGGATCACATCCATGCCAGCGGGGTCGTTGCCGTTGAGCTTGCTGCCGCTCTCGCTCTGGAAGGTCTGGAACGAGCGTTCGGTGCGTTCGACGCCGAGATAGCGAGAGATGGTGTCCTTGAGATCGTTGACGGTGGTGGTGGTGCGGAAGCGGCGCAGCGAAGGCATCGGGCTTGAATCGCGCGGCACGAAGATCGACGCCTGGATGCGCTCGAGCGGCACCGAGGCGCGTGACAGCGAGCCGAAGACAAAAAACAGCGCGTTGATCGCCAGGCTCCACAATACGCCATGATTGAGCGGCTCGGCGATCGTACCGAACAACGCCTGGGGCCTGAGCGCCTCGATGCCGAAAAGCCCGTCGGTGATGATCGAGGTGTCAGGCGCGGCAAGCGTCGGCAGCATCAGCGTGTAGCACCACACGGCGATGCCGGCCGCCATGCCAAGGGCTGCACCCCTGGCATTGGCGCGGCGCCAGATCAGCCCGCCGATGAAGGCCGGCGCGAACTGCGCGATGGCCGCAAACGACATCAGGCCGATGGAGGCAAGGCGCGTGTTGTTGGTGCTCTCGCGATAATAGAGGAAGGCGACGAACAGGATGATGAAGATCGAGGCGCGGCGGATGTTGAGGATGATCGCCGACCAGTCTTCGGTGTCGCCGGATTTGATCTTGATCATGCGCCGCACGAAGATCGGGATGACGAGGTCGTTGGAGATCATGATCGATAGCGCCACGCTCGCCACGATCACCATCGCCGTGGCCGCCGACAGACCACCGATGAAGGCGACCATGGCGAGCAGGTCGTGACCCTTGAGCAGCGGCAGCGACAGCACATAGAGGTCGCTGGTCGTTGCGGTGCCGACGGTGGACAGACCGGCGAAGGCGATCGGCAAGACGAACAGGTTGATCGCCACCAGATAGGCCGGGAATACCCATGTCGCGGTGCGCAATTCGCTTTCGCTGCGGTTTTCGACGATCATGACGTAGAACTGGCGCGGCAGCATGATGATGGCGAAGCCGCTGATGATGGTCACCACCAGCCAGGTGCCAAGCGAGGTGCTGTAGCCCATGGCGTCGCCGACCTGCTCGGTGGCAGCGAAGCTCCTGAGCATGTCGCCGGGACCGTCGAACAGGGAGAAGGTGACGAACAGGCCGACCGCGAGGAAAGCGACCAGCTTGACGATCGACTCGACGGCGACGGCCAGCACCAGCCCGTTCTGATGCTCGGTGGCGTCGGCATGGCGAGTGCCGAACAGTGTGGCAAACAGCGCCAGAAGCAATGCCACGACCAGCGAGATGTCGCTGACGAATGGGTCGAAGGAGGGCGGGAAACCGGTGTAATGCTCAACCATCAGGCTGACCGAACCCGAGATCGCCTTGAGCTGGAGCGCGATATAGGGGATGGCACCGACGGTGGCGATCAGCGTTGCGATGGAGCCGACGGCGAAACTCTTGCCGTAGCGCGCGCCCAAAAAGTCGGCGATCGAGGTGATCTTTTCGGCCTTGGCCAGCTTGATGACACGGCTGAGCAGCGGGAAGCCGAACATGAAGACCAGCACCGGGCCGACATAGATGGCGAGGAATTCGAGCCCGCGCTCGGAGGCGAGCCCGACCGAGCCGAAGAAGGTCCAGGACGTGCAGTAAATGGCAAGGCTGAGCGCATAGATGAACGGACGCGGCCGGCCGGGCCCTGAGGTCGCGGCCCTGCGGTCGCCGATGCTCGCGATGGCGAACAACAGCGTGACATAGGCAATGGCGATGAAGACGACGGCCAGGCCTTGCACTGCTAATTCTCGCTCCCTTGAAGGCCCCTTGCCTCCAAGGTGAGGCAATCACAGCTTGGCGGGCAAGTCTATTATCCTTGTCTCCTACATGCAGCGGGGTCGCCGCAGGACGTGGCCATTGTCGGCGTCGATATTGGCGGGTTTTGCAACTGGCAGTTTTTGCTATTGTGGCAGCAATTGGCGGCAGGCAGTGTGTCTCGATTCGCCGTCTCGCAGACCACGACAAGGAGGGTTCTATGATTAAGGAATTCCAGGAATTCATTGCCAAGGGCAATGTGATGGATCTTGCCGTCGGCGTGATCATCGGCGGCGCCTTCGGCCTGATCGTTTCGTCGCTGGTGGCGGATATCATCATGCCGATCGTCGGCGCTGTCTTCGGCGGCTTCGATTTCTCCAACTACTTCCTGCCGCTGTCATCTTCGGTCACAGCGACGAACCTTGTGGAAGCCAAGAAGCAGGGCGCGGTCTTCGCCTACGGCAACTTCTTCACCGTGGTCATCAACTTCATGATATTGGCCTGGATCATCTTCCTGATGGTCAAGGGTGTGAACTCCATGCGCAAACGGTTGGAAAAGGAAAAGGCAGCCGGCCCGGCAGCGCCTCCGCCCGCCGATGTCGCGCTCCTGACCGAAATTCGCGACCTTCTCGCCAAGAAATAATCTGCCGTTATCTCGCTCTGGCATGCTGAAAAACCCCCGGCTGGCTGGACCGCCGGGGGTTCTTTCGTTTCAGCGGTCGGGCTACGACTTGTTTCCAAGACAAACACTCAACCTGGGATGATCATGAGCCTTATCGACATGGTTCGCACTGAGGCCCGTCTCGCGCCCGTCAGCGGCATCGAGGCGGTGGCAAATTACGGGCGCGACCGCGCCGGGCTCATTCCGCTGTGGTCCGGCGAAGGCGACATGCCGACACCTGACTTCATCAGCTCGGCCGCCGCGCGTGGGCTCGCCAATGGCGAAACCTTCTACACCTGGCAGGCCGGCATCCCGGACTTGCGCCAGGCGCTCGCCCGCTACCACAAGCGCCATTTCGGCATGGACTTTTCCGAGGACGAATTCATCGTCACCATCGGGGGCATGCAGGCGATCACCATGGCGCTGCAGGTGGCGGTGGGCGCCGGCGACGAGGCGCTATATCTCGCGCCCGCCTGGCCGAACTTTGCAGGTGCTGCGGGAGTGGCCGGCGTCAAGCCGGTGCCGGTGCTGCTCGACATGACCGACAATGGCTGGAGCTGCGATGTCGAAAAGATCGCGGCAGCCATTACCCCGCGCACCAAGGCGATCTTCGTCAACACGCCGTCCAACCCGACCGGCTGGACCGCCGACCGCGAGACCCTGCGGGCCATCCTCGACCTGGCGCGCAAGAACAACCTCTGGATCATCGCCGACGAGATCTATGCGCTGTTTCATTTCGGCGGGCACCGCGCGGCGTCGTTCATGGACATCATGGATCCGGAAGACAAGATCCTGTTCGTCAACACCTTCTCCAAGAACTGGGCGATGACCGGCTGGCGTGTCGGCTGGCTGCGCGTGCATCCTTCGCTCAGCCGGACCTTCGAAAACCTGGTTCAGTATTCGACATCTGGTGTGGCGCAGTTCATGCAGCGCGGCGCGATCGCGGCACTCGACGATGGCGACGACTTCATCGTCTCGCAGGTCGAGCGTGCCCAGCAAGCACGCGACATCGTCTGCAAGGTTCTGGGCGACACCGGCAAGGTTCGCTTCAGCGTACCGCCGGGCGCCTTCTACCTGTTCTTTTCAGTCGACGGCATGAAGGATGCCGAGGCGGCGGCCTTCGACATCGTCGACAAGGCGGCCGTTGGCGTCGCACCCGGCACGGCTTTTTGTGCCGGTGGCGAGGGCTTTCTGCGCTTGTGCTTCCACCGCCGCCTCGACCAGATCGAGGAAGCCTCGCATCGGCTGGCGAAATGGATCAACGCGCGGTAGGCGGATAGGTCGCTGACGAAGCGGCGGCGAAGGATCGCCACGAAGTTCGTCCTTCGAGGCTCGCCCGCCGACTTTTACTCTATCTTTACAATGCCTTAGCGGGCTCGCACCTCAAGGATGAGGACGGTTGGCGCCAACGGTCCTCATCCTTGAGGTGCGAGCCCGCGCGACAGCTAAAATCTTGATGCTAGTGCCTGTGGGCGAGCCTCGAAGGACGCACCACAGGGCTTGCCGCTCAGCCGCCCGATTGCGGCACCAGCAAGGAAACGATGCGCTCGCTCTTGGCAATCTCGGTGTGGCCCTCGGTGCGATACGGAATGCCGAGTGCGTTCCAGGTCTCGACCAGCGCTTCCTTGAGCTCTGCGATCAACGCGTCCGTATGGAACGGCGTTGGCGTGATGCGCAGGCGCTCGGTGCCGCGCGGCACTGTCGGGTAGTTGATCGGCTGGATGTAGATGCCGTGGACGCCGAGAAGGCGGTCGCTGGCCATCTTGCACAGCTCGGGATCGCCGACCAGAATCGGCACGATATGCGTTGGCGACTCCATGACCGGCAAGCCGGCGTCGGCGAGCATCTGCTTGGCCTGCGTCGCCTGACGCTGCTGGGCGTCACGCTCGACTTGCGAGTTCTTGAGATGGCGGATCGATGCGGTGGTTGCGGCGGCAATCGCCGGGGGCAGGGCGGTGGTGAAGATGAAGCCCGGTGCGTAGGAGCGCACGGCGTCGACCACTGAACGGGTGCCGGTGATGTAGCCGCCGAGCGTGCCGAATGCCTTGGCGAGCGTGCCCTCGATGATGTCGATGCGATGGGCAAGGCCCTCGCGCTCGGTGATGCCGCCGCCTCGCGGGCCGTACATGCCGACCGCGTGGACCTCGTCGATATAGGTCATGGCATTGTACTTCTCGGCAAGGTCGGCAATCTCGGCGATCGGTGCGATGTCGCCGTCCATCGAATAGACGCTCTCGAACACGATCAGCTTGGCGCGCTCGCGGCCCGCAGCCTGCAGCAGGCTTTCGAGATGGGCGACGTCGTTGTGACGGAAGATCTTCTTTTCAGCACCGGAGCGGCGCACGCCCTCGATCATCGAGGCATGGTTGAGTTCGTCGGACAGAACCAGGCAGTTCGGCAGAAGCTTGGCGATTGTCGAGATCGCGGCTTCGTTGGAGACGAAGCCCGACGTGAAGACGAGACCCGCTTCCTTGCCGTGGAGATCGGCGAGCTCATGCTCGAGATCGACCAGCGGATGGTTGTTGCCGGAGATGTTGCGCGTGCCGCCAGCGCCGGTGCCCATATTGCCGGCGGCTTTCTGCATCGCCGCCACCACATCGGGGTGCTGGCCCATGCCGAGATAGTCGTTCGAGCACCACACGGTGATTTCTTGTGCCCGGCCATTGGAACGCCAGATCGCGCGCGGGAACTTGCCGACGATGCGCTCCAGATCGGCGAACACGCGATAACGGCGCTCGGCGTGGATTTGGTCGATCGCTTCTTCGAAAAACCGCTGGTAATTCATGTGGACGTCCCAATTTTTCAACCGCGAGCATAATCAACGGCCGGTTCGGCGTCCATCGACCGTTTTTGGTCAAAATGCCACGCCCTCGACATGCCAAACGACCATGGAACACCAAAACGTCCCTTGATGTGGATCAAACTCCGCTGCGACCGAATGGTCAACGTGATCGGGCAGCGAAAGTCCTGTCTCGCATTCGCCAGTATTGTCGCGCTACACAGGGCCAAGCGAAGTCTGATACGGAGTTTTTAGATGGCGGTATTGGTGACGGGCGGGGCGGGCTATATCGGCAGCCATATGGTCTGGGAGCTGCTCGATGCCGGGGAGCAAGTCGTCGTGCTCGACCGCCTTTCGACCGGTTTCGACTGGGCGGTGGCGCCCGAGGCGACCCTTGTCAGGGGCGATGTCGCCGACCAGGAACTCGTGGGCAAGCTGATCCGCGAGCATGGCGTCGACGCCATCATCCATTTCGCTGGCTCGATCGTCGTGCCGGAATCGGTCGCCGATCCGCTCGGCTATTACGAAAACAACACCTGCAAGACCCGCAGCCTGATCGAGACGGCGGTGCGCGGTGGCGTGAAGCATTTCATCTTTTCGTCGACCGCAGCCGTCTATGGCGCCGCCGGCATGGAGCCGGTGGTGGAGGACGCGCGCCTGGCGCCGGAATCGCCTTACGGCCTGTCCAAGCTGATGAGCGAATGGATGCTGCGCGATGCGGCCGTCGCCCACCCGCTACGCTACACCGCGCTGCGCTATTTCAACGTCGCAGGTGCTGATCCTAAGGGACGCACCGGCCAGTCAACCAAAGGCGCCACCCATCTGATCAAGGTCGCTTCGGAGACCGCGCTCGGCAAGCGCGCCTCGATGCAGGTTTACGGCGACGATTATGCTACGCCTGACGGTACCTGCGTGCGCGATTATATCCACGTCTCGGACCTTGCCGCAGCACACCGGCTGGCGCTCGCTCGCCTGCGCGCCGGCGGCGGCAATCTCGTCGCCAATTGCGGCTATGGCCACGGCTATTCGGTGCTCCAAGTCATCGACAGCGTGCGGCGCGTGCATGGTGGCGATTTCACTGTCGAGATGGGCCCCCGCCGGGCCGGCGACGCGGCCTCCGTCGTTGCCAATGCGGACCTCGCGCGCGGCGAACTCGGCTGGGCGCCCAAGCACGACGATCTCGACGCCATCGTGGGCGACGCGCTTAATTGGGAAAAACTGCTCAGCCGCAAGAATTCCGTCGCTGGCTGAGGCTGGCTCAGCCGATTCCTGCCGGCATCTCTCGAAATGCCGCGCCGCAAAGGCTAGTGGTGCGGCGTGGAGGCAAAATTCCCGGCGGTCGTGGGTTCCCGGTCAGAGCCCGATATCAACTTGGGTACGAAATGAAGATCCTGGTTCTCGGCGCAGGCGTGGTCGGAACGGCGGCAGCCTATTATCTGGCCCGCGACGGCCATGAGGTCACTGTTCTCGAGCGCCATCCGGCGGCGGCACGCGGCACCAGCTATTCCAATGCCGGCCTGGTCTCGCCGGGCGACGCTACCGCCTGGGCTTCGCCGGCAGCGCTCAAGACCTTCATCCGCTCGCTCTACACACCCGACCTCGGCATCAAGGTCAGGCTGCGGCTCGATCCCTATTTCTATGCCTGGAGCCTGCGTTTCCTGTTTCAGTGCACGACAGCACGGCTGCGCGCCAACAGCGAGGTCAAGCTCAGGCTCGCGCTATACGCGCGCCAGTGCATCAACGAGATTTCGGCCGAAACCGGCCTTGCCTATGACGAGCGCCGCAAAGGCATCCTCTATTTCTTCCGTTCACAAAAGAGCCTCGACGAAGGCAGCGAGAACTACCGCTTTCTGGCCGAACACGGACTGCCGATAGAGATCGTCGACCGCAACCGCATGGTCGAACTGGAGCCTGGCCTTGCGGCGGCCAAAGACGGCATTGCTGGCGGTGTCTATTCGCCGATCGACCAGACCGGCGATTCCCGCATGTTCGTCGAAAGCCTGGCCGCCTACGCCACCGAGCGTCTCGGTGTGAAGTTCATGTTCGACACCACTGTCGAAGACCTTGTCGTCGACGGCGACCGCGTCAGCGGCGTGAAGACCTCATCTGGCATTGTCGCAGCGGAAGCCGTTGTCATCGCCATGGGACCGGAAAGCGGTCTGCTCGGCCGGCGCCACGGCATCGACCTGCCCGTCTATCCGGTCAAGGGCTATACGGCGACCGTGCCGCTGGACGATCCCGAAAGGGGGCCAACGATGGGCGGCGCCGATGAGGACAATCTGATCGCCTATTCGCGCCTCGGCGACCGGTTGCGGCTGGCCTCGACCGCTGAATTCGCCGGCTTCGACCGCAGCCACAAGCCGCAGGATTTCGCCCGACTGTTCAAGGCCGGCAAGGAGCTGTTCCCCGGCGCCTTCGATCCCGCCAAGGCCGAGCTCTGGGCAGGCCTGAGGCCGATGATGCCTGGCTCGGTGCCGGTCATGGGCCGGGCCCGCTTCAAGAACCTTTACCTCGACACGGGCCATGGCCATGTCGGCTGGACCATGGCCTGCGGCTCCGGCAAGTTCCTTGCCGACCTGATCGCCGGGCGCAAGCCCGAGATTGATCCGCAGGGCCTGGTCTACAGGGGCTGATTCAGTGCCGGCCCAGGCGCTGGCGGGATTCATAGAGATATTGCATGCCGATGATGACGGCTGCGATCAGCAGATAAAAAACCGACACGACCAGCAGCACTTCGATCGCCTTGTAGGTGTCGGCTATGATCGTGGTCGAAGCGGCGGTCAGCTCATCGATGGCGACGAGGCTGGCAAGCGAACTGCCCTTGACCATCTGGATGGCGTTGGAAAACAGCGAAGGCGCTGCCAGCCGGTAGGCCTGCGGGATCATCACCTTCCAATAGATGGCGAAGGGCTTCAGCCCGAGTGCCTTTGCTGCATCGAGCTGGCCTTGGGGCACGCTTTCGAAGCCTGAGCGCAGGAATTCGAGATTATAGGCGGTCGAAGCGAAGATCAGGCCGATCAGCGCCGAGGGAACCGGCTCGAGATAGATGCCGAGCCGGGGCAGGCCGTAATAGAGCCCAAACAGCAGTGCCAGCACCGGCGCTGCGCGGGCAAAGAAGCTGTAGCCGATGATCAGCCGCCGGAAGGCGCCATTGGGCCGCTGCATGTAGATGGCGAGCGGCAGCGCCAGAAGGTTCGACACGGCAATGACGATCACCGAAATCAGCAGCGTCATGCCAAGCCCGTTGAGCAGCATGCGCTGGTAGGTGGGGTCGAGCAGGATGCTCATCGCGCGACTGCCTGCTTGGGCTTGCGCTCGTTGAACATAAGCAGCGGTGTCACGATCAGGATGTAGAGCCCGACGGCCAGCGTCAGGAAGGTGAAGGGCGCGTTGGTGGCAGCGATGCCCTGCTTGGTGACATAGAGGATTTCGCTGACCGAAACCGCCGAGGCGATCGACATGCGTTTGACCGTGCCGATGGCGTAGGTGATCCAGCCCTTGCGCGCCAGCGGCAGAATCTGCGGGATGAGGATACGCAGGAACACCGCAGATGTCGGCAGGCCAAGCGCCTTGCCGGCCTCATACTGGCCGAAGGGGATCGTTGCCAGCGCGCCCTTGAATACCTGGTAGTCGAAGGCGATTCCGACCAGCGTAAACGCGATGATTGTCGAGCCGATCGGGCCGAAATCGAAACCGATCTGCGGCCCGCCGAAGAAGAACAGGAACAGGACAACCAGTTCCGGCACCGAGCGGAAGAAGGCGCTGAACGCCTCGATGCCTTTGCGCGGCAGCGATTTCTCGCGGCCGTAATGGACGAGCGAAAGCAGAAGGCCAAACAGCGCTGACAAGGTGAAGATCACCGCCGACAGCGCAATGGTGAGAACCGTCGCGGTCAACAGCCGCGGCAGCCAGGCAATTGCAATTTCCATCTCCGGCCGCCCCTCCGGCTACGCTTGTTACTGCGCCTTCGACCAGTCGATCGACGCGCCGAACCACTTGTCGGCGAGGCCCTGCAGCGTGCCGTCCTTGCGCCATGTCTCGAACAGGGCGTCGATGGCGTCGGCCAGCGGCTTGTTCTTGTTGTTGACGGCGACGCTCTGGGTCACGGTGGAGAGCAGGTCGTCGAGCGTGACGACGCCTGAGAGCTTGCCCGACTTGGCGAGATATTTCGGTCCGAGGAAGTCGTGCGCGGCGAAGTCGATGCGGCGGTTCTCGAGGTCGAGGAACAGCTCGGTCGAACCGGGGTATTCACGGCTTTCGGTGACGCAGCCGGCTGGCAGCTTCTCCTTGGCGACCTTCTGGAACGAGCCGCCGCGCACAGCGCCCATGACCTTGCCGCAGACATCCTTCCAGCCTGCGATACCCGTATCGGCCTCGCGGCGCGTCACGGCGACTCCGTTGACGATGTAGGGCGACAGCAGGAAGAAGTCCTTGGACGCCAGTCGTTCCGGCGTGCGGCTCACGCCCGATGCGATGGCATCGAAGCGTCCGGCGGTCAGGCCCGGCAGCAGGCCGGCGAAGTCGAGCTTCTCGAACTTGGCAGTGACGCCGAGCGATTTTGCGATCAGGTTGATTACATCGATGTCGAAGCCTTCAAGCTCGCCCGTGGCGTTGGTCATGCTGAATGGCGGGGCCGAGCCCGAGGTGCCGACTGTGAGCGTATCGGCATTGACGAGGCCTGCCTTGTAGTCCTGCGCACTTGCCGCGCTCACGCCGAAAACCGCGATGAGGGCCAGCAGTGCTGTCCGCGCAAATCCCATGATCACTCCTTGGATGGGTAGCTTGAAAACAGAATGTTCGGGTTATATCGCAAATTGCTAAAGCCACCAAGGACGGCAGCCGCTTTGGATACAATAGTTTCTGGAGTATCTGTTTCTCAAGAACGGCCGTTTCGAAAGTTCGAGGTTTTGTGAAATGGAACTGCGTTTCAAGCTTAACTATCTGTTTCAAGGACAGAATTCACCATTCTTGCACGCCGCCGACGTTGGCTATTTCAACGATCACGGCCTGTCATGCCTCTTCGTCGAGGGCTTCAGTTCGTCGCTGGTGACACGCGCCTTGGCGGCCGGTGAGGCAGAAATCGGATTCGGAGATGTATCCTCGGTGTTCGAGCGGGCGTTGCGCACTGGCGAGACCGACATTTCGTGCCTCGTGCCGATCTATGAACACACGCCCTGCTGCCTCGGATATGTGTCCGACGGCAAGCGTCTTACCCTTGCGGACGTCCCCGGGAGCACCTTGTGCGGACCGAACGGCGACACCTCGGCTCGGCTCTTGCCGTTGCTGCTCAAGCGCAACGGCTATGCGCCTGACAGCTACACCTATCTCGGCGTCCAGCCGGAGGAGCGCGACCGGATGGTGGCCTCTCGCTCGGTGCTCGCTGCGACCTGCTTCGACGCGACGTTGAAGTTCGCCATGCAGATGCGCGGCCATGACACCAGCGCCCTCGAATTCCTCTACTTCGCCGACAACGGGCTCGACACCTATTCAGGCGCGCTCGTGGCGCTCAACTCGGTGCTGGAGACGGACACTGCCTTGGCGGGCAAGCTGCAGGCGATCACCCGCCAGGCTTGGCGCGATTGCCTTGCCGATCCGCAGCTTGGCGTCGACGCGGTGATCAGGCGCTCGCCTGACATGGACCCTGAAATCGTTCGCAGCCAGCTGACCTGGATTCTTGAACGCCAGGTTTTCCCAAATGGCGCGGGGCCGATGGAGTTCGACCTCAACGGCGCCAAGATGGCCGACACGCTGGAATGCGCCACCTTCTCCGTCGGCGCGGAGGCCAAACGCAGTTCCGAAGGCTTGCCCGCCGAAATCTGCAGGAATTGATCAGCCGGTCTCGAAATCGCCCGGCTGTGGCGGGGCGATCGGCTTGAACAGCGTGCGGTCGGGCTTGAGGTCGAGCAAGGGCGTGCCGTCGAGGCAGTCCATGCCGCGAACGCTCAGCATATTGCCTTCGACACCGACAAGTTCGACGATCGAGGTGCCGATCGGATTGGGCCTCACAGGCGAGCGCAACGCAAAAGTGCCGCGCGATGTCCCGTCATTGGCCGGGCTCTGGCGCACCAGATCGCGCCTGGACATGTGCAGCCAGTAGAGCACTTCGAGGCGTTCGAACTTTTCGACACCGTCAAGCGCGGCCTGCCACGGCTCGAAAATCTCGATGCGGCAGATCGGACCGTCGGCGCGGCCCTGGCGCGGCGTCATCAGCCGCGAGTTCCAGGGCGTGTGGATGCGGCCGATGAACACCAGCCCGGCGTCGAATTCGGTGGGTTGCGCGACGGCGGTTTCGCCGTCGCGGATCTCGTTTTCCCGAACCATGCTCAGTCCACCGCCACCATGACGTCGGAGGCCTTGATCACCGCATAGGCTTCCTTGCCGACCGCAAGCTTGAGCTCGTCGACTGCCGCATTGGTGATGGAGGCGGTGACGACGGCGCCGCCGATGTCGATGCGGACATGCGAAGTCGTTGCTCCCTTGGTCACTTCGACGATCTTTCCCTTGATCTGGTTGCGGGCGCTGAGCTTCATGATGCGTTCCTTTCGGTCAGGGTTGGGGTGCAGACATGGCGTCCGGCCTGTTCGAGATAGGCAACTGCGACCCCGACGCCATAGAGAGCCTGCAATGTTTCCGATGTTAGCACGTCGGCGGGTTTTCCAACGGTGACGAGTGCGCCCGACCGCATCAGCGCAACGCGGGTGGCGCAGGCGAAGGCGTGGCTGGGATCGTGGGTGGAAATGACCACCGCCATGCCTGATGTGGCGAAGTCACTGATGCGGGCGAGCACGCGCGCCTGGTTGCCGAAGTCGAGGCTGGCGGTGGGTTCATCCATGACGATCAGCTCGGGCTCCTGGGCGAGCGCGCGGGCGATCAGCGTCATCTGCTTTTCGCCGCCACTGATGTCGGTGAAGGGGCGGGCCGCGAGGTGTCCGATGCCCAAGGTTGCGAGCGCTTCCTGTGTTTTCGCACGGTCGGCCATGGTGGGCGAGGCAAAGGTGTCGATGCGGCTGGCGCGCCCCATCAGCACGACGTCGAACACCGAGAACGGGAAGTAAGCGCCGGTGGCCTGTGGCACATAGGCAATGTGGCGGGCGAACTGGGCGCGCGAGAAGGTCGATATGTCCTTGCCATCAAGTTCAAGGCTGCCGCCCTGGCGCGGCAGCAGGCCGAGCAGGGTCTTGAACAAGGTGGTCTTGCCGCAGCCATTGGGGCCAAGCAGGCACAGCACTTCGCCACGATCGACCGAAAGCGTGACGCCATGGCCGATTTTCACGCGGCCATAGCCGAATGCGAGTTCGGTTGCCTGAAGCATCATTGCCAGCCTCGCCGGGTCGTCAGAAGCAGATAGAGGAAGAACGGTGCGCCTATCGCAGCTGTGAGGATGCCCAAGGGGATCTCGATCTCGGCCATGCTGCGGGCGAGTGCGTCGACGCCGACCATATAGCCGGCGCCGATAAGCATTGACGTTGGCAACAGCCGGGAAAATTCGGGGCCGACGAACATTCTGGCGACATGCGGCACCAGAAGGCCGATCCAGCCGACGATGCCCGAAATCGATACGGCTGCTGCGGTCATCAGGGTGGCTGCGGCAACGACAACGACACGGATCCAGCGCGTCTCGACCCCAAGCGCACGCGCCTCCTCGTCGTCGAGCGTCATCAGGTTCATGCGCCAGCGCAACAGCACCATCGGCACAAGGGCGAGCGCCACCGCCGGCATGATGGAGACGAGGTCGCCTCGGGTGATGGAAGCGAGGCTGCCGAGCAGCCAGAAGGTGATGGCCGGCAATTGGTTGTAGGGATCGGCGAGCACCTTGAGCAGCGACACACAGGCGCCGAGCAGGGCGCCGATTGCGACACCAGCCAGCACCAGCACCAGGATCGGGTCGCGTTCGCGCACCGCCGAGCCGATGACATAGACAACAGCGACGGCTGCCAGCCCGCCCAAGAAGGCGAGCCCCTGGATTGCGAGCACCGACATCGACAGGAATATGCCTGTGACCGCGCCGAGGCTGGCGCCGGCGGAGACGCCAAGGATGTCGGGTGACACCAGCGGATTGCGGAACAGGCCCTGATAGACAGTGCCGGCGGCGGCAAGGGCAGCGCCGATCACCAGGCCGGCGCCGACACGCGGCAGCCGTACATTCCAGACCACCGTTTCAATGGTCGTGGCAACGCCGCTCTGGCTGCCGGCGATCTTCGAGACGACGACGGCCCAGATGTCGCCCGGCGCCACCGGATATTTTCCGGTGACGATGGCGGCGAACACGATCAGCGCAAGAAGAAGGGCAAGAACGCCAAGCGACTGCAGGCGACTGCGCCGGGGATTTTCAGGCTCCGGCACCACGCCGTCTCGGGCCACAAGCTCAGGACTTCGGGCCGGCGTCGGCAAGGAGTTTTCCGAGCTGCTCGTCGGTCAGGTCGATATGGTAGAACAATTTGTAGAAGCTGCGTGTCTCGGCCTTGAGGTCGACTTCAGACTTGCCGGGATAAAGTGCCGAAGTCAGCCAGGCGACGCCGATGGCGCGGTTGATGCCGGGAGGGGCGTCGAACCAGCCGAAGGGCAGGGCTGGCGCGCGGAAGACGCGCGCGTCCTTGACCGCCTTGATGCCGGCCCATGACGGGTCTGAAAGCACGGCCTTCTGGAATTTCGGGCTGAGCGTCAGGATGACGTCGGGGTTCCACGACAGGATCTGTTCGAGCGAGACATTGGCGAGCCCGCCCTTGCCTGCGGCTTCGGCGACATTGGTGGCGCCGACGGCCGAGAGCACTTCCATGTTGATCGAACCGGCGAGGCCGGTTTCGAGCCCGTCGGGGCCACGGCCGTAATAGACGCGCGGGCGCTGGTCGGCGGGGATGTCGGACACGACCTTGTCGAGGCGCTTCATCGCCGCTTCGGTGTAGCTTGCCAGCGCTTCGGCCTGTTCCTTTTCGCCGAGCAATTCGCCGACATCGCGCAGCGACTTCGGCGCATTGGCGAAGGTGCCGTTGATCAGGATGTAGGGGATGCCGGTCTGTTCCTGCACGCGGTCGGCGAGCGAGGCATAGGTCGCATCGACAGTGCCGACGTCGAGGATGATGTCGGGCTTCATGGCAAGCACGGCTTCGAGATTGGCGGTGTTGCCCTTGCCGGTCAGGCGGCCATGCACCGGCAATGCGCGGTAGGGTTCGGCGATGAATTCCTTTTCGTCGTCCTTGAACTCGCGCACCCAGCCGACAAGCTTTTCGGGCGCCACTGAATAGAGCAGCACCGAAGCGGGCGGTCCGGCGGCCATGACGCGGGTGATCTTCTCCGGTAGCGCCACCTTGCGGCCGGCCGCGTCGGTGAAGATGCGCTCTTCGGCAATCGCCAAAGCGGTGAAGCCGTTGATGGCCGCGGCCACTGATGCGAGCGAGAGCAAGATATTGCGACGGTTCATGAGCGCTGGTCCGGGTGTGATGAGTGGCGGCTATATCCATGCGAATATAGCGTGGCGCATTGTTATGTTTGTGCGGATATAACGGTCAAGCGATTTTCGGCGTGCTGTCCCATCCGATTTGGGGTGGCTTTGCCTTGACCGGGCATGGCAGCCGGGCGAGGCTGAAGCCAGAATCTGCACAGAGCATGGAGACCGCATCATGTACGCACATATTCTCATCGCCACCGACGGCTCGGAACTGGCGCAGAAGGGCCTCGACCATGGCTTGAACCTGGCCAAGGGCCTTGGCAGCAAGGTGACAGTCATGAGCGTCACCGAACCGGCGCCGATCTTTGCTTCGGCCGGCATGTACGGCCCCGTCGCCACCGCCGAAGACATTGTTTCCTACCAGAGGGCGGGCGAGCAATATGGCGCAAAAGTGCTGAACGCGGCCAAGGCTCAGGCCGACAAGCTCGGCGTCAACGCCGAAGTCGTGCATGTCGAGGAGATGTGGGCGGCCGAGGCGATCAACCAGATCGCCAAGGATCGCGAGTGCGACCTGATCGTCATGGCCTCGCATGGCCGGCGCGGGCTTGGCCGGCTTATTCTCGGCAGCCAGACCGTCGAGGTTTTGACCAACAGCCAGGTGCCGGTGCTGGTGGTTCGCTAGCTTTCGGTCAGACGATCTTGCCGCGCGCTGGAACCGGCCACAGTTCGGGCGCGCGATCTTTGGCATAGGCATAGACGCCGTCGACCATGTTGGTCACCACGCAGGCATGGTTGGGCACGATGCGCAGCCGCTGGCCGACGCTCAGATTGATGTCGCCGTCGGTCCTGAGCCTGCCGTGCTCCTCCGATAGCTGGTCGATGGATATGTCGGGGCGGCCAAGCACATGGCCATGGCCTTTGAGGCCGAGCAGGTCGGAGGTCAGCGTCTTGCTGCCGGCGTCGATGATGGCGCGGTTGGGCGCTGGCACCGAAACCACGGTGGCAAGCACTGTCAGCGCGCAATCGTCCCAACTGGCCACACCACGCGCCACCAGCGAGCGGTCGTTGTAGACATAGGTGCCGGGCCGGTATTCTGTCGCGACGGGCGCCAGATGCGCCGACATCAGATCGGGTGTGCCGCCTGATGTGACCACAGGCACAGCAATGCCTTTCGCTTCGATCAGCGCCTTTGCCTCAGTCATGAAGGCTTGCACCTTGGCCGCACCGCCAACCGGCGGATAGGTCATCAGCCCGGCGAAATGCAGGCCGGGAGCCGCGGCGATCCGGGCGGCGAGTTCGGCTGCCGCTTCGGGCGAGCCGACACCGCAGCGGTCGGCGCCGGTGTTGCATTCGACAAAGACATTGAGCGTGGCGCCCGAGGCCGAGAACTTCGCCGACAGCCCGTCGATCACAGTCGCATTGTCGGCGACGACGGCAAGCCGCACCTTGCGCGATAGCTCCAGCAGCCCGGCGAGCTTGTCTTCGCCAAGGATGTTGTAAGTGATCAGCACGTCGGTGATGCGGTCGCTGCCCGCGACCATTGCCGCCGCTTCAGAAATCTTTTGGCAGGTGATGCCGACAGCACCGGCCGCAAGCTGCATCTCGGCGATTTCAGGAAGCTTGTGCGTCTTGATGTGTGGCCGGACCTTGAGTCCGTGGCTGTCGGCATAAGCCTGGAAGCGCTCGATGTTGCGCTTGGCCAGGTCGATGTCCACCAGCACGGCGGGCGTCTGGATTTTGTCGAACATGCCTTGCTCTGCCTCCAACTCGAAACGTCGGCCGACCTTGCCTCCGAAGCGCTTGACAAACAATGGCGTGTGCTTTTTGCTACGTCAATCCATTATTCAGGACATTTGTCCACAATAATGGACATAGACGAACTCTTCCTAGGTGGGTTCGATGAGGTTCTGGCGCGTGCATGACGCGGTATTTGGAGAATGAGCATGACGATCAAGCGCTACGGCACCGGCCAGACCGGCGCGGGCAAGCAGGCATTGCCTTTCGCTCGCGCGGTCGAAGCCAATGGTTGGCTCTATGTGTCGGGGCAGGTTGCCATGGAAAATGGCGAGATCGTCGGCGGCGGCATCATTGCCGAAACCCGCAAGACGATGGAAAACCTGATCGCCATCCTGACAGAGGCAGGCTATGGGCTGGAGCATATCGTGCGCGTCGGCGTCTGGCTCGACGACCCCAGAGACTTCTGGTCGTTCAACGGTGTTTATGCCGAGTATTTCGGCGATCATCCGCCGGCCCGCGCTTGCGTACAGTCGAGCATGATGGTCGATTGCAAGGTCGAAATCGATTGCGTCGCCTACAAGGCGCCGTAACGACACAAGATTTCACTTCGGCAATTCGCCGGGGAGGCGGCGCATGGACGACGTAGCTGACGACATCATCAACAGGCGCGCGCGCGGTCTCGATCGTGCCTTCGAGATATTGAATTATCTGCGCCTGAAGCGTCAGCCGCTGCGCCCCAACGAGATCGCCCAAGGCATCGGCGCGCCGCGCTCCTCGGTCTACGAGCTGGTCAACCTGTTGATGCGGCAAGGCGTTCTGGAGTATCGCGGCGACGACGGCCGTGTGTTCCTCGGCCGCAAGCTCTACTTTCTGGGCATGGCCTATGCCGAGCAATTCGACCTGATGCGCGAATGCGACAAACTGCTCACCCACATTGCCGAGGAGACGCGCGAGACGGCACAGATGTGCGTGCTCGAAGGCAACAAATACACCGTCGCCCAGATGAAAGAGGGGCTGCGCCAATTCCGCATCTCCTCCAATGTCGGCGACCCGGTGGCGATCCCGTGGACAGCGTCCGGCCGCCTGCTTGTCGCGCATATGAGCGACGAAGAGATCCTCGACTTCATCCCCAAGGACGATTTTCGCTTGCCGAATGGCGACTGGCTTGATCCTGCGGCGTTCATCGCCGAGGTTCGCGAGGCGGCACGGGTCGGCTACTTCACCTTCAACAGCACGGTCGAGAGCTTCACCCACTGCTTTGCCGTGCCGGTCTATCAGGCCGACCGCATCTGCGTGGCGACGCTGTGCCTGGTCGCGCCGCGCGAGGACGGGCTGAAGAACCACGCCAGCTATCTCAAGACGCTGCTCGATGCCGCCGCTGACCTGTCGAGCCGCCTTGGCCACGTCGCCGGCGGATATGGCGGCCCCATGCGCGGCCGTCCGGCGATGACCGCCTGACCTCAACACATCATTTATGGATTGGCCGTACAGCATGGCGGGACGAGTACTTTCAATCGGCGAATGCATGGTCGAGCTCAGGCAGGCCGAAGGTGGCCTGCTCCGGCAGGGTTTTGCCGGCGACAGCTTCAACACGGCCTATTATGTCAGGGCCTTCCTGCCGGCGGCCTTTGCCGTCGACTATTTCACCGCGGTCGGCACCGACACGATTTCCGATGAAATGCTGGCCTTCGTCGAAGGCACGGGAATCGGAACAGGCTTCGTCCGCCGCGTGCCGCGACGCAGCCCTGGCCTCTACATGATCCATCTCAAGGATGGCGAGCGCAGCTTCTCCTACTGGCGTTCGGCCTCCGCAGCCCGGCTGCTGGCCGATGACAGCGATGCCCTGCGCGCGGCCATCGATGCGTCGGACGTGGTCTTCTTTTCCGGCATCACGCTGGCGATCCTTGCGCCCGAGGCGGTCGAAACCCTTCTTGTCGAACTCGACCGCGCCAGGGCTGCTGGCAAGCTGGTGGCCTTTGACCCCAATATCCGCCCCAGACTTTGGGATGACGCTGAGACCATGCGGCGCACGATCACTGCCGGTGCCGCCGCGGCTGCCATCGTCATGCCGAGTTTTGAGGACGAGGCGACGTATTTCGGCGATGTTTCGATTGATGCGACCATCGCGCGCTATCGCGGTCTCGGCGTTGACAGGCTTGTCGTCAAAAACGGTGCCGAGGGCATCACGCTTAGCTTCGGCGGCAGTGAGACTTTCGTGGCTTCGGTCGCGGCCAAAAAGGTGGTCGATACCACCGGCGCCGGCGACAGTTTCAACGGCGCCTTCCTGGCAAGGTACATGGAAGCCGGCGATCATGTCGGCGCCGCCGAATTTGCCGCGCGTATCGCTGCGACCGTCATTGGCCATCACGGCGCCTTGCTGCCGCCTGCCGAGCTGCGGGCATTGGCCCGCGACTGAGCCGCGCTGCGCCCGGACTTGCCGACGCTTTGTGCAATTTGCTTCCGCTTTGATCGGAGGCCCTTGATTTCTTGTAAAATAACTTTACCTATAGTGAAATAATATTCTCGAAATGCCGTGACAGGGGATCACTAGGGTGAAGGAAGACCGCTTGTCAGCCGTCGCTGATGCCGACGGCAAGAAGGTAACCGCCGCTGTCGCGGCAAAGGCGCGCCCGGTGCCGCTGCTTCAGGACCCGCATGCGGTGCGCGACACGCCCGAAAAGGTGCTGGAAGTGGCGCTCGGCCATGAGGTCCGTGCCTTCCGCAAGAAACTCGGCATCACCGTCGCCGACCTTGCGGCGATGACCAACATTTCGCTCGGCATGCTGTCCAAGATCGAAAACGGCATCACCTCGCCGTCCTTGACCACGCTGCAGTCGCTGTCGCGCGCGCTTGGCGTGCCGCTGACCGCTTTTTTCCGCCGCTTCGAAGAGGAGCGCAACGCGGTCTTCATCAAGGCGAATGAGGGCGTCGACGTCGAGCGCCGCGGCACCCGCGCCGGCCACCAGTACAATCTCCTCGGACATATCGGCTCCAACACTGCCGGTGTCGTGGTCGAGCCCTATTTGATCACGCTGTCGGGAGATTCGGACGTCTTCCCGACGTTCCAGCACGAAGGTATGGAGTTCCTCTACATGCTGGAGGGCGAGGTCGTTTACCGCCATGGCAGCAACCTCTACCGGATGACCCCGGGCGACAGCCTGTTCTTCGACGCCGACGCCCCGCATGGGCCGGAAGAACTGACGACATTGCCGATCCGCTATCTCTCGATCATTTCCTACCCGCAGGGCAGCAGCGGCGAATAAGCCTCCAGCCTTGATCGCCCCTGAGCATGGCGTCTATTCCTGGTGTCGGTATTCGAAACCAAGGAGAGGTTATGCAGCCTGACGCAGAAAGCGCATTGGGGGTCGCCAGGGAAGTCATAAAGCAGCGGTATTCCGGGGCGGCATGCGCGTTCGTGGCAGGCTCGATCATGCGCGGGCAGGGTACAACATCATCGGATATTGATCTGGTCGTGGTCTTCGACCGCCTGGACGCCGCATGGCGGGAGTCATTCGTTCAACAGGGCTTCCCCGTCGAAGCCTTTGTTCATGACCCCGAAACATTGGCGTGGTTCATGGATGAGGATGCACGAAATGGCCATCCCGTTCTGGCGGATATGGTGGCCGAGGGACGGCCAATCGGAGACGACGAAGGGCTGGCACAGGACCTCCGTCAAGGCGCGATCAAGCGTATCGCAAAGGGTCCAGCGCCGCTGGCCGACGCGCGAAGCAAGGAGCTTCGCTACATCATCACCGACCTCGTGGACGACCTGCGCGGCGATCGCACTGCGCCTGAAATCCTGGCGATCTCAGCCAGCCTTTATCAGCCGCTCGCCGATCTCACATTGCTGGGTCGAGGTGTTTGGTCAGGAAAGGGCAAGTGGGTTCCACGTCTGCTGCGCAAGCACGACAGCGAGCTCGCGGTCCAGTTCGACGATGCATTCCGTTCAGCGGCAAATGGGCAAAGCAGTGCCCTATTGGCCTTTGCCGAAAGCGAACTGGCGCGGAATGGCGGCGCCTTCTTTGCCGGCGACCGAAGGCAAGCGCCCGCTTCGGCAAGGCGGACGAAGGATAGCGACATGCCTGCATGAGCAAAGCGCCGCGCATCAGGGACACGCGGCGCTTTGGCATTTCAACTCCTTCGGGCCGAAAACCTAATCCGGGCTGAAGCCGGGCGAGGTCGGCGCGCCGTCGTCATATTTCGACAGCCACTCGACGACAGTCGGGCGATAGCGGGTCAGGCCCTTGTATTCGGCCAGTTCGACCGGCAGGTCGCGCAGCACGCGATGGAAGCGGCGTGCCCATTTGGGCACCGTTACCAGCTCATCCATCTTGAGCAAATAGCAGCGGATCGGGAAGACCAGAGCGTTGGAGCGCGGCAACCGGAAGAAGCTCTGCAGTTCGACGCGCAGGTGCACCTTCTGGCCGACATTCTCCGGCGTTACCGTGAGGCGGTCGCTGCCCCATTTGTGGAAGTTCTCAGGGCTGGTATCGAGCCTCGGGTTGATGGTCATGGTCCAGTTCAGACGCCGCGCCGGCTGGCCCTGCTGGATGTTGATCAGGAACTTCAGCGCACGGGTGAAGATGCCCTTTTCATGCGCCAGCGGCACTGGGGCATGCCATTCGAAGAAGTTCATGCCGATGTCGAAATCGAGCGACCAGTCGGCCTGGGTGGTGACCATGCCGGCATCCATCCAGAGATTGCCGTCACGCTGGTCGAGGATGGCGAAGTCGCCCTGGCTCTGGCGGGTGATGTATTCCATCGGTCCGTAAGGCAGGGTGGAGACGTCGCCGAAGGTGAAGGTGTGGTCGATGCCGAGCGGCCGGTTGATCCAGTGCCAGCGGTCGCCGTCGCGCGTCAGCGTGAAGTGCTCGGGGTAGCTCTTGGCCTTCTCGGTCATCAGGAGTTCGAGCAGGTCCCAGCCGGCGAGCGTCATGTGCGGCAGCGACTGGCAGCGCAGCGGATCCTCTGCCAGGACCTTGGCGCGGTCCTGCATTTCCGAAACATAGTGCTCGTCGACATCGATCAGATGTTCGAACACGCTGTTCTTCGGCCCAGGCACATGCGGCTCGATGTTGACCGAGTACATGTAGGCGTCTTCGTGATAGGGGAAGGGAAACCGCCTGACGTTTTCCGGACTGTTCCTGAAGGTAAAATCGTCGCGGAACGTTTCTTTCCTGAAGTTAATTCCCATCAATTCCTCCCTCTTCCAGAGCGCCAAGCGCCCTGAGTGTTCTACCGTTCCAGGACCAGCGAACGACCCTCGAAACGCGAGACGCATGGCATGATCTTCTTGCCCGAGCAGTGCTCCTCATCGCTCAGCCAATGGTCGTTATGCTTGAAGGTGCCGTCGTAGGAGATGACGTTGGTCTCGCACTGGCCGCAGACACCGCCGCGGCAGAGATAGGGCGGGTCGACGCCGGCAGCTTCGATGGCCTCCAAAAGGCTCTGCTGTTCGCCGACCCGGATTTCCAACCCGCTCACCGCCAGCTTGACGTCGAAGGGCGTGCCCGGCTGCGGGGCTGCGAAATGTTCGAAATGCACAGTCTCATCCGGCCAGCCATGGGCAGCCGCCGTGTCGCGCACCCAGCGGATCATGCCGGCGGGACCGCAGACATAGATATGCGTGCCGAGTGGCTGCGTGGCGAGCAGCCGGTCGAGCGGGATGCGCTCGTTGCGCTCGTCGAGATAGAGGTTGACCCGGTTGCCGTAGCGCTCGCTCAGCACGTCGGCATAACTTCCCAGCGCCTCGGAGCGGCAGGTGTAGTGCAGCTCGAAATTGCCGCCATACGATGCCAGTTGCGCCGTCTGGGCCAGGAACGGCGTGATGCCGATGCCGCCGGCGATCATCAGGTGCTTTTTGGCGCGCAGGTCGAGCGAAAACAGGTTCACCGGGTAGCTGATCACCATGTCCATGCCGCGCTTGACGCGGTTGTGCATGAACAGCGAGCCGCCGCGGCCGACATCGTCGCGGCGCACCGAGATGGTGTAGTCGCGCGTGGCGAGCGGCGAACTCATCAGCGAATAGGGATTGAGCCTGGTGGTGTCGCCGTCGCGCATTTCAACGACGACATGGGCGCCGCCGGAGAAGGTCGGCAAATCGCCGCCATCGCTGCGCTCGAAATGAAAGCGCTTGACCAGTTCATTGACCGCGACCACTTCGGTCACGGTGACGTTCAGCTTGGTTGTTCCCGCGCTCACCGGAAAATCTCCTCTTTTTGAGGGATCTCGGTCGGATCCTCGGCATTGATGCAGACGCCCTGGAAGGCAGCATGGCGCTTGGAATAGTGGTCGCGTACCAGCAACAGCAGGCCGCAATGCGAGCAGGTCACCGGCTGGGTGGTGACGTTTTCGGTGATGCCCTTGCAATGCACGCATTGCACCCGGCGTGCCCACGAGCCGCGATGCTCGGTCTGGATCGAGACAGGGTCGATGCCGGCCTCGAGTGCCGCCTGCATCATCTGGCCGATAAGGCCTTCGGTGCCGGCGAGATAAATGCGCAAGCCCATATGGGCGTTGGCAAGCGTCCATGTCAGGCGCGGCAAAGCGGCTGCGATCGATGGCCCTTCATAATACTGGGCCGGTTCCAACGCCTTCAGCGAAGCCTGAAAGCTGTCTCCGGTCCGGCCGGGTATGAACATGATGTGGGCGTTGGCGAAAAAGCCGTCAGGCGCCGTCTTCGCCAGGTCCAGGATCGCGGACGCCCCTTCGGCGTCCGCTATGAGAAGGTGGCTCTTACCGGCCTGCGGTGACAATGTTCCGTAGACCGGGCGACTGAGGATCGTCTTCACCGGTGCACTGTCCAAGGTCTCAGCCCTTTGCCGTCCGCTTGAGCTTCTTGGGATCGTCGAACGGCAGCGACTGGGCGGTCGCCTTGACCGTGCCGCTGGCGTTGCGGATCTCGAGCGGCGTTCCCACGATGGCGCAATCGACGTCGAGACGGGCGATGCCCATCGATTTCTTGACCAGCGGCGAATACATCGCACAGGTCACGACACCGACCTTCTTGCCATCGCGCCAGATCTCGGCACCTTCGTCAGCGGCCTTGTCGCTGTCGAGCAGCACGCCGAAGATCTTGAAGCGTTCCTTACCCTTGAGGCGATAATGCTCTTCGGCACCACGGAAGCCGGTCTTGCCTGGGCTGACGGTGAAGTCGAGGCCGAGCTCCCACAACGTATCGCCAGGGCCCTCGTTCGCGAACGGGTATTTCTGCGAATTGTCGTACGGGTAGAACAGAAGGTAGCTCTCGACGCGCAGCATGTCGAGCGTGGTGAAGCGCGTCGGGATGATGCCCATCTCCTTGCCTTCGGCAACGATGGTGTCCCAGATCGTGCCCGCGTCCTGGCCGCGGCAGAAGATCTCGTAGCCGCGCTCGCCGGTGTAGCCGGTGCGCGAAATCATCACCGGCAGGCCGAACAGCTGGGTCTGCATGTGGTGGAAGTAGTTGAGGTCGCGAATGCCGGGCACGTGCTTGGCGAGGTAGTCGACGGCGAGCGGGCCCTGCAGCGACAGGTCGTGCAGATTGTCGTCGAAGCGCACCGAGACGTCGCGGCCGATCGAGGCGCGCGTCAGTTCCTCATGACCCGAACCCGAGCCGTGCACGACCATCCACGAATTGGGGCCCATGCGGTAGATGACGCAGTCGTCGGTGAACTTGCCGGCATCGTTGAGCATGCAGGCATAGACCGACTTGCCGGGATAGATCTTCTCGGGGTTACGGGTGGTGCACAGGTCGATCAGATGCGAGGCGTGCGCGCCGGTGATGTGGACCTTCTTGAGGCCCGAAACATCCATCAGTCCGGCCTTGGTGCGGATCGCGATATATTCCTCGTCCGCGTCCTTGTCATAGCTCCAGGCTGTGCCCATGCCGCTCCAGTCTTCCAATTTGGAACCCAGGGCACGGTGGCGATCGCCCAACGCCGAAAAACGCCATGAAGCTGTCATTTTTGGTACTCCTCCATATTGTTCCCCGCCCTTGGCCTTGCCGTGAGGCGGACATTGTTGGGAACATTTGAACCCAAAATTGCCGCTAGGGCAATATCCAAGTGCAAGAAATTTTACTGATAGGCAACATTTTGCCTTTCATCGACACGTCGGATGGGTGAGCCGTGGCGCTCAAGCATGGCTCGACGTTTGGCAGAAAAAAGGCCTGGCACAAGGTGCCAGGCCTTGAAGGGCGCTCCGGGCCTGGGGGACAGGAGGGGTGGTTGGGAGCGCCTTGGGAGAGAGCTTTCGCCTAGAACAGGCCTTCGATCTGGCCCTGCTCGTTGAGGAAGATCTTTTCCGACGACGGTGCCCTGGGCAAGCCGGGCATGGTCATGATCTCACCGCAGATGGCGACGATGAAGCCGGCGCCGGCCGACAGCCTGACCTCGCGCACCGACACGACATGGCCGGTGGGGGCGCCGCGCAGGTTGGGGTCGGTCGAGAACGAATATTGCGTCTTGGCCATGCACACCGGCAGATGGCCGTAGCCTGCCGCTTCCCAGGCATGCAGCTGGTCGCGCACCGACTTGTCGGCGATCGCCTCCGAGCCGCGATAGATGCGCTTGACGATGGTGTCGATCTTGTCGAACAGCTTCATCTCGTCGGGGTAAAGCGGCGAGAACTGCGAGGCATCCGATTCAGCAAGCTTGACCACCTTGTTGGCGAGCTCCTCGATGCCGGCCGAACCCTTGGCCCAATGCATGCACACGATCGCCTCTTCGCCCATCGAGGCGACATAGGCCTTCATCGCGGCGATCTCGGCGTCGGTGTCGGAATAGAAGTGGTTGATCGCCACCACCGCCGGCACGCCGAACTGCTTCACATTCTCGATGTGGCGGCCAAGGTTGGCGCAGCCCTTCTTCACCGCCTCGACGTTTTCCTGGCCGAGGTCTTCCTTCTTGACGCCGCCATTCATCTTCATCGCGCGCACAGTGGCGACGATGACCGCTGCGGCGGGCTTGAGGCCGGCCTTGCGGCACTTGATGTCGAAGAACTTCTCGGCGCCGAGATCCGCACCGAAGCCGGCTTCGGTGACGACATAGTCGGCGAGCTTCAGCGCGGTGGTGGTGGCGACCACCGAGTTGCAGCCATGCGCAATGTTGGCGAACGGGCCGCCATGGACAAAGGCCGGGTTGTTTTCCAGCGTCTGCACCAGATTGGGCTGCATGGCGTCTTTCAACAGCACCGCCATGGCGCCGTCGGCCTTGAGGTCGCGGGCATAAACGGCTGACTTGTCGCGGCGATAGGCCACGATGATGTCGCCGAGGCGCTTTTCGAGGTCCTTGAGGTCAGTCGCCAGGCACAGGATCGCCATGACTTCGGAAGCGACGGTGATATCGAAGCCGGCTTCGCGTGGAAAACCGTTGGCGACACCGCCAAGCGAGCAGTTGATCTCGCGCAGGGCGCGGTCGTTCATGTCCATCACCCGGCGCCAGACGACGCGGCGGGTGTCGATGCCCAGCTCGTTGCCCCAGTAGATGTGGTTGTCGATCAGCGCCGACAACAGATTATGCGCGGTGGTGATGGCGTGGAAGTCGCCGGTGAAGTGGAGGTTCATGTCCTCCATCGGCACGACCTGGGCATAACCGCCGCCGGCGGCACCGCCCTTGACGCCGAAATTGGGTCCAAGCGAGGCCTCGCGGATGCACACGATGGCCTTTTTGCCGATGCGGTTCAAGCCGTCGCCGAGGCCGACAGTGGTGGTGGTCTTGCCTTCGCCGGCGGGGGTCGGGTTGATCGCGGTGACCAGGATCAGCTTGCCGTCCTTGTTCTTGCGCGCATTGGCGATGAACTCGGCCGAGACCTTGGCCTTGTCATGGCCGTATGGCAAAAGATGCTCGGTTGGAATGCCGATCTTGGCACCGATCTCCTGGATCTGCTTCTTCTTCGCGCCACGCGCGATCTCGATGTCGGTCTTGAATTCGGCCATGACTCTCTTCCCTTGAGTTTGGTTCGATTTCCGCGGAGCCTTTCGGGCTCCCAGATTAAAAGCGAGGCGCTGCCTGGCCCGCCGCGCGGCAGGCCGACACGACCGTATTGGCCATCAAAAGCGCAATTGTCATCGGCCCGACGCCGCCCGGAACGGGCGTGATCGCGCCGGCATGTTCGGCAGCACTGGCATAGTCGACGTCGCCGACAAGCTTCGATTTGCCGTTGGCGTCTGCACTGAGGCGGTTGATGCCGACGTCGATGACGGTGGCACCCGGCTTGACCCAGTCGCCCTTGATCATCTCCGGCCGGCCGACGGCAGCCACAAGAATGTCGGCGCTGCGGCACAGCGCCGGCAGGTCCTTGGTGCGGCTGTGGGCGATGGTGACGGTGGCGTTGGCATTGAGCAGCAGATTGGCCATCGGCTTGCCGACGATGTTGGAGCGGCCGACGACAACGGCGTTGAGCCCCGACAGGTCGCGGCCCAGGGCGCGCTCGATCAAAAGCATCGAGCCGGCCGGGGTGCAAGGCACGAAGGCGGTGTCGAGTTCGCCGGTGCCGAGCTTGCCGACATTGGTGAAATGGAAGCCGTCGACATCCTTGTCGGCCGAAATCGTCTGGATGATCTTGCCGGCGTCGATATGGTCCGGCAGCGGCAGCTGAACGAGGATGCCGTGGATCTTGGAGTCGGCGTTGAGCTTTTCGACCAGGGCGACCAGATCGGCTTCGGACGTGTCGCCGGGCAGTGCGTGCTCGATCGAATGGAAACCGCACTCCTTGGCCTTCTTGCCCTTGGAGGCGACATAGACCTGGCTTGCCGGATCGTAGCCGACAATGACCACGGCAATGCCTGGAACGACGCCAGTTGCGGCGATCAGCTGGTCGGCTGCCCCCCTGACCTTCGCCACCACATCGGCTGCGGCTACCTTGCCGTCAATTACGGTCGTCATGCTATGCCATTCCTCCCAGGCAAGCGCGTCCGATCCCACGGCGCAAACCGTTGGTTCGCAGCCCCGGATACACCATCCGGACAGCTTTTGCGCTGAATTTTCCCGTCTGGATCTATAGCAGCGGACGGGGCTGAAAGTCAACCGTAATGCAAGAATCTTTCATGGAAAGAAATATTGGCCCAGCACATTTTCCTCGGTGAACTGGTGTGGCCCCTTCTCGGGGGGCCAAAAGGAAAAGGCCGGCTTGCGCCGGCCTTGACCATAGAGACGATCATTGTCCGTCAGATGACGAAGAACCAGTTGGCGAGGATCACCACCGCTACGCCGGCGATCAGCGTCAGGTAGGGCAGGATGCCGGCCTTGCGGATCTTCAGATCTTCCTGGGTGATGCCGAGATCGTCGAGCATGTGGACAGGGAACTTGCCACCATCCTGGACATAGTGGCGGTAGCAGAACACCGGGATGATGAGAGCTGCGGCGATGAAGCCGGCCCACAGCGCCCAGGGGTTCCAGACCTTGGCGCCGGCACCCATGAACATGGCATTGACATAGGAGAGCATGGCACCGACCGCAATCAGGATCGTCGGTGCCTTCCACGGCCGGTGGATATGGCCGTTGTCCATACGGTGGATCCAACCCGAATTCAGGTTGAGGAAGTTGAAGATGATGTAGCCGCAATTCGACACCGACAGCACGAAGAAGAAGCTGGTGGCGTCGGCAGAGGCGACGGCGAGCAGGAACACGTTGAAGATCAAATCGGTCCACATCGCGCGCGTCGGTGCGCCATGGCTGTTGACGTGGCTTAGATAGCGCGGCAGCCAGCCGTCGACCGAGCCCTGATAGAGCGTGCGCGAGGAACCGGCCATCGCCGTCATGATCGACAGCATCAGTGCCAGGATCATCAGCATGACCATGATCGAGGTGACGAAGCCGGCGCCGCCGACCATCCTGGCCATCGCCTCGGCGACGCCGGAGCCGTCGACGATCGGGGTCGCCAGCATGCCGTTGAGACCGAGCACGCCCTGGAAGGTGAAGGGCACCAGCGTGTAGAGCGCCAGGCACAGCAGGCCCGAATAGAAGATCGCCCGCACGGTGTCGCGGCCGGGATTCTTGAACTCCGAGGTGTAGCAGATGGCGGTCTCGAAGGCGTAGGCCGACCATGCCGCGATGAACATGCCGCCGAATGCCAAGGTCCAGCCGGCGACGTTCCATGCGCCGGGCTCTGGCGAATAGGCGGCGGCGAGCGGCACCAGCGGCGAATAATTGTCCCAGTTGATCTGGCCGGTGACGATCGGGACGATGCCAACGATCAGCATCGGCACGATCACGATCAAGCCGATGTATTTCTGCACATTGGCCGTGCCGAGAATACCGCGATGCTGGATGGCGAAGGTGATCAGCATCAGGATGACACCGATGAAGAACACCGAGTTGAGCGAGAAGCTGACCGGGCCGAGCGTGCCGTGATAGAGCGTCCAGCTGCGGATCGCAGGCGTTGCTGCCGTGGTCAGGGTTGCAATCGCGTCAGCGGCAGTGCTGCCGGCGTTGGCCGCCATATATTGCAGCACTTCGGGCGAGGCTTCGGTGAAGCCGGGGATCGGTGCCAGGGCGTTGAGGATGTAGGCCGCCGCGATCGAGCAGCCGAGCGACAGCACCGGCGTCCAGGCGAGCCAATTGCACCACACCGACAGCGGCGCGATGAACTTGGAATAGCGCAGCCATGCCGTGGCGCCATAAACCGAGGCGCCACCCGACTTGGACGGGAACAGGCCGGCGATCTCGGCATAGGTGAAGGACTGGATCAGGCCGAGAATGATCGAGGCGGTCCAGATCAGAAAGGCGATGTTGCCGGTGGTGCCGGCGATGCCGCCGATCGAGAACAAAACAAGCGCCGGCACGCCACTGGCAACCCAGAAGGCGCCGCGCCAGTCGATCGTTCGTTGAAGCTGGCCGTCTCCGCCGTCGCTGTGTGTGATTGTTGTTGAGCTCATTTGTCGTTCCCCGACCTTTGTCAAAAAGGCCCCACGCTTTTCAGCGCGGGACCGGTTGTTTTTGTTGGGTTCCAGGTGTCAGAGCACGAAGAACCAGTTGGCTATCAACACGACGGCGAGGCCCCCGATGAGCGTCACATAGGGCAGGATGCCGGCCTTCTTCTTGCGCAGGTCGCTTTCGTGCATGCCGAGGTCATCGAGCATGTGCGCCGGGAACTTGCCCCCGTCCTGGACGTAGTGGCGGTAGCAGAACACCGGGATGATCAGCGCCACCGTGAACAGGCCGGCCCAAAGCGCCATCGGGTTCCAGACCTTGGCGCCGGCGCCCATGAAGACGGCGTTGACGAAGGCGAAGATCGTGCCGAGGGTCAGCAACCAGGTCGGGGCCCTCCACGGCCGCTTGATGTGGCCGTTGTCCATGCGATGGATCCAGCCGGCATTGAGGTTGAGGAAGTTGAAGATGATGTAGCCGCAATTCGCCACGGCCAGGATGAAGAAGAAGCTGGTGGCGTCGGTGGAGGCGATGGCCAGCAGGCAGAGGTTGAAGATCAGGTCGGTCCACATCGCCCGGGTCGGGGCGCCATGCTCGTTGATGTGGCTGAGATATTTGGGCAGCCAGCCGTCGACCGAGCCTTGGTAAAGCGTGCGCGACGAGCCGGCCATGGCGGTCATGATCGCCAGCAGCAGCGCCAGGATCATCAGCATGACAAGCAGGGTCTTCACCAGCCCGCCACCGCCGACCATCGAGGCCATTGCATCGGCGACGCCCGAGCCGTCGACGATCGGGGTTGCCAGCATGCCATTGATGCCGAGCACGCCCTGGAAGGTGAAGGGCACCAGGATGTAGAGCAGCATGCAAAGCAGGCCGGAATAGAAGATGGCCTTGAAGGTGTCGGTCGCCGGGTTCTTGAACTCGCGGGTGTAGCAGACAGCTGTTTCAAAGCCGTAGGTCGACCAGGCCGCGATGAACATGCCGCCAAGCGCGAGGGTCCAGCCGGAGACGTTCCACGAGCCCGGCTCAGGCGAATAGGCTGCGGCGAGCGGCACCAGCGGCGAGTAATTGTCCCAGTTGATCTGGCCCGTCAGGATCGGCACGACGCCGACGACAAGCAGCGGGCCGATAACCAGCATGCCGACAACTTTTTGCACATTAGCGGTGCCGAGGATGCCGCGATGCTGGATGGCGAAAGTCATCAGCATGAGGATCGCGCCGATCCAGAATGTTGCGTTGAGCGAGAAACCGACCGGTCCAAGCGTGTGGCTGTAAAGCGTCCAGCTGCGGATGCCGGGCGTTGCGGCCGCAGTCACCGCGGCAACGGCGTCGGCTGCGCTGGTGCCGACATTGGCCGCCAGGTACTGCAGCACTTCAGGCGAGGCTTCGGTGAAGCCCGGGATCGGCGCCAGCGCGTTGAGGATGTAGGCAGCTGCGATGGTGCAGCCGAGCGACAGCACTGGCGTCCAGGCGAACCAGTTGCACCATACCGACAGCGGCGCGATGAACTTGGAGTAACGCAGCCAGGCGGTCGCGCCATAGACCGACGCGCCGCCGGACTTGTTGGGGAACAGGCCGGCGATCTCGGCATAGGTGAAGGACTGGATGAAACCCATGATGATGGACAGCGTCCAGATCAGGAATGCTATCTTGCCGGTGGTGCCGGCGATGCCGCCGATGGAAAAAAGGACAAGTGGCGGCACGCCGCTGGCCACCCAGAAGGCGCCGCGCCAGTCGATTGTCCTTTGAAGTTGGCCGGCGGTTTCCGCCGGACTGACGTCCGTAACAGCGCTCATAGGCTCAGTTTCCCATTGATTGTGAATGCACGTCGCCCATGCCCGAATTCCTCGGTTTCATGGTACGGCTGCAGTTTCCGCTTAGGCTTCTTTTTTTCCTCAAAGTGAAGTTTGTCCGAATCCGATACGGCGTCAAGCCATTTTGTCGCACAGCAAGGGGAAACAGCGCCCGGCGCGGCACAGTTGGAAGATCGGCCAGTTTCAGCACATCTCTCTGGGCGAGTGCGGCCTACCCGAACGGGTGGGGAGAGCGGATTTCAGGTCTTTCGCCGGCTTGGCGACCGGTGCGGCAGCAAAAATGCCGCATCCACTGGAATGAAAAAATCATTCATGCTATGAATTGCGCTCTAGTGCTCGGTCTCGATCGAAACCTAGAGAAGGATCGATCAGCGCAGGAGACGTCGGCAAGAGGTGCCTACAAGAACATAGGCGGGAGGAACATGAACGCCGAATGGAAGGGTCAGCGCCAGGGCATCGGGATTGAGGTGGTGCCGGTGGCGAAAGAAAACAAATTCAGGGTGCTGATTGCCGAGCGCAATCCGCTGGTCGTCGCTGCTTTGGGCGACATGCTCACGCGAGACAGCCGTTTTGAGCTGGCTGAAAGCGTGCAGACCGGCAAGGCCTTCCTTGAGGCGGCATCGGTGGCCGCCCCCTCATTCGACATTGCCGTGCTGGGCTGGAGGCTGTCCGATATGGACTCTGGCGAGGTGCTGGCCGAAATGCAGCGGCGCGGGCTGCATGCCCGCGTGGTGATCTTTTCCAACGACCACGACTTGTCAATTCTCAAGCAATGCGTGCGCCTCGGCGTTCAGGGCTTCTGCTACCAGTTCGACGATCCCGTGATCCTGTTCGACACGCTTGTCGCTGTCGCCCATGGCCGCATCTGCATCCCCTACATGGACGTGTCCAAGATCAACGAGACGCCGCTGTCGCGGCTGACGACGCGCGAACGCGAGCTGCTTTCGGTGCTGGCCGACGGCTGGACGAATTTGCAGATCGCGGCGCGCACCGGGATTTCCGAGAACACCGTCAAGTATCATCTCAAGAATCTCTACGACAAGCTTGACGTCCGTAACCGGGCAATGGCGGTGGCGCTCTATGCCAGCGAAAAGCACCGCGGCCCGCATCTGCACTCGCAGTGAGGGCAGGGGCGGTCAGTCGCTCTGATAGAGCCCAAACAAAACGGCCGCTCCACTCACGTGGCGCGGCCGTTTGCATGTCAGGAAAGAGGCGCGCCCGCTTGGGGCGCTCCTCGCTGGTGTCAGGCCGGTTCGGTGACCTTGAGATAGGCTTCCATGGAATCGTCGAGCGCGTCCTTCCACGGCGTATGATGCGCCGGCGCCATCGTACCTGTTATGACCGACCGATAGGAGTGGTTGCGGAACTCCATGATGCCCTTCTTCTTGTGCGTCTTCCACTCGAAGAAGGCTTCGTTGGCGCCGTCCACGTCGAAGCTCGGATAGTCGGTTTCCTCGATCAGCTCCTTGACGTAGTTGCCCTGGTATTCGATCGCGTCGTGGTCGTCCTTGCCGGCATCTTCGCGGGCAACACGGTTCTCGACGTCGGCGATCATCTCCTGCTTGGTGGCAGGCAGCTTGATGCGGCCGAGGATCGCGTCACGCGTCCACCAGGCCTGCGCGTCGAACATGTTGAAGGTGAACCACTGGTCCTGCATGCCGAGGTAGAACATCGCCGGATTGTGGACATAAGCGACGCCTTTGTAGAGGTCGGCGGTCGCTAGGCGGTTGGCGGTCCTGAGGCGCAGGTCATCAGGCAGGAACGGGAAGTGGTGCTTATAGCCGGTGCACAGGATGATCGCGTCGATGTGTTTGGTCGAGCCGTCCTTGAAGGTGGCGGTGTTGACATCGACCTTTTCCAGCAGCGGCTTCTCTTCCCAGTTGTCCGGCCATTTGAAGCCCATCGGCTTGGTGCGGAAGCAGTTGGTGACGGACTTGGCGCCATACTTCCAGCACTGCGAGCCGATGTCTTCCGCCGAATAGCTGGTGCCGATGAGCAGGATGTGCTTGCCGGTGAACTCGCGGGCGTCGCGGAAGTCGTGGGCGTGGAGAATGCGGCCGTTGAAGCGGTCGAAGCCGGGGAACTCAGGCACGTTCGGGGTCGAGAAATGGCCCGAGGCGACGATGACGTTGTCGAATTCCTCGGAATAGCAGTGATCCTTGGGCAGGTCCTGCACGGTGACGGTGAACTTCTTGGTCTGTTCGTTCCAGGTCACCATGCGCACGGCCGTTTCGAAGCGGATCCACTTGCGGACGCCGGCCTTGTTCACACGGCCCTCGATATAGTCGAAGAGCACCGCGCGCGGCGGATAGGAGGCGATCTGCTTGCCGAAATGCTCCTCGAAGGAATAGTCGGCGAACTCCAGGCCCTCCTTGGGGCCGTTCGACCACAGATAGCGGTACATCGAACCGTGGACGGGCTCGCCATATTGGTCGAGGCCGGTGCGCCAGGTGTAGTTCCACAGGCCGCCCCAATTGGCCTGCTTTTCGAAGCAGACAATTTCGGGGATTTCAGCGCCCTTCGCCGCTGCCGATTGAAATGCTCTCAGCTGTGCGAGCCCTGACGGCCCGGCTCCAATCACGGCGACACGCGCTTTCATGCGGAAAAACCTCCCAGTTATTTTCCATGACGAATAAAATTTCACTGTGATGATAATAATGGTCCGCCCTCGCTGTCAACAAGCTTCGTCGTCGAACCGTTGCCGGGCACCCCGAAGCAGATGCTTTCCAAGCTCGCGCCGCTTCAAATTTTGCCGGCCAGCCCAAAAGGAAGGCTTGCGGGGGTGGCAAAATTGAGTATTCTTCACACTGAAATATTTTTACACACAGGCAAATTCTAGACGAGGTGGTGATGACGATTTCAGCCTACCCCGAAATTGCGGCCGGTCCGCCGCGGCCGAGCCTGATCCTGCAGCCCGGGCTGCTTGTGCCGGGCATGGAGCGCTATCATGTGCCGGGTCGCGGCGCGATTTTGTTTGAGGTCGAGGCCGGCGACAAGGTCACCATCCGCAATGCCGAGGGCGGCCAGGCTTGCGAGCTTGTGGCCTTCGACAAGTCCGGCCGTGCCGATCCCGGCATTTTGGGGACGCGCACCAACAGCGATGCGGCGGGGCTGAAGGCGCTGCTGGTCAATGGCGACGACAGCCTGCGGGCCTTCCGCGTCGGCCTTGAACGCCGCAAGCTCGATCTCGCCAAGGCGGAGGCCGTGCGCGTCTTCGATGGCGCGACGCCGGCCGGGGTGGAAGAGAGTTTTACCGTCGCCCGCGACGGCACACTGGTGGTTGCTGCCCCGGCAGCGCCGATGGCGATCGACAGCCATGACACGGCGACACCTCTGGTGGTGATGGTCAAGCGCGCCACGATCCGTCCCGCTGGCCGCTCCGACCTGCCTGATCCGCTCGCCGATCCGGTGCTCGATCTCCGGGTCAAGTCGAAGACGGCGGAGTCCTATTTCGTCAAGGCCGGCGACTACATCCAGATCATCGATGTCGATGGCCGCCAGTGCACCGATTTCCAGTGCTTTTCGGCCCGCAAGCTCGACAAGGGCCGCGACCTCGCGCTCGACGTCACAGCCACGCGTTCGCTGATGGGCCATGCCTATCCGATGCCCGGGCTGCACGCGAAATATTACGACCAGGATTTCGAGCCGCTGGTCGAGGTGATCCAGGACACCTGCGGCCGCCACGACGCCTTCGCGCTCGCCTGCTATGCCAAATATTACGACGACATCGGTTATCCCGGCCACATCAACTGCTCGGAGAACTTCAATGGCGCGCTGACACCCCATGGGGTCAGCGCCCGCGCCGGCTGGATGGCGGTCAATTTCTTCTTCAACACCGGCATCGACGCCCATGGCGTGATGTTCTCCGACGAACCCTGGTCCAGGCCCGGCGACTATGTCTTGCTCAGGGCGCTGACCGACATCGTCTGTGTCTCCTCCGCCTGTCCCGACGACACCACGCCGGCCAATGGCTGGAACCTCAGCGACATTCACGTCCGGACCTATTCCGGCCAGCATAAATTCTCGCGCGCCATCGCCAGGCGCACGACCCCGGAGGCCGAAGCCAAAATGACCCGTGAGACCGCCTTCCATTCAAGCTTTGCCAGGCACACCCGCAACTTCATCGAATACAAGGGCTTCTGGCTGCCCCAGGACTTCGCCAAGGAGGGCCCGATCGAGGAATATTGGGCCTGCCGCCAAAAGGCGGTGGTGATGGACCTGTCGGCCCTGCGCAAGTTCGAGGTGACGGGACCGGATTCCGAAGCGCTGCTGCAGTACACGCTGACCCGCGACGTCAAGAAGCTCGGTGTCGGCCAGGTCGTCTACACCGCCATGTGCTACGAGCATGGCGGCATGATCGACGACGGCACGCTTCTCCGCCTCGGCAAGGACAATTTCCGCTGGATCTGCGGCGACGACTATTCCGGCGTCTGGTTGCGCGAGGTTGCCGAAAAGCTCGGCCTCAAGGTGCTGGTGCGCTCGTCGACCGACCAGATGCACAACATCGCGGTGCAAGGTCCCAACAGCCGCGATCTCCTCAAGGAGATTATCTGGACCCCGCCGCACCAGCCGGCACTGTCGGAGCTGGAATGGTTCCGCTTCACCATCGGCCGCATCGGCGATGCGCAGGGCGTGCCGATCGTTGTCTCGCGCACGGGCTACACCGGCGAGCTCGGCTACGAGGTCTGGTGCCATCCGCGTGATGCCGAAAAGGTCTTCGACGCGGTCTGGGCCGCCGGCCAGCCGCATGGCTTGAAGCCGATGGGTTTTGCCGCACTCGACATGGTGCGCATCGAGGCCGGGCTGATCTTTGCCAATTACGAGTTTTCCGACCAGACCGACCCGTTCGAGGCCGGCATCGGCTTCACCGTGCCGCTCAAGACCAAGACCGACGATTTCATCGGCCGCGAAGCGCTGATCCGGCGCAAGGACAACCCGATCCACAAGCTGGTCGGGCTCGACATCGACGGTAACGTCGCCGTCGGCCATGGCGACTGCGTCCATATCGGCCGCGCCCAGATCGGCGTCGTCACCTCGTCGATGCGCTCGCCGGTGCTGGGCAAGAACATCGCCCTTGCCCGCATCGATGCGACGCATGCTAATGTCGGCACCGAGGTCGAGATCGGCAAGCTCGATGGCCAGCAAAAACGCCTGCCGGCCAAAATCGTTGCCTTCGCCCACTACGATCCGAAAAAGGAAAAGCCGAGGTCGTAAGGGCAGCGATCTGACGTCATATCTGCATGAGCCCCGCCTTGCGCGGGGCTTTTTGCTTGAGGATAGCCGAAATCGGCTTATTCAAGGCGAGTAGAGACACCGCTGGCGCAAGGTACAATCGTGGAAATATTTTCGTGGTCGCCCGTCGTGATGATGCTTCCCTTCATTGTGGTCGGCGTCATTTCGTTTTTCCTGGGTACGGCGTTTCTGGCGGTCTTTGCTCGCCAGGCGCAACGAAATCCCTTGTCCATGCCGGTTTCTGCCTTCGTCGGCACGATCACCACGGCCTGGGCTCTGTCGCTCGGCTTCACCGCGGCGGACGTCTGGTCGGTCAATGCGCGCGCAAGCGAGGTCGCCAGCGCGGAGCGCTCGTCCATGATGCGGCTTGCCGGCATGGCGAAGCCGGAGGCCCTTGCTTCCACCGAGTTGATGAATGGCCTTCAGGCCTACAAGGCGGCTGTCGTTTCGGCGGAATGGCCGGATGCCAACCGAACCCCTGAACCGGCGGTCGAGCAGGCCTTGCAGGACATCCGGCTCGCCTTGATCGGCTTGTCGAAGACAGGTCTTCCAGACCCGATCATCGGCCAGATGGTTCAGGATTTCGACGAGTTGCAGGATGCGCGCAATTCGCGCCTCGCCATCGGCGCGAGCTCGGTCAATCAACTCAAATGGTATCTCGTGCTGTTCCTGACGATGCTGTCAGCGATCGTCATCGGCGCTGTCCATGCCGACCGGCCCTATGCGGGCAGGAAGTCGATCCTCATATTCGCCGTGACGGCGAGCGTCAGCCTGTGGATACTTGCCCTGCACGCCAACCCGTATGTCGGGGTGGCGCAGGTCACATTGGGCGACGCCCGGATATAGGCACCCCTTACTTCTTCTTCGATGCGCGCGCGGGCTCGGAAGTAAGGCTCGCATAGGCCAGCACAAATGCGAAGAAACCAAACGCGGCGAGCACGCCGACTACGGTGACAATGGTCTCGGTTGGCATGTCTTTTCTCCATCCTGGAATGCAAAACCATGCTGGTCCCAAGACGGATGCAGCGCCTTGACCTGGATCAACCGCGGAAAAAAGACCTCGTCGCATAGTCGCCGCCGGCTGCCGATGCGCGGCTGCGCTCAGGCGACATTGCTTTTGGAGCCCCGCTGTGGCGCGCCATTGCGCGTGGCAAGCCACGCCTCGGCCTGGCTGCCCGGCATCGGAAAGGCGATGCCATAGCCCTGCACGGCAGGGCAGCCGAGCTCGTGCAGCCACGACAGCTCGACTTCGGTCTCGGCCCCCTCGGCGACGATCGAAATGCCCAGGCCGCGCGCCAGCTCGATGATCGCCTTGACGATCTTGGAATTGGCCGGGTTCTTGTCGATGTCACGGACAAAACGGCGGTCGATCTTCAGCCGGTCGACCTCATTGGCGCTGATATGCGACAGCGACGCGTAGCCGGTGCCGAAATCGTCCAGCTCCATGCGGATGCCGGCCTTGCGCAGGCGCTTCAACGTCAGCCCGATGCCGCTGTTTCCGTCGTCGAGCATGACCGACTCGACGATCTCCAGCGCGACCAGGCGCGTCGGTAGCCCTTCTTTTTTGAGAAGGTCGAGCAGATGGTTGGCAAAATCCGCTTCCCGCAGTTCCTGCGCCGACACGTTAAGCGACAGCCGGCCGAAATGCAGGCCGGCCCGATGCCATGTGGCACCTGTGTGGATCGCCTTGGCAAAGATGACGCGGCCGATCGCCGGCATCAGTCCCGCCTTTTCCGCCGCCGGGAGGAATTCGCCGGCCGCAACGTTCTTGCCGCCGAGCTCCCAGCGCACCAGGGCCTCGACTCCGATCACCTTGCCGCTCTGGAGTGAGACCTGCGGCTGGAAATGAACCGCGAATGCCTGGGTGGCGATGGCCTCGCGCAGTTCGCGCTCGAGATTTGCCTTTTCTTCGAATTTGTCGCGCAGCGTTGCCGCAAACAGCTGGTAGCCGCCACGCCCCTCCGCCTTTGCGCGGTAAAGTGCAAGGTCGGCGTTGACGATCAGGTCGCCGATGGTGCTGGTGGCGTCGTGGAACAGCGCCACGCCAGCGCTTGCGCTGGGCTTCAGCGAGGTCCCGCCGAATTCCAGCGGCTGCTTGAGGCCTGCGGTGATGCGCGCCGCCACCTCCACGGCGTCCGCTTCCGAGCCGACATCGGTCAGGATCACGGTGAACTCGTCGCCGCCAAGGCGCACGCAGACGTCGGAATCGCGAACACTGGCCAACAGGCGCTTCGCCGTCTCGATCAGCACCGCGTCGCCTGCGGCATGGCCAAGCGTGTCGTTGATGGACTTGAAGTGGTCGAGGTCGAGATGGATGACCGCCATCTTCTCGCCCTTGCGCCGGGCCGCGGCAAGAGCGGTGTCCATGTAGTCGTTGAGGAATGCCCTGTTGTAGAGGCCGGTCAGCGCGTCATGGTTGGCAGCGAAGGTCATCTGGTCGCGCGCCCTGAGCAACTCGCTGGTGCAGGACACGACCCTGCGCACCAGCGGCCTGAAGATCAGCACGGCCTCGGCCAGCAGCAGCAGCAAGGTGAGCACGAAGACGGTCAGGTGGATCTTTTCCACCGCCGCACCTTTTTCGGCGGCTTCTGATGAAAACAACCGGGTCAGCGTCTCATATTCGCGCCGGGCTTTTTCGGCGACATAGAGCCTGAGGGCGGCGAAGTGCGCGGTGGCATCGGCCGGCATCTCGGCGGACACCGAAGTTGGCAGCAGGTTGAGGAACGAGTTGACGGTGTGCGTCAGTATCCGCGTCGACGCCTCGATCTGGCCGGGCGCTTCGTCAAAGAGCTTGGTCGCGTCCTTGGAAAGCTCAAGCTGATAAAGCGGCGACCTCGTGTCGGTCGATCCGTCGCGGAGAAGCTGCTCATTTGCGAGGAAAGCATCGAGCGCAGCTTTGAGGTTCTGCCTGGCCTGGGTGCGCAGCCACTGCGCGTCGGCCGTATAGGCCTCCGTCGCGCTCAACAATATTCTCTGCGACAGCATCTGCTGGCGGGCGCCGAGTTCGATCAGCGCCGTCTTCTGTACGTTTGCCGATATGACCGAACTCAAGAGGAAGAAGCTGGCGGTTGCAAGCGACGCGATCAGCATCAGCGCTGCCGCATAAGATGCCTTGGTATTGCGCATGAGCCCATGCGCAAGCATCTGGTGTTTCGAGCTGGCCTCAGCGCTCGCCGACATGTCGATCCCCCGCTTCCCCAAAAGAAGTTCCCCCGGGGCAGCAAGATGCAATGGAATGATGAATTGGTTGTAAATGTGAAGAGTTCGCGGCGTGGATTGGTAGATATTTAAAAAAAATATCGCGCTGGACCGTTGTGGCAGGAAGTAAGCAGGAGGGGGCATGTAAAGAGGGTACACTATTCTTGCCGAAACGCCGCTGTCTGCACGGGCAATCCGGCAGAGCAGTTTGACCACTGACGACGTGTTGGCCAACAGCTGCGCTAGGTAATCCACTCTGTGCATGCGGATGTGGCCGGCCTGCCAACATGTCGATCACATCCGAGCCTTGAAAGGCGATATGCGTCTGTTCTGGAATCGATCGAACTGGCAGCATTCAATGGCCTGTGCAATCGACGGAAGAATATCAAGCAGGAAGGCCGGTTCGGGCGCCCTGAGAGCCCTGTTAATCGTTAGCGACTGATTTTACAAGGTAAGGATAGCCCTTCTCAGGGTTCCGAAGCGCTTGAAAAATAAAACTTGAAGTAATTCTCCCGTTGTCTTCTTTGAAACCAAGTCGGCGAGCTGCTACTTTAATTCCCTCTCCGTCGTCAGAATCAATAAATATACCGTTTGCTTTTACCTCCCTGTACGCGTCATCGATCGTTCGTTTTATCAGATACTCTGCGGACGCCTTTAGTATCAAGTGTTTGTCGGTGATATTAATCACTGAAAGATCATCGAATGTTATTGATGGATTTGCGCCGAATGTGATGGTTGGCATGCAACGGAGTGGCCAAGGAAATAATATATGAATACGATCGGTGCCAGATGGGAAAACATGGCACTGCTGATCAGTAAGAATTTGCCGGAAGAACCAAGGTATTTCTTCCTTTGGGCCGAGGCCGGACTTTAGCTCCATCAGGCTATCTTCTAGGGCATTCGCCCGGTCTCTCTCGATCCTGAAGGGCGACAATAGAAGGTTGAATAAGAAAACCAATGCTATGGCGCTCGAACCTCCGATTGCTCCAAAGGAAATCATCGATAGAAGCTCATCTCTCGCTGACGGCCAACCATAGAGTTGGCGATGGACTATCAACCCGATCAGCGCTGGCAGTGCCGTAGCGATAATTAACGCGAGTGGTGTTCCGAAGATTGATTCGGTGTCTGCCCAAGCGCGGCGAATAAACAAACGATAGCGCATCAATTTATCCCTCGCCCTGCCGTTCAATGCACTAGCTGTGAGCTTTCAGGAGGTTGTCCATTCGGTCCCGGCCGGGAAAGCTGAGGTTGTCAAAGCTTCAGTGAGTCTCGGAG